>QHUT01000037.1 GCA_003222055.1 Gemmatimonadota bacterium
GACGCGCTGTTCTACGTGGGTGAAACGTTCGCGGGGGAGAGCGCGGACTCGGCGGCCGCGGTGTATCAGCAGGTCGTGAAGACCTTTCCCAATTCGCCGCGGGCTCCCTCGGCGCTGTACAAGCTGGGCCTCCTCGCCGAGCAGCGCGGCGACAAGGCGGCCGCCCGGACCTACTACGCTCGGGTGATCGCGGGCTATCCCCGCTCCGACGAGGCGAATCTCGCGCGCGACAAGCTGCAACGCCTGGGGCGCTAGCCCGGCGGGGCCGGTCGTGAGTCGTGCCTGATACTCCCGAGAGCCGGGCCGAGATGCCGTTCCTCGACCACCTCGAGGAGCTGCGCTGGCGCATTCTCTACAGCCTGCTCGCGGTCGTGGTCGGCACGTTGGTGGGCTGGGTGATCGTCGAGCACGTCGACGTCATCGGCCTGCTCATTCAGCCGATCAAGCCGCTGATCCCCGGCGGCAAGCTACGCGTGACCAGTCCCACCGACCCGTTCTTCATCACGCTGAAGTTCGCCTTCGTGGTCGGGCTGGTGCTCGCCTCGCCCGTGGTCGGATACCAGGCCTGGGCGTTCCTGGTGCCGGCGCTGTACGAGCGGGAGCGACGCCTGATCATCCCGGCGCTGTCCGCGGGGGCCGTCCTGTTTGTCGCGGGCGCGTCCGCCGCGTACCTGTGGGTGCTGCCCCGCGCGCTGGGCGTGCTGCTCAGCTTCCAGCAGAACGTCTTCGATCCCCTCATCACGGCGGACAAGTACTTTGCCTTCGCCGCCCAGTTGATCATCGCGTTCGGCGTCGTCACCGAGCTGCCCCTGGTGGTGGTCATTCTCGCGATCCTCGGTCTCGTGACGCCGCAGTTCCTGGCCCGCCACCGGCGCTATGCTATCGCCATGTCGGCGGGAGCGGCCGCCCTGCTCGCCCCGCCGGACGCGGTCTCCATGCTGCTCATGATGGTGCCCCTGTGGCTCCTGTACGAAGTGAGCATCTGGTTCGCCTGGATCGTCGAGAAACGCCGGCTGCGACGCCAGCGGGCCGGAGGTGGGGCGGCGAGCGCCGCCGCTCTCGGCCTGGTGCTGCTGTTCGCCCTGGGCGGGTCGCTCCGGGCGCAGAACCCGCCCCTCCGGCCACCCCTTCGGCCGCTACGGCCGGACACGGCACGCACGGGCGCGGACTCGCTGCAGGGCCGGGCGCTCGACACCGCGACCGCCCGAAAGCTCGGCCTCCCCACCGGCCCGAGCCGCAGCTTCCCCGCCTCCGATGCGGTAATCGATTCCCTCAAGAAGCTCAAGGGATTCCGTCTGACGGAATACACGGCGGACACGCTGATCGTGCAGGGGGGCGACACCGAGACGATCCACCTGCGCGGCACGGCGTACGTCGAGCGCGAGGGCACCAAGGTCGAGTCCGACTCGATCCGGTACCGCCGGCAGAGCTGCCGCCTCGACGCCGTGGGAGAGCCCAAGCTGTTCGATCAAGCCACGGTGCTCGTGGGCGAGGGCATGGCGTACGACACCTGCGTCAAGCGCGGCACCGTGCACAACGCGCTCACCGATTTTCAGCAGGGTGCGGCGCACTGGTTGGTGCGGGGAGACCTCGCCGTGGATTCGGGCTCCACCCGCCTGTACGGCGCCAACAGCGAGATCACGTCGGACGACAACCCCGTTCCCGACTACCACTTCGCCACCGGTCAGATGAAGTGGCTCAACAAGAACGTGATGGTGGCGCGCCCCGCGGTGCTGTACATCCACGACGTTCCGATCATGTGGCTGCCGTTCATCTTTCAGGACGTACGCCGGGGGCGTCGCAGCGGCATCCTGGTGCCGCGCTTCGGGCTTAGCGACATCGTGCGTCCCACGCGCCGCTACCAGCGCCACGTGGCGAACCTCGGCTACTACTTCGTGATCAACGACTACATGGACTTTCTGGTGTCGGGAGACTGGTACGCCGACCGCTACCTGGCGATCAAGGGGCAGACGCGCTACCGCTGGCTCGACCACTTCATCAACGGCGGTCTGTCATTCGAGCGCTACGCTCAGCTCGACTTCCCGGGCAGCTCGATCCGGCTCGGCTGGCAGCACCAGCAGAGCTTCTCCTCGCGCACCAGTTTCAACGCGAGTGTCGACTATGCGACGAGCACGAGCGTGATCCAGAACAATACAGTCAACCCCTACCTCGCTACGGCCAGCCTCGGCTCTCAGATGAGCTTCAACAAGCAGTTCGACTGGGGGACGCTCAACATCGGCGGCAGCCGGCGCCAGGAGATCGGGAGCGGGTTGGTCACACAGACCTTCCCAAGCGTGAGCCTGACGCCGTCGCCGGTGAACATCACCCCGGACGTCACGTGGTCTCCCGGCTTTTCGTACCAGAACCAGCAGACGTTCAACCAGCTCGAGACGCCGGTGCTCCTGCCTGGGGGAAAGCTGGATACGCTGTTCGCCGATTCCCGCCAGACGGGCCTCAGCTTTCAGACCCCGCTGCGGGTGGGGCGTTGGACCTGGAACAACAGCTTCGTGATGAACGACGCCATCAGCAACGCGCGCCAGGAATTCCTCATCCTCGACTCGACGGCCCAGGGCGGGGAGCGCCGCGTGGTCTATTATCAGACGTTCAGCACGACGGTCGACTGGCAGACCGGCATCAACCTGCCGTCGCTCTTCACGGGGACGTGGAAGCTCCAGCCCGGGATCGCGATCGTCAACCAGACGTCGCAGGGCGCCTTTCGCGTCCGCAACCAGTTCACGGGAGGCCAATGGGTGCAGCAGGGCAAGCGCCTGCAGTTCAGCGCCGGTCTCTCGCCCACGTTTTTCGGTTTCTTCCCGGGGATCGGCCCCATCGCGCGGATCCGCCACTCCGTGTCGCCGACCGTGAGCTACGCCTACGCGCCTGGGTCCCAGGTGTCCGACGAGTTCGCGCACGCCGTCGACCCCACCGGGCGCAACTTCCGGGCGCGCAGCGATCCGCAGCAGACGATCAGCCTGGGCCTGTCGCAGAATTTCGAAGCCAAGCTCAAGCCACCCGCCGGGGATACCAGCGCGCAGGCCGCGTCGCGCAAGATCCGCCTGCTCAGCATCAACACCAGCTCGTTGTCGTACAACTTCGAGCAGGCCAAGCAGCCGGGCCACACCGGTTGGCAGACACAGACGCTGAACAACACCCTCGCGTCCGATCTGCTGCCGGGGTTCAGTTTCAGTGTCACGCACGACCTGTGGAACGGCCAAGTAGGCACCGATACCGCGAAGTTCGACCCGTTTCTGACGAACATCACGGCCAGTTTTACGATCACGCCCGCCACGATCCGCGGGATCGCGGGCCTGCTGGGCCTCGGTGGCAAGGGACCCTCCAACGCGCCTCCGGCGGCCACAACGCCACCGGCGGGCACGGAGGGCCAGCCCGGCGTACCTCCTGCGGGGGGGCAATTCGGTCGGACGGGGTTCGTGGGGCCGGGTGGTCTTCCGGGCGGCGGGGCGGGCTCGGGATTCAATCTTTCCGTGTCGTATACTGGGTCGCGCACGCGGCCCCAGGCGATCGACACGTCGGCCCTCGCCGGCATCCCCCTGGCAAGCGGGGTGGGCGGACGCCAGCAGATGACGCTGCGCCTGTCGTTCCAGCCCACTGCACACTGGTCGGCCACCTGGAACTCGAGCTACGATTTCGACACCCAGCAGTTCGGTATGCACGTCATTCAGCTGGAGCGGGACCTGCACCGCTGGCACGCCAGCTTTTCGTTCACCAAGAGCCCCACCGGCAGTTTCGCGTTCAGTTTCTACGTTTCGCTGCTCGACCAGCCCGACATCAAGTTCAACTACGACCAGCAGTCGCTCACGCGTTAGGCGTCCCCTGCAGATGACACTGCCATCCGGCGCCCCCGCGGCAAGTGGCCGATGATGCGCCACTTACCTTCCGGCACGGCGCGTGCCTGTCACACCGGCCAAACCGCTTCCCGAGGCTCTCATGCCGCGCTCGTCGCGATACATCCTGGCCGTCGCTGGTCTGCTGGGCATCGCATGCCAGAACAATACGACGAACATCTCCGGCTCTCTGTCGCCGCCACAGAACCTTGGCTATCAACTGGATGCGAGCGGCGATCCCAATAGGCCGGCCGGGATCCTGCTCGTGTGGGACGACGTGCTGAGCTCCGATCTCGCGAGCTACCGGGTGTACTCGCGGGCGAGCACGTCGGGCTCGTTCCAGCTGCGCGGCGAGACCAGCTCGAACACGTTTCACGACAACGGTGTGCCGCACCTCCAGTATGCCGTCAGCGCGGTCGATGTGAACGGGGGCGAGAGCGATTTCAGCAACATCGTGACGGTCAACGAGTACTTGCAGACTGGCGCTCCATCAGCGCTGGTGGGCATCTCGCTCGACAGCGCGATCCACGTCGATTGGCACGATACACCCAACCTGTCACGCCTCAAGTGGTATCGTGTGTACAGCTCGGACTATGTTTCCGGGTCGAACTCCTGCATGAATTGGGTCCTCGAGGGCACGACGGTCTCGCACGAGTTTCTCGCGGCGCAGCTCCCAAACGGCGTGACGCGCTGCTTCGACGTCTCGGCGGTCGACACGCTGGGCTACGAGAGTCTGGGGGCGGGGGTGTGGACGGACACCCCCCGTCCCGATGCGCGCAACGTCCTCGTGTGGGCGGTCGGCGTGAATACTCCGGCGGCGGGGTTCCGGTTCTGGAACGACGCCAACGGCAACCACTACGGCGACGCGGGCGAGCTGGGGCTGGTGCAGCCGGGGAACCGGACCGACATCGACTTCTCGGTGTTCGTAGATCCGGGCGACTCGACGCTCTGGTTTGTCCCGGCGTTCACGGGAGACTCACTGCTGCTGTATTCCAACTCGCCCGTGGCGGACCTGACGTCGATCGACCTGGCTCCCGGGACTGGCTACGGTCGAGACACGATCCAGGCGTTGCCGGGCTATGGCTACGTGTTCAAGCGGGTCGAGAGTGGCCTGGTCCACTATGCGGCCCT
>QHUT01000038.1 GCA_003222055.1 Gemmatimonadota bacterium
CGCTTGTTGAGCTTGATGATCTTGAACTCGAAGCTCTGCCCCAGCAGCTCGTCGATGTTGGGCACCCGCCGCAGCGCGATCTGGCTCCCCGGAAGGAAGGCGTCCACCCCCATCAGATCCACCACGACCCCACCCTTGATCTTCTTGACCAGGGTGCCCGATACCGCTTCGTCCTTCTCATGGGCCTCGCGGATCCGCTCCCACACCCGCATGAAGTCGGCCTTCTTCTTGGAGAGGACCACCGCCCCTTCCTGGTCCTCCAGGTGCTCCAGGAAGACCTCGATCTCGTCCCCCTCCTTGAGCGACTTGGGGTCCTTGAACTCGTCGATCGGCACCGCGCCTTCCGACTTGAAGCCGACGTCGAGGATGACGGCGGCATCGGTCACACGCAGCACCTTGGACTTGACGATCTCGCCCTCCTCGATGTTGGAGAGCGTCCCCTCGTACAACTCCGTCATCTTGGCGATTTCGTCCGACGAGTATTCCTCGTGGAGATCGGAGCGGACGCGAAGGTGAGAGCGTTGAGCAGCGGAAGGCGTATCGGGTTTTTCGGGCAGGTCTTCCGTATCTACCAACATTCAAGACACCGGTTCGGTTGCGGGTTTGGGCCTGACCCCGGGCTCGAAGCCCGGGGTTTGCGGAACCGCAAAACCTACCCAGGGAAGCGTTCCCGCGCCAGCGCCACGACGCGGTCGGCCTGTTGCTCGAGCGACAGGTCGGTGGTATCGAGCAGGACGGCGTCCGCCGCGGCCCGCAGCGGGGCCACCGGTCGGGTGGAGTCGGCACGGTCCCGCGCGGCCAGGGCCTGGGCCTCCCGGGCGAGCTCGGCCGGGTCGATGCGGGAACCCCGCTGGGCCAGCCGGCGGCGGGCCCGCTCCTCCGGGCTCGCCGTGAGAAACACCTTCACGGGTGCGTCCGGAAACACCACCGTCCCGATGTCCCGACCGTCCACCACCACCCCGCGTGCGACCCCGGCGACGGCGTCCCGCTGCTGCACGTTCACCCAGTTCCGGACCTCGCGGATCGCGGCGATCGCGGAGACGTGATGCGTCACCCGCTCGGAGCGGATCGCTTCCTCCACATCCACGCCGGCGACGGCGGGCCGAAAGCCGTCGTCCACCAAGACCAGGCGAACCGGGAGGTCCTCCGCAAGGGCGACGATCCGCGGGGGTGACCACCCCTCCCCCTTCCCTCGTCCCTCTTCCCCGAGGTTATCGAGTACCGCCAGCGTCACGGCCCGGTACAGCGCCCCCGAGTCGAGATGCGCCCACCCCAACCGGCGTGCGACGAGAGCCGCAGTCGAGCTCTTGCCCGAGGCGGCGGGGCCATCGATGGCGATGACCCGCAGCGTCACCTTTCCCGCTTCCCCTTTCCCGTTTCCCGAATGCGCCGTAGGTCGGCGAAGAACCGCGGATAGCTGATGGCCACGGATGCCCGTTCAGAGAGCCGAACGTCCGCCCCCGGCACCGTACCGAGCACCGCGAATGCCATGGCCAGGCGGTGATCGCGCGCGGTATCGACCCGACCGCGCGGGGGCCGGGTCGTGCCGCACACGTACAGGTCGTTGCCGCGCGCCTCGGCTTCGACTCCCAGCGCGCGCAGGTTGGCCGCGATCAGCTCGAGGCGGTTGCTTTCCTTCACCCGCAGCTCGCCCACCTCGCGGAATACCGTTTCGCCTTCCGCCCGGCTGGCCAGCACGGCGAGAATCGGCACTTCGTCCACCAGCGTCGGCACCTCCGCCGCGGCGACTTCGGTGCCCGACAGCGCCGCCGGCCGTGCCACGAGATCGGCCACCGGCTCGCCTCCGGCATCGCGCAGATTCACCCGTTCCACCCGGGCGCCCATGCGGGCGAGCACCACGAGAAACCCCGTGCGGGTGGGGTTCACGCCGACGTTTTCGATCACCAGCTCGCCGCCTTGGGCGAGCGCCGCCGCGCCCACGAGAAAGGCCGCGGAAGACACGTCGCCGGGGACGGACAGCTGGAACGACGGGACCACCGAGCGCGCAAGGGGCTCGAACACGATCGCCCCGTCCCGCTCATGCAGGCCGAGACCCAGGTGGGCGAGCAGGCGCTCGGTGTGATCGCGCGAGCGATACGGCTCGCGGAGCGTGACGGCCACGCCCCCCGTGAGTCCCGCCAGGAGCAGGGCGCTCTTGACCTGCGCGCTCGCCACCGGCGTCGTGTAGGTCAGGGCGTGCAGCCGGCCGCCGCGAATCGTGAGCGGGAGTGAATCGGCCCCGCGCTCGGTGATCTCGGCCCCCATGGTGCGCAGCGGCTCGATCACGCGTCGCATGGGGCGGCGGCGCAGCGACGCGTCCCCTGTGAGGGTGGCGGCGAAGTTCTGGCCCGCCAGGATGCCGAGGATCAGGCGGGCGGTCGTGCCCGAATTGCCGCAATGAAGCCGGGAAACGGGAGACGTGAAACGGGAAACGTGGACCTTGACTGTGGCGCCCTCGCGAACGGTGGAGATGTCGGCGCCGAGACCGCGCAGCACGCGGGCGGTACTCTTCACGTCGTCGCCGGTGAGCAATCCCTCGAGCTCGCTCGTGCCGCCCCCCGCCAGCGCCGCGAGCATCAGCGCGCGGTGGGAAATGCTCTTGTCGCCCGGCGGCCGCACCGTGCCCCGCACCTTCACGCGTCGAGTCTCCGGCGCCAGTCGCCAGCCCGCGTCAGCCAGGTCGTAAGGGCGGCCGCGTCACCCGCCTCGAGCGCCCGCTCCAACTGACCCAGCGGCTCCTCCAGGGCGCGGAGCGCCGGGAGCAGCTGATCCCGGTTCATGAGGAAGATCTCGGTCCACAACGTGGCGTCGCTCGCGGCGAGGCGCGTGGCATCGCGGGCCCCGGGGCCGAAGGTCGCCCCCGGCGGCGACGCGTCGGCCAGGTAATGGGCGAGCAGCGAGGCGACGGCCTGCGGCAGATGACTCGTGAGGGCGAGCTGGCAGTCGTGTTGCGCGGCATCGATCATCACGGGGTGGGCCTCGAGCACGCTCTCCCAGAAGTGTGCGATCTCGCGGGCCGCGCCGTCGCCGTCGCGCGTCGGGGTGATGTAGACGACGGCGTCCCTGAACAAGCCGAGCCGGGCGGCGCCGAAGCCGCGGGCGTGGGTGCCGGCGAGAGGGTGGCCGCCGGCGAAGCACGATCCGAGCCCCACCTCCTGGGCCCGCGCCACGATCGCCCGCTTCACCGAGCCGACGTCGGTCATCACCGCGCCGGCGGGGACGTGCGGTTGCAGTGTGTCGAGCAGCGCCAGGTTGGCGGCGGGCGGCGCGGCGAGCACCAGGAGCTCGGCGGCGCGAGCGAGCCGCCGATCGCGCCGAGGCCGATGATGCCGAGGGTGGAGGGACGCACGGGGAGAAGGTAGCGGCTTTACGCCCGGGGCGTAAACGAGAAGGGCGGCTCCGCAGAGGAGCCGCCCTTTGAGCCGAACTTCTCCACCCCCGGCTACGTCACGGACATGGGCCCGCGCTAGAGAGCGTGATGGGGATGGTAAACGTCTGCAACAATGTCTCGCCTTGCATGAGATCGAACTCCGCGGAAGCGCTGCCGCAGACCAACGTTCCGGTTCCAGCGCCGTTCGCACTGAAGTTGAACCCCGGCAGAGTACAGGTGTCCGAGGCGCACGTGAACGGATCTCCGGTGGCTTGGAGGCTCGTCCCGCCGAAGCGGCGCGCTGCGGACTCGCCCGCCCCCTGGAGAATGTATCCCTGCACAACCAGTCCAGAAGCCGGCGCACCGGTCCCGTTAGTTACGCTCACGGTTGCCGTGCCCTCGAGACCGCCGATCGGCAGTGTTGTCGGGCTCACGCTGGCGCTGGCAATGCCGACCGGGATGCGCGTCGCCGTGAAGGTTTGAGGGCTCCCGCCCGCGCCCGGCAACGTCGCCGTCAGGGAGTAAGTCCCCGGCGCGGAGGGCAGCGTCCAACTGCCCAGGCGCGCTATTCCGTCCGCTCCGGTCGTGTCGACGGCCCCGGTAATCGAGCCGTTGCCGGATGCCACCGAGAAGGTGACCGTGGCCCCGGCGACTGCGCCGCCCCCTGAGTCCTTCACGATGACCGACGGCGCGGTCGGGAGCGTGCTGGCCGGGCCCACCGTCTGGTTGTTCCCGTCGTTGATCGTCATGTCCGCAAGCAGCCCCCACGTGAAAATGGGGCTGCTAAGGCATCTGCTCGCTCCACACAAGCCGCCGACGCCGATGTGGATGAGCGAGACCGCCGTAGCGGCGTGGAGGGGGCGCGGGCCGACCAGCGCAGCGATGTCGTTAAGGAGTCGTGGCACGAGCCCAAACCGGGTGGTCTCGCACGGGAGGAAGGCAGCCGGGGCGTTCTGGAGTGCCGTGGCCGTACCCCCCTCTTCCGTCGGATCGAACCGGAAGATCTGGAGGCGATCCGCCTGCGCGTGAGTTAACAGGCCAATGTCGACGCACATCGCCACCGTCAGATCCTTGGTCAACGCGACATTGTCAGGGAAGCGCTGGTAGCGGTAGCAACCGATCTTGTCGCCGACCTGCGGCAGCCCGAG
>QHUT01000102.1 GCA_003222055.1 Gemmatimonadota bacterium
GAGCAGGATTCCGCCCGTGAGAAACGCCGTCGGCAGCAAGGTACGATGCAGCCGCCCCCACACGAGGCGACAGACGTGCGGCACGACCAGTCCGACGAAGCCGATCACGCCCGCCACGGCGACCGCGGCGGCGGTGAGGAGCGAGGCGGCCAGATAGACGAGCTGTTTAAGCCGCCGCACATCCGCACCGAGGTACTGCGCGGGCTCCTCGCCCAGGGCGAGCAGATCGAGCGGCCGCGCGGTCGCGACGAGGACGCCGAGCGGGAGCGGCGCGTACGCGAGGATCACGAGCACCGTGGTCCACGACGCCCCGGAGAACCCGCCCCACAGCCACAGGAACGCGTTCCGCAGCTCGGTGGCTTCGGCGAGGGAGACGATGGCCGTGGTGATCGCGCCAGCGAGCGCGCCGACCGCCACGCCGCCCAGCAGCAGGATGCGCGGGTCGAGCTCGCCGCCTCCCACGAGGCCGAGCCGATATACCAGCGCCATCGCGCCCACCGCCCCGACGAACGCCGCGAGTGGGAGGGCCCACGGGCCCGGGACGTGGAGCGCGATCGCGGCCACCGCGCCCAGGCCGGCGCCGCCTGAGAGGCCGAGCAGGAACGGGTCCGCCAGCGGGTTGCGCACCAGCGCCTGCAGGCTCGTGCCGGCGACGCCGAGCGCCCCGCCCACGAGGAACGCCAACACCGCCCGGGGCAGCCGCAGCTGCCAGACGATGGGCGAGCCGAGCAGGTCCGCGAGGGGCAGGTTCGCGGGCCCGACGAGCAGCGCCGCGGCGAGGGTCGCGAGGGCCGCACCGGCCAGCACGACGTACTTCACGGCGCGGTCTCGAGACGCCGCCGCAGCTCGCGGACCGCCTCGGCGGCGCGGGGGCCGGGTCGCCCGAACAGCCGGCCCGGAAGAAAGAGGAACCGTCCCTGCCGCACCGCCGCCACGACGCGCCATTCCGGGCGGTCGGCGTAGGGCGGCCGCGCCGCCGTGTCCGACAACACGGCGATGAAGTCGGGCTGCCGCGCCGCGATCGTTTCGATCGACACCTGGGCCGAGGGCGTGCGGATGTCGTGAAACACGTTGCGGGCGCCGGCGAGCCCGGCGAGCTGGTCGAGGTAGCTCCCTGCCCCGATGACAATCGGGGGGTTGTCCCAGACGATAAAGACGAGGGACTTGGGCCCAGGGGTCGGGGACTCGGGGCCCTGGGACACGAGACTGTCCATGGCTCGCGCCAACGAGTCGCCCGCTGCTCTGCGACCCGTGAGCACGCCCAACCGGCGGGCCGCGGGTCCCAGGTCCTCGAGCCGGTTGAGATCGAAGAGGACCGTCCGGATGCCGAGCCGCTCGAGCTGCTGAGCGGCTGTGGCGTTCGGGCCGGAGCGGTACAGCAAGACGAGGTCTGGCCGCCGGGCGGCCACGGCCTCGACGTTCGGGGGCATGCCGTCGCCCACGCTCGGCACGGCGAGTGCCGCGGGCGGGTAGTCGCACCACGCGGTCCGGCCGACGAGGCGGTTGCCCGCGCCCACGGCGAAGAGGATCTCGGTGAACGACGGCGAGAGCGACACGATGCGCCGGGCAGGCGCGGCGAGCGCCACGGGACGGCCGGCGTCGTCGGTGACGGTGCGGCCGCCCCCGGCGGGCGCCCGCTCACCCCGCGTGCACGCCGCGAGGGCGAGCGCGAGGAGTCCCGCGAGGTGGGTGCGCACGGACCAGCGGCGCATAACGAAAAGGCCCACCCCCGACGGAGCGGAGATGGGCTAGCGCCTGCGCCTTGGTGCGCAGCGCCACCATCCCTCCCGCGAGGGATCTACAGGTGGCGCGAACGAAGACGTCTCCTGGCTTCGGGCGAGCGGCTCGCCTTCCCGGGTGATCACACCCAGTGGCGTCGAGCCGCTACAGCTGCCCGTCACAGTGGCGGGGCCGCGCCGGATTCGCACCGGCTTCCGTGGATCCCCGTTCGCTTGTAACGACGCGGTTAGTCTATCGCGGTTTCCGTCGCAACGCAACCACGAACCCGATCCCGAGCGCGAGCGCCGCGACCCCGACGACGAACGGCACCAGCGCCTCCGCCGTGAGCGGCCGGTCGCTGAAGACGATCGCGAGCGCGGCGCCCGCGGCGAGCGCCGGCGTGCGGTAACGCGCGAAGCGGCGCCCTTCGATGCGCTCGATGCCGAGTGAGTCGAGCCGCGCCGCACGCACCACCGCCGCGGTGTCCTCGAGCAGCAGGTCGACCTCCGCGATCGGCTGGTCGATCGGCAGGTCGAACCGGGGCGCGGTCGCCGGCAGGACGTAGGTGTAGCTCAGCTGCTTACGCTCGCCCGGCGGGATGGGGCCGAATACGGCGACCGAGTCGCCCCGGAGGGCGACCGCCTGAGGCGACACGTCGCCCTTGCCGACCTGAAACTGGATCGCCGGGGCCGGAATGGCGCCGGCCCAGGCGGGCCGGAGTGTGTCGGCGGCCACCCGGGTGACCGTTCCGGGGTTTTCCAGCTCCACCAGCTCGAGCACGTCCCGGCTGCCATCCCGTTTGATCTTCGCCACGGTCACCAGGCGGCGGGCGACCCGCACCGCGGGACCCGCGGAGCTGGTATCGAAGACGTACAGAGCGTGGAGCGGCCGGCCCGGCACGACGGGTTCCGAAAAGTACGCGATGCCGGCGTGTCGACTGCTCACGACGTACATCGCGGTGGAGTCGGGACGGCGGATCGTGAGGGTGTAGCGGCCCTGCGCGTCGGTGCGCGTCGAGTCGATCGGCCCGCCGTCGCCGCTCACGGACACCTGGTGCAGCACGACCCGGGCGCGCGCGAGCGGCCGTCCCGCGCGCCCGTACAGCACCCGCCCCGCGACGGCTACGCCTTGTGCTGCGAGACCCGTCGCTCCCCCCACGCCGATCAGCGCGAGGAGCGCCAGGCTAGGGAGTGAACTTGCCGAAATCTTCGGGATCGAGGTTCTGGAGGTAGTTCTTCAGGGCATCGGGATCGAGCGGCCCCGAGCCCGACTCGCCGCCGGGCTCGCCCGTCTCCACCGACGTGAGCGCCAGCAAGCCCTCGCTCGTGAAGATCGGCGCCTTGAGGCGCAGCGCCACGGCGATCGAGTCCGACGGCCGGGCGTCGATCTGGATCACGGCGTCGCCGCGATAGATGTGCAGCTCGGCGTAATAGGTGTTCTCCTTGACCTGGGTGATGATCACCTTGCGCAGGTCCGCACCCAGGCCGAGGATCACCTGCTTCAGCAGGTCGTGGGTGAGCGGCCGGGCGAACTTCACCCCCGCCAGCTCCATCGCGATGGCGCTCGCTTCGGCGGGCCCGATCCAAATCGGGAGGACCCGCTCCCCCTCCTGCTCCTGGAGAATGACGACGGGAGTGTTGGTCGTGCGATCGAGCCCCAGGTGGGCGACCCGAACCTGGATGACGTTCGCGCTCAGGTCCCCATCTCCCACGATGCGAGATATTTCTGCTGCTCGGGCGTGAGCGTGTCGATGGCGACTCCCATGGCCGCGAGCTTCAACCGGGCGATTTCGGCGTCGAGCTCGCGCGGGATGCGGTGTACGTCCTTGCCGAGGTCGGCGGCGTGCCGCACCACATGCTCCGCCGCCAGCGCCTGGTTCGCGAACGACATGTCCATCACGCTCGCCGGGTGGCCTTCCGCGGCCGCCAGGTTGATGAGCCGGCCCTCGGCCAGCACGAACAGACGCTTGCCGTCCAGGCGCCACTCGTCCACGAACTCGCGCGCCGGCGTGGGGCCCTGGGCCGCCCGCTTCAGGCCGTCGAGATCGATCTCGACGTTGAAGTGTCCCGAGTTCGCGAGAATCGCCCCGTCTTTCATGGCGCGCATGTGTTCCACGCGGATCACGTGCATGTTGCCGGTCAATGTGACGAACACGTCTCCCACCCGCGCGGCTTCGGCCATCGGCACGACCCGATACCCGTCCATCTGGGCTTCGAGCGCCTTGAGCGGGTCGATCTCCGTCACGAGGACGTTCGCGCCCGCGCCGCGCGCCCGCAGCGCGAACCCCCGCCCGCACCACCCATACCCCGCCACTACCATCGTGCTCCCCGCGACCAACACGTTGGTGGCGCGCAGGATACCGTCGAGCGTCGACTGGCCCGTGCCGTAGCGATTGTCGAACAGGTGCTTGGTGTCGGAATCGTTCACGGCGATCACCGGGAACTGCAGCACGCCGTCGCGCGCCATCGCCTTGAGCCGGATGACGCCGGTGGTGGTCTCTTCGGTCGACCCCGCCACGCCGGTGACCAGCGCCCGCCGCTCCGCTCCGGACAGACCCTCGACCCATTGGCGCACCGGCGGCGCCAGGTCGTCGAGCCGGTTCAGCGCGATCATGTGAAGCGCGCCGACCAGGTCGGCGCCGTCGTCCATGGTCACATCGGGCCGGTGTGCGAGGGCGGCCCGGATGTGCTCGTAATAGGTGGCGTGATCTTCGCCCTTGATCGCGAACACTTTGATGCCGTGATCTTTCACGAGGTGGGCCGCGACGTCGTCCTGCGTGGAAAGGGGATTCGAGGCGCACAGCGCCACGTCCGCGCCGCCGGCCTGGAGCGTGACGGCGAGGTTCGCCGTCTCGGTCGTGACATGCAAGCAGGCGGAAAGGCGACGCCCGGCCAGAGGTCGTTCCCGCGTGAAGCGTTCCCGGATGAGGCGCAGCACCGGCATCGATCGTTCCGCCCACTCGGTGCGGCGCCGGCCCTCGCCCGCGAGTTTCGGGTCCTTGATGTCGGAGGTCGCGCTCGCAGCCGTCGTCGTCATGCGGTCACTTTCTTGGCGTAGTGCTTGGAACGCTGCGCGGCAAGTAGCAGATCCTCGACGCGGTTCGCGTGCTCCCAGGTGAACAGCTCCACTTCCCGGTCCACGTCCTTATCCACGTAGCGGCGCCGCTCCGGCGCGCGGCCGAAATGACCGTAGGCGGCCGTGGCGCGATAGATCGGGTGGCGTAGGTTCAGCGCCTTGATGAGACTGAGGGGCGTCAGGTCGAACACCTCCCGCACGGCGTCCTCGATCGCCTCGTCCGGCACGACACCGGTGCGGAACGTGTCGATCATGATGGACACCGGCTGGGCGACCCCGATGGCGTAGGCTACTTGCGCCTCGCAGCGCTGCGCCAGCTTGGCCGCGACGACGTTCTTCGCCACCCAGCGCATCGCGTAGGCGGCCGACCGGTCGACCTTGGAGGGATCCTTGCCGCTGAACGCCCCGCCGCCGTGGCGGGCCATGCCGCCGTAGGTGTCCACGATGATCTTGCGCCCAGTGAGGCCGGCGTCTCCCTGGGGACCGCCGACCACGAAGCGGCCGGTCGGGTTCACCAGGACATCGGGCTCCCGCACCTCGAATCCCGCGTCGGCCAGCACCGGTCGCACCACCAGCGCAATCACCCCCTCGCGCAGCTCGCTGTTGTCGATCTTGTCCGAATGCTGCGTCGAGACCACCACCTTGCCGACGCCGACCGGCCGGGTGCCCTCGTACACCACGCTCACCTGCGTCTTGCCGTCGGGCCGGAGCCACGCGAGATCACCCGCCTTGCGCACCGTCGCGAGCCGCTCGGCCAGGCGATGTGCCAGCACGATCGGCAGCGGCATGAGCGAGGGCGTTTCGTCCGACGCGTAGCCGAACATCATTCCCTGGTCACCCGCTCCGCCCCGGTCCACGCCCAGCGCGATGTCGCCGGATTGGCGGTCGATCGTGGTGAGGATGGCGCAGGTCTGGGCGTCGAACCCGAAGCTCGCGTCGGTGTAGCCGATCGCGCTGATCGTGCCCCGCACGATGTCGGGGATGTGGACGTAGGTGGACGTGGTGATCTCGCCCGCGACCACGGCCATGCCCGTCGTCACGAGCGTCTCGCACGCGACGCGGGCGGCGGGGTCCTTCGCGATGATGGCGTCCAGGACGGCATCCGAAATCTGATCGGCGATCTTGTCGGGATGGCCTTCCGTCACCGACTCGGAGGTGAAAACGTGGCGCTGCGCTGGCATCTGTCGATCCCACGCGGGTTTAGACGTTCAAGCTAGCGGCACGCCGCCCGCCCGGCAACCGGGCGTCGGGGTCGAGCAGCTTCAGGTCGACCGCTTCGGCGAGCGCCAAACGCAGCAGGTCGAGCACCGCGTCGGCGGTGCGCGCGGTGAGCGCCTGCTCGGCCGCGACCCGCGCGCGCGCCACGCTCACCTGCCGCGCCATCCATTTCACGATCGTCAATTTCGGCGGCGCGACCGAGAGCGTGTCGTAGCCGAGCCCGAGCAGCAGGAACGCGGACAGCGGCTCCGACGCCATCTCGCCGCACACGCTCGCCGGCTTGCCGGCGGCGCGCGCGGCATCGGCCACCATCTTGAGCAGCCGCACCACGCTCGGGTCGTGGGGATTGAAGCGGTCGGCGAGCCGCGCGTTGCCGCGGTCCACGACCAGCGTGTACTGGGTGAGATCGTTGGTGCCGACGCTCAGGAAATCCGACGCCTCGGCCAGCCGGTCGGCGATCACCGCGGCGGCCGGCGTCTCGACCATCACGCCCAGCGGGAGCGTCGCGGCGGCTTCGATCCCCTCGGCGGCGAGCCGCTTCGCCTCCAGCGCGACGATCTCGCGCGTCCGGTCCACTTCGTCGAGCCGCGTCACCAGCGGGATCATCAGGTGGATCTGGCCGTGGGCCGCCGCCCGCAGCGCCGCCCGCACCTGGGCATGGAAGATCTCCGGCCGATCGAGACACACGCGAATGGCGCGCCAGCCGAGCTGAGGATTGGTCTCCGCCAGCATGCGGAACGCGCCGGGCAGCTTGTCGCCGCCCAGGTCGTAGGTGCGGACCACCACCGGGTAGCCCGGGAACGCCTCGCTCACGCGCCGGAAGTAGGCCGTTTGCTCGTCTTCGCTCGGCAGCGTCGTGTGACTCGTGATCAGAAACTCGGTGCGCAGCAGGCCGACACCTTCGGCGCGATGCTCCTGCGCGGCCTTGATCTCGTCGGGAAGGTCGACGTTGCCCCGCAGCACGATGCGCACGCCGTCGGTCGTGACCGCGGGCTGCGAGGCGACCTCGTCGAGCTGGGTCGCCAGCTCGCGCCGGCGCCGCTCCCGCCCGCGGGCTTCGGCGATCTCGGCCGGAGTGGGATCGAGCAGCACCGTGCCGCGCGTCCCGTCCATCACGAGCATCGTGCCGGGCTCGATGCGCTCCATGGCGCCGGTGACGCCGAACACCGCGGGGATGCCGATGGAGTGCGCCAGGATCGCCGCGTGCGACGTCCGAGTGCCTTCCTCGCTCACGAGCCCGACGACGTGCTCGCGGTCGAGCTGGACCGTGAGGCCCGGTCCGAGCTCGCGCGCCACCACGACCGAGGGATCCGTGATCTCCTCCCACAGCTCGTCCGAGCCGCGATGCATCAGGTGCTCGAGCACCCGGATCGTCACGCCCGAGAAGTCGGCGAGCCGGTCTTTCAGGCGCGGGTTTCCGGTGGCGGTCCACAGGTCGCGCACCTCCAGGGCCTTGAACTCGAACGCCTTTTCGGCGGTGAGGTGGTTTTCGCGGATCAGATCGGCCACGCCGGAGAGGAACTCCTTGTCCTCGAGCATCAGGAGCTGGGCGTCGAAGATGCGCGCCTCGTCCGCGCCGGCGCGGGCCTCGGCCTTGACCCTCAGGTCCTGGAGGTAGCGCTTGACGTCGCGCACCGCGGCCCGCAGCCGGCGGACCTCCTTCTCCACCCGCGAGCGGGGCACCACGCGGTGGGGCACCTCGGGCATGGTCCAGCGCACCACGACGGCCGGCCCGACGGCGATGCCGGGGGACACTCCAATCCCCTTGAGCAGACGATCGCTCATGGCCGCTCTTCGTCCTCTCGCTCTTCCGCCTCGCGCATCTCCGCTTCTCGTACCTCCGCCGTCAGGTGCATCTCGTGGAATCCGTCGGCCACGAGGGCGAGCAGCGCCTCCATCGCCTGCTCCGCGTCCGCGCCGTCGGTCCTGATGATCAGCGAGGACCCGCATTCCGCCGCGAGCATCATCACGCCCATGATGCTCTTCCCATTCACGGTGAGATCGTCCTTCTTGACCTCGACCGCGGCCTTGAAGCGGCTGGCGAGCTTGACGAACTCCGCCGCCGGTCGCGCGTGCATCCCCAGCGGATTCACGATCTTCGCGGCGCGCTCGATCATGGCCAGAGCCACCCCGCGAGCGTCGCCACGGCGAGCAACACCAGACCGAGCCGCACCCCGGTGAGCCGGGCGCGCAACCACCACAGCAGCGCGAACCCGAACGCTGCGACGCCGGCGAGCGCCACCCGCGACCAGCCGAGGAAGCCGCTGCCCAAGTACTGCGCCACGAGCGGGAGGGCGGCGCCCACCACGAACGCCATGGCCGGCCCCAGCACGGCCGTGGCCCGTTGCAGCAGCGGCTGGCGCAGCGCCACCGCCACGCGCACACCGTGCGTCCACCCCGCGCGCAGCGCCCACCAGCGCAGCGCCACGTGACCCGCGTTGAAGACCACCAGGAACCCCAGGATCGCCGGGAGCCCGAGCCCGAGCGCCACGGCGATGAGCGCCAGCCCCGACGTGAACGGCAGCCAGCCGGCCCACACGAGGCGGTCACCGAGCGAGCCCAGGGGACCGCACAGCGCGGTGCGCAGCCGCTCGACCTGATCGGGCGGCACGCCCTCGTGCTCCGCCCGCGCCGCCGCGCCCACCGCGAGGCCGCAGAGGTACGGATGCGCGTTGAAGAAGTGCGCCCCCCGCGCCACGGCGGCCCGGTAGGCAGCCCCGTTGCCCGCCACCCGCAGGTCGCGCAGCAGCGGCTCCTCGGCGACCCCCATGCCGACCCCTTGCATGCGCTCGTAGTTCCACGAACCCTGCACCGTGAACAGCCGGAGCAGGCTGCGGCCGAAGGCCGGGCGGGCGCGCGGCGCGGCGCTCACCGGAGCCACGCCACCGCGGCGCCGCCCACCACGCCGGCGGCGAACCACCGCAGGTCCGGCCCCCGACCCACCAGGCGCAGCGTGCCGGCCGTCCCCACGGCGAGGGCGGAGCCGACCGCGGCAACATCGAGCAGCAGCACACCCCGCAGGCTGATCGTGCCGGCCAGATAGGTGCGGGCGAGCAGCGCCAGGCCCAGGCCGAGCGCGGTCACCACCGCCGCGCGTGCCGCATCGCGCAAGATCGCCGCGGTGTGCAAGCGCACCAACACGCGGGCGTCCCCCGCTTCCAGGGCGGCCGTCGCGCGCCGCACGGCCCGGGCGTTGAGCCGTCGCACCGCATGCAGGCTCAGGCCGCCGGCCATCCCGGTGATCAGTCCCACCAGGGCGCCGAGCCCGAGGCCGAGCGTGCCCGCGGCGGCGTGTGCCGCGCTCACGGCGGCGACCGTCGCCGGCCCGTATTCCGGGTAGCGTGCGGCCCCCACGGGCAGCACCTCGTACTGGAACAGCTCGAACAGCACGCCCAGCGTCAGACCGGTCCACCCGTCGCCCAGCATCGCGCCGGCGATCGGCCCGGCCACGAGCGGCCGCGCGATCATCATTTGCGGCACGCTCACCAAGTCGAGACCGACGAGGGTACCCCAGGCGAGCAGCCCCGACAGGAGCGCCGGACTCACGTGAAATCCTCCAGGGGCACCGGCCGGGCCGTGGGCACGTCCTGCGCCGTGATCTCGACTCCGCGGGCGGCGAGCGCCTTGAGCTGCGCCGCCTCGGCGTCGCTCAAGTAGACGTAGCGCAACCGGGGCGACCGCCCCGGGCGGTGGTGCAAGCCCCCGAGGTTGATGCGGGTGACGCGATGGCCGTCGCCCGCGAGCGTCGCGAGCGTGTCGATGTCACCGGCGACGAGCAGGCCGACGCGCGCGTCGCGCTCCCAATCGGGGAGACACGCCAGCGCCTCCGCCGTCGAGGCGAACACCACCTCGATGCCGGCGGGCACACCCATCCGGTAAAGCTCCTGCTCCCAGGTGCTCGCGCGCACCGCGTCGTCCACCAGCACGATGAATCCCACGTTGAGCGGTTTCCCCCAGCCGACCACGACCTGGCCGTGGATCAGGCGGTCGTCGATGCGGTACAGCGCGATGCTCATGCGGCCGGCGTGCGGATCGCCCGACTGCCGGCTTCGGCCGCACGCCGGGCCGCGTCGGCCGGCGGGAGATCGCGATGGAACACGAAGTCGAGCAGCATTGCCAGGTTCACGCCCGTCACGACCGCCATGTCGGACTTGCCACGCGCCAGCCGCACGGAACTGGTGAGACACGAGCCGCCCGGAAGATCCACGAACAGGACGGCCGGCTTGCCCGCGATCGCCTGCGTGAGGCGCTCGGCGAGCGCTCCGGTATCGCACCCGTCGTTCGACACGGGGACGAGTGCGTCGTCCACGCCGGTGATCGCGGCGACGGCGGCGAGCAGCGCCTGGGCGACGGCCGCGTGCGACACGATCACACCGCGCAATGGCTCACTCATTGTCCTCCTCGAGATACTCCTGCAGCTGGCGGCGCTCCGCGAGGCGCTTGAGGAGCCGGTCGTTGAAGGCGCGCGCCGAGTCCACGCCGCTGTAGCGGAGCAGGTGGTTCATCGCCACGACCTCGCAGATCACGGTCAGGTTCTTGCCGGGGTTGAGCGGGACCGTGACCATCGGGAGGGTCACGTCGAGCACGCGCGTCGTCTGACCGTCGATCCCGGTGCGGTCGTACTCGCGCGCCGCGTCCCACTCGTCGAGCTGCACCACGACCTCGATGCGCTTTTGCTGCCGCACCGCCCGCACGCCGAACAGGGCGCGGATGTCGATGAGTCCGATGCCGCGGATCTCCATGTAGTGCTGCGCCAGCTCGTGGCCGCGGCCGATCAGGACGTCGTTGCCGCGCCGCGTAATGTGGACGACGTCGTCCGCGACCAGGCGGTGGCCGCGCTCGACCAGGTCGAGCACGCATTCGCTCTTGCCGATCCCGGACTTGCCGAGGAACAGCAGGCCCACGCCGAACACGTCGGCGAGCGACGCGTGCACGCTGGTGCTCGGCGCGAACACGTCGTCCAGGAAGGGCTTGAGGCGGCGGTAGAACTCCGCGGTCTTGAGCCGGGTACGGATGACGGCGACACCCTTGGCGCGGGCCAGCTCCACCAGGTCGGCGGGCGGCTCTTGGCCCTTGGAGATCACCACGCACGGCAGATCGAACGAGAACAGCGTCTCGAGCGCGCGGCGGCGCGCGGCGGCATCGAGCGATGCGAGGTAGGTGACTTCGGTCTCGCCGAGGATGTGCAGGCGGTGTGCGGCGAACCGCTTGGTGTACCCGGCGAGCACCAGGCCGGGGCTCGACGCTTCCGGCGTCGGGATCTCGCGGTCGAGCCCGCTGTCTCCCGTGAGCGCCTCGAGCTGCAGGGGATCGCCCCGCTGCTCGAGCAGGTCGCGCACCTTGGGGAGGTTCACGACGACCGGCGCGCGGCGGCGCGGCGGATCGCCCCGCGGCGCCGCATGGGCGACTTGTCGAGCTGGCGGCGCACTTTGGCCACCGCGAGGTTGAGCGCGCTGCCCTGATCCATCCCGCGGGCCGTGCCGACGTGCAGCGCGCCGCGGGCCGCATGGAGCCGGACCTCGACGCTCGGCCGCCCGTGGTCGGCGTCGAACACGACCCGGGCGTCGTGCGGCCGCGGCGCGACGCGCGCCAGACGCTCGACGAGCGCGCGCGCCCGCGCGCGCACCTCCGGCGGAAGCTCGCAGTGGCGTGCCGTGATGGTGATCCGCATGGTCAGCCTCCCCGCGCGATGGCGTGTTGCAGGTGCGCTTCCGTCGCCCGGGCCGCACGCTCCCACGACAGACGCTCCGCGAAGGCGCGACCCCCGTGGCCCAGCCGCTCCACCAGCCCCCGATCGGCGGCCAGCGCGAGCATGCGCTGCGCCAGCGCCTGCGTGTCGCCGTGCGGCACCAGGAACCCGGTCTCCCCGTCCCGCACCGACTCCCGCAGACCCGGACTGTCGGACGCGAGCGCGGGCGTCGCGCAAGCCGCCGCCTCCACGTTGGAGATACCCCACCCCTCCTTCGGACTCGGAAACACCAGCGCCCACGCCCGCCGCAGCCGCCGGCGCTTCTCCTCCTCCGACACGAAGCCCAGGAACCGCACCCCCTCGGCGATCCCCAAGGAGGCCGCCAACCGCTCCAAGCGCGGCCGGTCGTCGCCCTGGCCAGCTACCTCGAGCACCAGATCGGCGCGCGATCCCCTGGCCAGCGCCAGCGCCCGCAGTGCGATCTCCACTCCTTTATAACGCTTGAGGCGCCCCACGTACAAGAACGTGGGGACCTCCGCTCGAGCGACCTTCGCGTCCGGGGCATACCAGCTCGCATCGACACCGGGATAGATGACCACGACGCGCTCCGCCGGGATTCCCCGGCGCACGAGGTCATCGCGGGTGCTCTCCGAAATCGCGTGGAACCAGGCGCGCCGATAAGCTCGCGGGATCGGCCGTTCCGCCGCCCAGACCACGGCCGCGATGGGCCAACTGGCTTCTCGGAACGCCGTGGCGCCGAACAGATGCGGGACCACTGCGCAGAACGGCCGGTCGGTGAGCCCGGCGAGGAAGAGCGGCAGCTTGTTGATGTCTTCGACCACCACGTCGTACCGGTTCGCGGCGAGCAGCCGGCGCACGGCGGGGCGCGCCCGCAGCGCGAACGTGTGGCGGCCGCCGACGCGCCGCACGCGCAGGCCGTCGAGCTCGGCTTCGGGCGCCGCCCCCGCCCAACCGCTCGTGACCAGGTCGATGGCGTGCCCCTGGCGCGCCAGGCGACCGAAGATCTCGTGGAGGTGGATCTCCGCGCCGCCGGCGTGCGGATTCTCCCGGTCGTTCCAGTTGACCAGGAGGATCCTCACAAGGCGCCCGACTCCCGCGCCACCGCGTCGAGCACCCCGTTCACGAACGCCGGCGCCTTGGCCCCGGCAAACCAATGGGCGAGTTTTACCGCCTCGTCGATGACCACGCGGGGCGGTGTCTCGCCCTCCTCGAGCTCCGCGAGGGCGAGCCGCAGGATGTTGCGCTCCACCACGCCCACGCGCTCGAGACGCCAGTGCTCCGCGGCGGCGCCCACGCGGGTGTCGAACTCCGGAAGCCCGGCCACCGCCTTCGCGGCGAGGTCGGCACCCCGGTCGAATCCTTCGGGGGGGCGGCCGTAACTCGCCGCAAGCCGGGCGACGACCGCCTCGATCGAGGGCCGGCCGGACAGGTCCCAGGCGTAGAGGAGTTGAAGCGCGCGCGCGCGAGCCTTAGTCTCGGGGCGCTGCACGGACGAGCTGAGCCAGAACGTCGGCCGTGGTGAGAGCGGCCTCGGCGGCCTCGTATCCCTTGTTGCCGGCCGCCCCGCCGGCCCGCGCCAGCGCCTGCTCCAGGTTCTCCGTGGTGAGGACCCCGAAGCCGATCGGGAGCCGATGGGCGAGGGCCACGTTGCCGAGCCCGCGTGTGGCCTCGCCGGCGACGTACTCGAAATGGGGCGTCTCGCCGCGGATCACACAGCCCAGCGCCACCAGCGCGGCGTAGCGCCCGCTCGCCGCCGCCGCCTCCGCCGCCACCGCCAGCTCGAACGCCCCCGGCACCCAGATCACGTCGACCCGCGCGTCCGGCACGCCCTTCTCGCGCAGACACTGCCGCGCCCCATCGAGCAGGCGGGTCGTCACGACCTCATTGTAGCGGCTGACCAGCACGGCCACGCGGACCTCACGCGGCGCGCGGGGCGACCCCTCGATCTCGGCCACAGTCAGTGAGTGAGCAGGTGGCCGAGCTTGTCGCGTTTGACGTCCAGATAGGAGCGATTCTCGTCGGAAGGCGTCATCACGATGGGAAGGCGCTCGACGATCTCGAGGCCGTAGCCCTCGAGCCCGACCAGCTTCATGGGATTGTTGGTGAGCACGCGAATCGAGGAGAGCCCCAGATCGAGCAGGATCTGCGCCCCGATGCCGTAGTTGCGGAGGTCTGGCTTGAACCCGAGCTCGCGATTCGCCTCGACGGTGTCGTGCCCCGCGTCTTGCAGCTCGTACGCCTTGAGCTTGTTCAGGAGGCCGATCCCTCGCCCCTCCTGATCGAGGTACACCACCACGCCGCCGCCTTCGACGGCGATCATTCGCATGGCGGAGTGCAGCTGCCAGCCGCAGTCGCACCGCCCCGAGCCGAACACGTCGCCGGTGAGACACTTGGAGTGCATCCGCACCAGCACGCGCGCCCGGTCCCGCACGTCCCCGTACACCAGGGCGATGTGCTCTGCCGCGTCCACATCGTTGCGGTACCCGAAGATGCGGAACTCGCCGTAGGGCGTGGGCAGCCGCGCCTCGGCCACGCGATGCACCAGCCGCTCGTGGGCCAGCCGGTACGCCACGAGCTGCGCCACCGTGATGAACGTGAGCCCGTGCCGCGCCGCGACGCGCTCGAGGTCGGACCGCCGCGCCATCGAGCCGTCGGCGTTCAGGACTTCGCAAATCACGCCCGCCGGGTAGAGCCCCGCGAGGCGCGCCAGGTCCACGCTCGCCTCAGTCTGACCGACGCGCTGCAGCACACCCCCCGGCCGCGCCCGCAGCGGGAACACGTGCCCGGGACGCCGCAAGTCCGCCGGCACCGTGGCGGGATCGATCGCGACGCGGATGGTCGCGGCGCGGTCGGCGGCGGAGATGCCGGTGGTGACGCCGAAACGGGTCGCGGCATCGATCGACACCGTGAAGGCCGTCTCGTGCGCCTCCGTGTTGTGCTCGGCCATCTGGGTGAGCCCCAGGGCCTGGCACCGCTCCGGCATGAGCGTGAGGCACACGAGCCCGCGCCCGTGCGTCGCCATGAAGTTGATCATCTCGGGCGTGACCTTCTCGGCCGCGCCGACCAGGTCGCCCTCGTTCTCCCGGGTTTCGTCGTCGGCGACGATCACCAACTTCCCCGCGCGGATGTCCGCGATCGCCTGCGTTATGGTGCTGTGCGACATAGTTGCCTCACGTACTTCCCGAGCACGTCACCCTCCACGTGAACGCGGTCGCCGACGCGCAGTGTTCCGAGCGTCGTGTGCTCGCGCGTGAACGGGATCAGCGAGATCTGCACCGAGTCGGGACCCGGCAGATCGTTGATCGTCAGACTCACGCCGTCGACGGTGATGGCGCCGTGCGGGATCGAGATGTCCCGCACCGCCCGCGGCACACGCAGGTCGGAGACCCATGCGTCCCCGCGCCGCGCGACCCGCTCCACCACCGCGACGCCGTCCACGTGCCCCTGCACGATGTGCCCACCCAGGCGATCGGTGGCGCGCAGCGCCCGCTCCAGATTCACCGGTCGTCCGACGGCGTATTCCCCGAACAGCGTCCGCCCCTCCGTCGTCTCCACGACGTGAACCGCGAAGCCACCCTTCAGCACCCGCTCGACGGTGAGACAGGCGCCGTTCACGGCGATGCTCTCACCCCGCTTGACGCCTTTGTAGGGCGCTCGGATGGTGAGGGTGAGGCCCCGTCCCTCTTCCCCCTTCCCTCGTCCCCCGTTGCGCCCGAGGGTGCCCACCCGCCCCACCGCGGTCACAATCCCGGTAAACATATCCGCTTGTCCAATACCAGTAATGTATCGGGGCCCAGGGCGCGGCGCTCCACCGGAATCCAGCGCGGGGCCGCGGCGAGCGGGGCCGCCGCCATCCCCGGAAACGCCGGAACGGCGGCCTCGCCGAGCCACACCGGCGCCTGCACCCAGTAGAGCCGGTCCACCAGGCCGTCGACCAGCAGCTTGGCCCCCAGGGCGCCGCCGCCTTCGCACAGCACCGACTCGACCCCAGCCTCGCGCAGCAGGCGCAGGCCGTCGGCGAGCGAGCGGGGGCGGAACACGCGCACGCCGCTCTGCTCGAGCAGCGACACGCTGGCGGGCGGCGCGTCGGGCGACGACATGACCCAGGTCGGCACCTCGGGCGCGGTCTTCACCAGGTCCGCGGTCTGGTTCAGCATGGCACGGCGGTCGAACACGACGCGCACGGGCGTTCGGCGCGGCGTCAGCGGACCGCGCACCGTGAGCTGGGGATTGTCGTGCAGGGCCGTCATGCCGCCGACGGCGATCGCGTCGAATCCGGCGCGCAGCCAGTGCACATACTCCCGGGCCGCATCGCCCGAGACCCAGCGGGAGCTGCCGGCGGCGTCGGCGATGCGGCCGTCGATCGACGTCGCGAGCTTCAAGGCCACGAAGGGTCGCTCCGCCTGCTCGCGTGCGAACAGGAAGGGCGCGTTGAGCGCGGCCGCGGCCTCGGCCAGGAGACCCACGGAGACGATCACGCCCTTGGCGCGGAGTACCCCCGCCCCGCCGCGTGCCTGCGGATCCGGATCCGAGACCGCCGCGACGACGCGCGCGACGCCCGCCGCGACGATCGCGTCGGTGCAGGGCGGCGTCTTGCCGTGGTGCGCGCACGGCTCGAGGTTCACCACGAGGGTGGCGCCGCGCGCCCGCGCGCCCGCCGCCTCGAGCGCTACGATTTCGGCATGGGGCCCGCCGTACTCGGCGTGATAGCCGTCCGCGACGGTGGTGTCTCCGGCCAGCAGGACGGCACCCACCAGGGGGTTAGGAGCAACGCGCCCCCAACCCCGGC
>QHUT01000103.1 GCA_003222055.1 Gemmatimonadota bacterium
TAAGCGATCAGCCAGCAGTTGTTCGACGGCTACAGGCGCGTCGCTTCCCGGCGCGCCTGTTTATTTCTAGCGCCGCGGCTCTCGCGTTAGCGTCCGTCGGCGCAGGCTGCCGCGGGGCGGCGCCAGCCGGTCCCTGGCACGACGAGACCGGTTATCGTTGGCGCGAGCTGCACCCTCCTTCGCGCGGCCGTCCGGGGTTCGCCGAGCTGCCTGCCCCACGCACCGGAATTCGCTTCACCAACTCCGTCACCATCGACAGCGCGCTCTGGAACCGCCACCTGGCGCAGGGCGGCGGCGTCGCGCTGGGCGATGTGGATGGCGACGGCCTCCCCGACATCTACCTGACGAGCAACCAGGGTTCGAACGCGTTGTACCGCAACCTTGGCGAGTTTCATTTCGAAGACGTCACGGCCCGGGCCGGCGTCGCGATGAGCGGTCGCCACTCGACGGGCGCCGTCTTCGCCGACGTCGACGGCGACGGCCACCTCGATCTGCTCGTCAGCACGCTCGGCGGCGGGGTCGCGCTGTTCCTCAACGACGGCCACGGAGTGTTCACCGAGCGCACGGCGGAGAGCGGCCTCGTTGCCCACACGGGCAGCATGACGATGACGCTGACCGACGTGGATGGGGACGGACACCTCGACCTCTACGTCGCCAACTACAAGACCCGCTCCGCGATGGACGTCTATCCGCCGCAAGCGCGAGCGTTCGATAGCGTGATCCATGAGGTGCGCCGCGGACACTGGGAGGTCGTTCCCAAGTTCCGCAAGGACTATCGGGCGGTGGATCGACCGGAGTACAACCTCGTGTCGATGCAGCAGCGCGCCGACCCGGACGGCTTCTATCTGAACGACGGCAAGGGGCACTTCACCCTCGTCCCGTGGACCTCGGGCCGCTTCCGCGACGAGGACGGGAAGCCGCTCACCGCCGCTCCGGAGTACTTCGGGTTGTCGGCCAAGTTTACCGACGTGGATGGCGACGGCGCACCGGACCTGTACGTGTGCGACGACTTCGAAGATCCCGACATGTTCTGGCTGAACGACGGCAAGGGAACCTTCCGCGCCGTACCGCGTCTCGCCGTCCGGAACACCAGCAACTCGTCGATGGCGGTCGACTTTTCCGACGTGGATCGCGACGGCAACGTCGACATTCTGGTCGGCGACATGCTGGGGCTCGGGCCCCGGCGCAAGAGCCAGGTCCCCACCCACACCCCATTGCCCAAGCTGATCGGCCGGATCGACGACCGCCCGCAATGGCAGCGCAACACGCTGCTGTGGAACCGCGGCGACGGCACGTTCGCCCAGATCGGCGGCTACGCCGGGATCGAGGCCTCGGACTGGACGTGGGACGTGCTGTTCCTCGACGTGGACCTGGACGGGTACGAGGACGTTCTGGCCACCACCGGCCATCTGTGGGACGTGATGGACGCGGACACCTGGGAGCAGGTGCGGGCGACGTTCACCCCCAGCGACTGGCGTCGGGAATTGGCGCTGTTTCCCAGGCTTGCCGTGAAGAACATTGCCTTTCGCAACAACGGCGACCTCACGTTCAGCGACGCCGGTGCGAAATGGGGCTTTGCCGACGAGGATGCGATCTCGCACGGCATGGCGACGGCGGACCTGGACGGCGACGGCGCGTTGGACCTGGTCGTCAACCGCCTGGGCTCTCCGGCCGCCGTGTTCCGGAACCTCACGAACGCCCCGCGCGTGGCGGTGCGGCTGCGCGGGCGCGCACCCAACACCGCGGGCGCCGGGTCCAAGATTCGTCTGTTGGGAGGGGCCGTCCCGGTGCAGCAGAAGGAAGTGGTCTTGGGCGGGACGTATCTGTCCGGCTCGGATCCCCTCCACACGTTCGCCGCCGGAAGGGCTCAGGACATGACGATCGAGGTCGACTGGCGGAGAGGCGGGCATTCGGTCGTGCGCGGGGTAACGCCGAATCGGGCTTACGAGATCGAGGAGCCACCCTACCCGACTCGACTGACCCCGGGCGCAAGCCCGGGGTCCCCGAACCCCGAGCCCCGAGCCCTGATCCCTTGGTTCCGCGATGTATCGGCTCAGCTCCGCCACCGGCACGTCGAGACTCCGTTCAACGACTGGGCCCGCCAGCCCTTGCTGCCGCAGGCGTTGAGCCAGCTCGGCCCGGGGGTCACCTGGTACGACGTGGACGGCGATGGTGCCGAAGACCTGTTGATCACGTCCGGGCGAGGCGGCAGCCTCGCATACTATCGGAACGATCACAGCCGGTTCACGCGCGTCGACCTCCACCTGCCTCCCGCGCGCTACGACGAGACGACCGTCCTGGCGCTCCCGGACGGTATGGGCGGGACGGTGCTGCTCGTGGGCCAGGCCAACTACGAGTCGCAAACGCCCAGCGAGGCCGCCGCCCTCCCGGGCGTCCTGGAAGTGGCTCCGGGACGGGCCCGGGTGACGCCGATCGTGCCGGGAGATGTCGCCAGTGTCGGGGCCCTGGTAGTGGCGGACGTGGACGGCGACGGCGTTCTGGACCTGTTCGTGGGCGGGCGCGTGGCGCCCGGCGCGTATCCGGGCGCCGTGTCGTCGCGGTTGTTCCGCAATGACGGCGGGCGGTTCGTGCTGGATGAGGCCAATGGCGATCTCTTCAAGAGCATCGGTCTGATATCGGGGGCGGTGTTTTCGGACGTCAACGGAGACGGCTGGCCGGATCTCATCCTCGCGCCCGAGTGGGGGTCACTCAAGCTGTTCGTGAACGACCATGGGCATTTCCGTGACGCGACCGCCGCGTGGGGCCTGGACCGGGTGGTGGGCCGCTGGAACGGCGTCACCACCGGGGATCTCGACGGCGACGGTCGCCTCGACATCGTGGCGACGAGTTGGGGCCGGAACACCAAGTATCACGTCGACGCCGCCCATCCGCTCCTCCTCTACTATGGGAAGCTGGGGGAGGGGGCACGCTGGGACATGATCGAAGCCCAGTACGACGATCGCCTGAAGCGCATCGCTCCGCTCACGCCGCTCGGGCAACTGATGGCCACCCTGCCGGTGGTGCGTCTCACCACGCGCACGTACACTGCCTACGCGAACGCTTCGCTCGAGGACGTGCTGGGCGGGACGCTCCGGGGAGCCCAGCGGTGGGAGGCGGCGACGCTCGATCACCAGGTGTTCTTCAACCGTGGGGGGAGGTTCGAGGCACGGCCGCTCCCGGTGGAGGCGCAGTTTGCTCCGGCGTTCTACGCCGGAGTCGCCGACTTCGATGGCGACGGCCACGAGGACCTGTTTCTCGCCCAGAATTTCTTTCCGACCGAGATCGGGACCCCGCGCTACGACGGCGGTCGCGGGCTGCTGATGCGCGGCCGGGGGGACGGCACGCTCGAGCCGGTGTCGGGGCAGGTGTCCGGCATCCTGGTGTACGGTGATCAACGCGGCGCGGCGTTCGGCGACTACGACGGCGACGGCCGCACCGATCTCGTCGTGTCCCAGAACGGGGCGGAGACGAGGCTGTATCACAATGAGCACGCCCGGCCCGGGCTGCGGGTGCGTTTGGAGGGCGGACTGCTCAACCCTCACGCGATCGGTGCCGTGCTGCGGCTCGTGTACGAGGGGTCGCGCGGGCCCGCGCGGGAGGTGCACGGCGGCTCGGGCTACTGGTCCCAGGACGGGCCGATCCAGGTGCTCGGGTTAGAGGAGGGAAAGCGTCCGACGGCGGTGTGGGTCCGCTGGCCGGGCGGAACCGAGACGGTCGCGCCGCTCGAGGCGGGCCGGCGGGAGATCACCGTTCGCCGGCAATGACAGCGCCGCGCTACCGGCAAGGGATGTCGATGCTGTGCAGGAGCGGCGCTACGAACGTCCCGGTGATCGACAGCACGCCCAGGGGATCGGTGTAGAGATCGACCCGTTGCGCCATGAACGTGAAATGCCCGCTGATCACCTGGCCGCCGGGCACGCTGTCGATCTGCATGACGACGAGCGTGCCGCCCCGTCTAGAGTAGCCGCCGATGCCCGCGCTCACCGCGTTCCACAGTGCCCAGGGGCGCGGCGCGGCGCACGTTGCCGGAGGTGTGGTCGACGACCTCGGATCTTCGGCAGGGCTCAGGGAGTCGATGGCGTACGCCCCTACGTCGATCACTGAATCCGGGCGGGTGATCTGAAGGAGCTGCCTCGTCACGCCGTTGACGACGTACGTCCCGGTGAGTTGGAACGCCTGTCGGCCGCTCAGCGCGGCAAAATTGGCGGCGCGGGCCGGGCCCCCGACGTGCGTGATGACGGTGCCGCGCACGGAATAGAAGATCTTGCCCCCGGTCGTGTCCGCGGGGCTCATGACGTACACGGCTCCCGTATCGGCCAGAGAGTCGGCGTGCACGATATAGGGGATCGGCCCGCCGACGGTCAGCGCGGTGAGCTGGCCGCTCGCCGAGTCGATGGAATACGCGGAATTGGTCGGCGCCTTGAACCATACGGTGGCAGGGGGAGGGTGGTTGCTCTTCAGGACCACCACCGGCACGGTCATCGTGTCGCCGGGCATCACGTACACGGTGTCGAGCAAGAGGGTGATGTCGAGTGTGTCGGACACGACGACGAACGCGCCGCCGGTGAGCCCCTGCGCTTGCGCGGTGATCACGACGGCACCCCGCTTTCGTCCGGTGATCCCACCTGACAACGAGTCGATCTGAGCGACGGACGGGTCGCTGCTGGCCCAAGTGACCGGTCCCGGCGGCGCGGGGTGGCCGGTTGGGTCGATGTAGGTGACACGCAGGGCCGGCAGTCGATCCCCGACGAAGAGCGAGTCGAGAACGGGCGAGATCTGCAGAGCGCCACGGCCGCTGCCGACCCCAAGGTCGCCACATGCGGCGAGGGCAGCGGCGCCGAGCACCGCCACCGTTGATCGCTTCATGGTCTAACGGTACGACCCGCGAGGAAGGGCGGCTAGGTCACCCGCACCCCCTAGCGACCTTCCGGGGCGCGCATTATATCAGCATCCGGCCGGCTCCGAGCGGGCCGCCGAGGGTGCAGTCGAACGACTACGAAAGGAGGGCGCGTGCTACGTTTCCTTCGTCAGTTCTTTGCGTATGCGGGCCTCGTGTCACTCCCGGCACTGCTCGCCGCGCAGGAGCCAGTCACCATCACCGGCAAAGTCACGAGCGACGCCGGGCAGCCGCTGGCGCAGGTCGAGGTCGCGATCCCGACTATGGGCCTCGGGGGCTTGAGCAAGGACGACGGCAGCTTCGTGATCGTCGTCCCGGGCGCCCGGGTCTCGGGCCAGACCGTCACGATCGTGGCGCGGCGCCTCGGCTACAAGTCGCAGACCGCTCAATTGACGCTGACCCCGGGAGGCGTGAAGCACGACTTCACGCTCGCGGCGAACCCGCTGCAGCTGGGCGAGGTGGTCGTGACGGGGGCCGGCACCACCAGTGAAACCGAGAAGCTCGGCAGCGTGCGCAACAGCGTGTCGTCCGAGCTGATTCAGAAGGCCGGCGAAGCGAACGTGGTGCAGGCACTCGCCGCCAAGGCGCCGAACGTCACCGTGCTGCAACAGTCGGGCGATCCCGGCGCCGGGTCGTTCATCAACATCCGGGGTGTCAACTCGATCCTCGGGCCGAACCAGCCCCTCTTCATCGTGGACGGCGTGCCGATGGACAATTCGGCCTTCTCCACCTCGAACTTCAACCGCATCGACGACGGCGGTGGGCAGACCACCCAGTTCGGCCAGACGGAAGGGACGGTCGTGTCGAACCGCGCGGTCGACCTGAACCCGAACGACATCGAGTCGGTAGAGATCCTGAAGGGGCCGTCCGCGAGTGCCATCTACGGCTCGCGTGCGGGCGCCGGGGTCGTGCTCATCACGACCAAGTCGGGTCGCGCGGGCCCGACACGCTTCACGTTCCGCTCCTCGTCCTCCTTCGACGACCTCAACCATGCGTATCCGTTACAGACTACGTTCGGCCGGGGGGATGCCGGATCGCCCGGGGACACCACCGCGCCGACGCCCACCACGCCGGGCGGCCAATGCGGAGACGGGGCGGCTCTGGCACGCAAGTGTGGGCGGTCATGGGGTCCGGCGCTCCTGGCCGGAACGGCGAGGTTCGACCACGCGAACGAGATCTATCGCGTGGGGCACTCGTTCGACAATGGGATGACCATATCGGGCGGGAATGATCGTACCACGTTTTACCTGTCCGGAGACAACAGCTATCAAAACGGCGTGTTCGTCGGGCCGAACAACTATTTCTCGCGGACCACGGCGCGGTTCAAGGGATCGCATCGGTTGCTCGACAACCTGCGCATTGGTGCGGACCTGTCGTACGCGGACGACCGCGGTCATTTCATCCAGCGCGGCAACAACACGAACGGCGTGCAGCTCGGTGATTTGCGGCAGCCGCCCGAGTACAACGCCTTCCCGTACTTCGTGAATACGCCGGTCGGCAAGCAGGAGCGTGCCTACCGGTTTCTCCACCCCACCACGCTCACGCTCACTGACGACCGCGTGTTCGACAATCCGTTCTGGACGCTGAACGAGCAGGTGAACTCGGCGACCGTGGGGCGGGTGTACGGCAACTTCAACGCGGAGTACACGCCCGTCGGGTGGCTCAAGATCAACTATGCCCTGGGCGCGGACTACGCCACCGACGAGCGGCTCGAAGGCTGCCCGGTGAGCTCGGCGTCCCCGTGCAGCGCCGGTCGGATCGTCGAGGGCAAGATCGTCAACTACCTGATCGATCACAACCTCACCGCGACCGCGACGTACACCCTCAATCCCGATTTCAGCGGCACCCTGACGGTCGGGCAGAACCTCGATACGCGGAACGTGCGGCAGCTCGGCACCGTGGGTCGCAGCCTGATCGCGCTGCAGCCGTTCAAGCTGTCCAACACCGTAACGCCGGACATCCCGGTCGACGCCGAGCAGGTGATCCACGACGCCGGGTGGTTCGGGCAGGGGACGATCGACATGTGGGACCAGGTGCACCTGACCGCGGCGGTGCGCAACGACGGCTCCTCGACCTTTGGACGCGGCAACCTGCGCAGCTGGTTCCCGAAGGGCAGCGCCGCGTGGGAGTTCACGAAGGCGATCGGCGAGCAGTCCTGGCTGTCGTACGGCAAGGCTCGCGTCGCGTACGGTGAGGCGGGCATCGAGCCGCTGCCCTATCTCACGATCCAGACCTATTCGAGCTCCGAGCTCTTGGGCGGCAGCAACACGCCGTCGCAGGGTGGCCTGCCGGGCCTGGCCTCGAGCTTCAAGGCGGCCGACGTGCTCAAGCCCGAGCGCTCCAAGGAATTCGAGACCGGGGCGGATTTCGGGTTCTTCAAGGACCGCGCGGACGCGAGCATCACGTGGTACAACAAAAGCTCGGCCGACGTGATCCTGCTTGCGCCGGTCGCTCCCTCGGGTGGTTATGCGACCCAGGCCAAGAACGCGGCTACGATCCGCAACCGAGGTTGGGAGGCGTCGCTCAACCTCCGGCCGGTGCAGCAGCCCGACTATGGTTGGGACGTGGGCCTGCAATGGGCCCGCAACCGCAGCCTGGTGCAGAAGCTGCCCGCCGGGCTGCAATACGTCGTCATCGGCGACTTCAATCGCCAGGTCGCGATGACCGGCCAGCCGATCGGCGTGTACCTGGGCACCGGATTCATGCGGTGCGGGATCTCCAAGGGCACCGACTCCGTTGTGGTCGACGCGGCGGGCACCAAGGGCGTGCTCAGCACGTTCTGCAACGGTCAACCCAACGGTGCGCTGTTCATCGGGTGTACACCTCCCGACCCCTCGTCGGGCACTCCAGGGTATTGCGGCTTCCCGGTGCAGGATCCGGACCTGCGCATCGTGCAGGATCCCAACTATAGCTGGACTGCCAGTGTGCGGTCCTCGTTCCGCTTCAAGCGGCTCCAGGTCTCCGGCTTGCTGGACATCCGTCACGGTGGGCAGATCTGGAACGGCACCAGGGGCGCCTTGTGGAGCTACGGTACGCATAAGGACACCGAGACGCGCGCGACGTGCACCAGCCCGACGAACCCCCTGTCTTGCACCGGCAACGTGAAAACGTTCGGTCAAGGCGGTTGGTGGGACGGGCCGGTCGCCGGACCGGGTAAAGGGACAGCGGTCTCGATCGGTGAGCCGTGGTTCAAGTTCATCGCGGCGTGCCCGTTCATCGGAATCGACGAGCCGTGCATCGAGGATGGTGGGTTCGTGAAGCTGCGCGAAGTGTCGGTCAGCTATACGATCGACGCGCCCTGGGTGCAGCGTGCCATCGGCTTCTCGAGCATCGATATCCGCGTGTCGGGCCGCAACCTGAAGACGTGGACCAAGTACACGGGCTACGACCCCGAGACCAACCTGGGCGGCCCGATCTCGGCCGCCGCAGGTGCGGGCGGCGTGGACTACTTCAACAACCCGCAGACGCGCTCGTTCGCGTTCGCGATCACTCTCAACCACTAACCCCGAGGAGATCGACATATGCGTCGCAACATGAATGTCGCGCTCGTCTCGCTGGGGCTGCTCCTCGGGACGACTGGTTGCAACAGCTTCTTGACAGGCGACAAGCTGTCGACCGACCCCAACAACCCCGCCACGGCCACGATTCAGACGCTGCTCGTGGGGATTCAGGGCGGGCAGTTCGCGTTCCAGGAAGGCACCGTGCCCACGATGGTCTGCATGTGGATGCAGCAATGCGGTGCCACGAACGGCCGCTATGTCGAGCAGGCGGGCCGCTACGTCTTCGGTGCCGGCTCGAATATCGGCGCCAACGGCGGCGACTGGGCGACGATTTATACGGGCGGTGGTCTGATCGACATGGACACGATCGCGAAGATGGCGATCGCGGCGGGCGACAGTCTGTATCTCGGAATCGACCTGGTGTGGAAGGCGTTCACGCTCGGGAGCGCTACGGACATGTGGGGCAGCATTCCCTACACCGAGATCCGAACCAGTCCCACGCCGGCACTCGACTCGCAGCTGGTGTTGTACGACACCGTGCAGGCGATGCTCAGTACGGCGATCCGGAAGCTCGCAAGCGGCGTCACCACGCTTCCCACGCCACATGACTTGGTCCTCGGGGGCGATCCGGCGAAGTGGATCGCGGTCGCACACACCCTGAAGGCCCGGTACTTCCTGCACACCGTGGAGGCGGCGGCCAATAGCAAGCTGGGCAGCCGCACGGTTGCCAACGTGTTCACCGATGCGCTCGCGGAGGCAACAAACGGCATCAGCGATGCCACCGGGGCCAGCGACTTCCGCGCGTTTCACACCGGGAATGGCTATACGCAGTCGAACGCGTGGTTCACCTTCCAGGATAACTCGGCGTTCGGAGGCGATCTCGAGTCCGGGAAGGCGCTGGTGGACTATATGAACGCCCGCAGCGATCCACGGCGGGCCGATTATTTTTGCCTGAACTCAAGTGATGCCTACGCGGGCGACGATTTCAACGTGCCCCAGTCGGACGTCTCCGCATTCGACTGTGAGCCGACACGGTTCTCCGCGGATTTCCGGGTGCCGTTCGCGACCTATCAGGAGAATCAGCTGATCCTGGCGGAGGCGAACCTCGCCCTGGGCAACGCTGCAGTCGCGAACACGCATTTGAACGCAGCACTGGCGGTCGTGCCGCTTCCCGCGGACACCGTCACCGGGCCGACGCTGCTCGACTCGATCATGATGGAGAAGTACGTGGTCATGTTCCAGAACATCGAGGCGCTGAGCGACTACCGGCGCACCTGTATCCCGAACCTCGTGCCCGTCGCACCGAACGTGCTGGGGCTCCCCGCCGTACCGGGCGAGCTGTTCTATCCGCAGACCGAACGGAATGCGAACAGCCATGTACCAGCGGAGAGCCAAGAGGTCGCAGCCGGTGTGCGGACGCAGTCGGACGTGCACCCCTGTCCGCCGGCGCCGGGGGGAGTAGCATACCCGTAGGCAGCCCACGCCCCGGGGGGGTATAATGGAGGGGAGCGGACCGGTGGTATGGTTCGCTCCCCTCGTGCCTCAAGTGAGAGGCGAGCCCATGTTGTCTCGCAGTGCGTCATTGGTGACGGTAGCGCTGCTGCAGGTCGGCTGCTACAACTATCTGCCGCTTCGCCGGTCGACCCTGGTGCCGTCGAGCTACCTCGCCGTGACGCTCACCGAGAGCGGCTCCGAGGAGCTGGCGCTGTATCTCGGGCCGAACGCACTCGTCGTTCGAGGTCGCTATCTGTCCGCGACGGAGCGGGGGCTCGCGCTCTCGGTCGAGTCGGTCGAGTCGCGCCGGGGAGATCTGGCTCACTGGGCGGGCGAGACCGTGGTCGTGCCCGGCGAGTTCGTGCGGCAAGTGGAGCAACGTACGGTATCGCCGAGCAAGACCGTACTGCTCGCTGGCGCGGCGGTGGCGGGGTTCGTGATCGCGTCACAGGCGTTTGGACCGGCGTCGGGTGGCGCGTTGGGCGGAGGCGGCGGATCCGGGCCGCCCCCCCATTGAACGGAGTGCCGATGCGAGTCGCGATGTTGATCGCTGTCGCGTGCCTCACCGGGGCCTGCTACAACTACAGCCCCCTGACACAACCGACGCCGGAGACCGGCGCCTACGTGTCCGTCACGCTCACCGACGCGGGCAGCGTGGACCTGGCCCGCTATCTTGGCCCGAGCGTGTTCGTGGTGCGCGGCCGGTACGTGGGGGCGGACGAGCAGGGCTTGGTCCTGACGGTGTCTTCCGTGGAGCTCGTCCGTGGCGACCAGATTGCGTGGGCGGGGGAGCGGGTGACGCTGCCCAACGACCGGATCGCCTCGGTCCAGGTGCGGCAGCTGTCGAAGCGCCGCAGCGCGCTGCTGGTGGGCGTGGGGATCACCGGGCTGGTCGCTACCACGGCGGCATTCGGGCTCGTTGGCGGGGCCAACTCGGGCTCGACGATCGGGTCTCCCCCAGGCAAGAAGTAGCGGCCTTCAGAACACCCCGACGCTGGAGCGGCGCAGATCCGTTTCGAGCGTCCATTCGATGTATTGCCCCGGCTGAAGGATCAACGTCTGGGTGCGCGCGAAGCTGTCGCTCCCGATCGCACGGCCGTAGAGTTGCAGCTCGTGTCCCATCCCCAGCAGGCGGATCGGCACGAACAAGAGCGTCGCCGACGACCCCGTTACCATCCCCACGCGCGTTTGCTGACCGTCGTGCAGCACGTAGACCACCACATCGAGATAGTTGTGGTTCGTGACGTTGAGGGCGATTTCGCCCTCGGGGACGTCGAGCGCGGGCCGCGGGTCGGCCGTTCCGCGGTGGAAGAGCAAGCACCCGGACGTGCCCACGACGAGGGCGACGCGCGCGGCAGCGAGTCGGACAGGCATCAGGCGCGAACGTATAGCCCGGGTAGCGGATCCGCGATAGACAGTTGGATAGTAGCACACGCCTATAACAGTTCTCTGACAGGTCGCCCCGCACAGGTGTTCCGTTGTGAAACACGCGGTTTCTTGCGGTACTGCCTGCTTCTCCTCACCTTAGCGCGATGCCGTTTCACTCTCACCCACAGGTCCAGGAGCGTGGTTCATGCGTCACACCTCGTCGGCCTGCCGTCGATCTTGCCCGCCGCGTCGACTCACCGGAACGCGATGTAGCCACCGTACACCCTAAGCATACGGCGGTCTAGCAGCGGTCTCTCACCGCGAGGTTTCCAGCGGTGCGGGAGGGCGCGCGCGTCTCCTTCATTCGAGGACACATCTCATGACGCTTCTATCCCTTCGCTCGTTCGGCGTCGCGGCGGGGCTGCTCATCGCCGCGGGGCTCGTCGTCGGGCCGGTTTCCGCCCAGCAGGGGACGGTGGCTGGGCTGGTCACGGACAAATCCAATCAGCAGCCGGTGGCGGGGGCGGCGGTGCTCGTCGTGGGGACGAGCCTCCAGGCTCGCACCGGCCGCGAAGGACGCTACAGCATCACCAACGTGCCGCCCGGACAGTACCAGGTGCAGGTGCGCTTCATCGGCTTCGCGACGGCCACGCAAGCCGTCAGGGTGGCCCCGGGGCAGTCGGCCACGCTCGATTTCGCGCTCACGCCCGCGGCGGTGCCGCTCGACGTGGTCGTGGTGTCGGCCACGGGGGAGGAGCAGGTGAAGCGTGAGCTCGGCAACAACATCGGGACCATCGACGCCGCCAAGATCGCGACACAGGCGGCACCGACCAACACGGCGGACCTCCTCAACTCGCGCATCCCGGGCGTGGAGGTGATGCAGAGCGGAGGCACCACCGGCACCGGCTCGCGCATCCGGATCCGGGGGGCGACGAGTCTCTCGCTCCGTAACGAGCCGATCATCGTGGTGGACGGCGTGCGCATCGACAATACGCCACAAGCTGGGAGCCTCGAGAACTTCACGGGCGGCCAGGCGCCGTCGCGCTTGAACGATCTCAACAACGACGACATCGAGTCGATCGAAGTGGTCAAGGGTCCCTCGGCGGCGGCGCTGTACGGCACCGACGCGGCGAACGGCGTCATCCAGATCCGTACCAAGCGGGGGCGACCCGGGCCGACCAAGTGGACTAGTTACGCGGAGGGCGGAGCGCTGAACGACAAAGGCGACTGGCCGGCGAACTACTTCTCGCGGCAGGCCAGCGGCGCGTCCTGCCGACTGTCCTCACAGGCCCGCGGTATCTGCACCGTTGTCGGCGTGGACAGCTTCAACCCCCTCGTGCAGTTCTCTCCGTTCCGCACCGGCGTGCACCAGGAATACGGGCTGACCGCGTCGGGCGGGAACGAGGCCACAACCTTTTTTGTATCGGGCGCGTTCCAGCGCCAGCGCGGCGTATTCGAGTCGAACGACCTGCGGAAGACCAATCTACGGGTCAACCTGACCAACCACGTCAGCCGGCTGATGGACATCACGGCGAACGTCGGGTACGTGTCGAGCCTCTTGAACCTTCCGCAGAATGACAACAACGACCAGGGGATCGTTTCGAGCGGGTTGCTCGGGTTTCCGTGGGATACAGTCGCCCCGATACTGGGGAGAGACTCGCTTGCTCCCCTCCTGCAGCACGGCTATGGCTTCCTGACGCCCCAACAGGCGTCCCAGATCTCCGTGGCCCAGCGGGTGGAGCGGTTTACCGGCGGCCTGAACGTCAACTTCCGGCCGACGACCTTCCTGACGGTGCTCGGGACGGCCGGGTACGACCTGACGAATCAAGGTGACAACCAGCTCACCCCACCGGGGGTGATCCCGCTCGATCAGAACCGGCTGGACGGCAACGCGAACGCGAACCGGGCCCAGCTGTTCTCCTACACCGCGTCGTTTGCCACGAAGGCCTCGTTCCGCCTGTCGCCCGAGATCAACTCCAACACCACGGTCGGGGTGCAGTACTACAAGAACGTGTTCCAGCAGGTGCAGGCGGCCGGCCGCAAGGTCGTCGCCGGCACGAGCGGGCTCGGCGGCGTCGTCGTGCCGTCGGTGGGTGACACCACGGCGCCGTTCGTAACCCTCGGGGGCTACGTCGAGGAGCTGATCGGGATCCGCGACCGGCTGTACGTCACCGGAGCCGTGCGCGCCGACAAGAACTCGGCGTTCGGCACGAACTTCGGCAACATTCTCTATCCCAAGCTGTCCGCCTCGTGGGTGGTCTCGGAGGAGCCGTTCTTCCCGCACCCGAGCTGGCTCAACTCGCTGCGCGTACGCGCCGCGTGGGGCAAGTCCGGCCGCGCCCCGGGCACGTTGGACGCGCTCCACTATTACCATCCGGTCGCGATCGCGCAGGGCGGGACGGACGTCCCGGGGGTCACCATTGGCGGGGCGGGGAACGCCAACCTGAAGCCCGAGCAGACACGCGAGCTCGAGACCGGATTCGACGTCGACGTGATCGATCAGCGGGTGCATTTCGAGGCCACGTACTATAACAAGGACTCGAAAGACGGGCTCATCGCCGTGCAGATAGCGCCCTCGGTGGGCGAGAGCTTCACCCGGTTCGACAACCTCGGCGAGGTGAGCAACAAGGGCTACGAGCTGCTGCTGACGGCTCAACTGCTGCGGCGCTCGGACCTGCAATGGAGCGTCACGGCCAGCGCGTGGGGGAATAAGAATCGAGTGCTCAAGACCGATGCCAACGGCACTCCGATCATCTTCGGGCTCGGGGGAGCTACGCAACGCAACCAGGTTGGGTATCCGGTGGGAGGCTACTGGGGCACGTCGTACACCTTCAACGACGCGAACGGCGACAAGCTGATCAATCCCGTGACCGAAATCACGTTCGCCGACTCGGACACATTCCAGGGCTCGTCGGTTCCCACCCACGGGGCGTCGCTCTCCAGCGAGGTCAACTTCCTGTCGCACTTCACAGTGTTCGCGCAGTTCGACGGGCGCTGGGGCAACAAGCTGGACAACTCGACGGCGTCGTTCCGCTGCATCTTCGGGATCTGCGCCGGCGCGCGGGTTCCCGGATCGTCGCTGGCCGATCAAGCGGCAGCCCTCACGGCGCCGTCGGTCGAAACCGGCTTCTTCGAGGACGCGGGCTTCATCAAGCTGCGGGAGGTGTCGCTGACCTACACCGCCCCAGCGGCCTGGGCAGCTCGGTTAGGGGCGAGCTCTCTGAGCTTCACTGCCACCGGCCGCAATCTCGTGACTTGGACCAAGTACCGCGGTCCCGATCCCGAGGTGAACGATATCGGGCAGTTCAACTTCAGCGTCGCCGACTTCCTGACGCAGCCGCCGGTGCGACAGTTCTTCGGTCGCATCAACGTGACCTTCTGAGCCCGAGGATCATACCATGACGACTACAACGAAGCTGCTCGCGCTCGCCGGGCTCGCGTCGCTGGCGCCGCTCGCCAGCTGCAACGACCCGTTGAAAGTGACCATCCCCGACATCGTGCAGCCGGGTCAGCTGAGCGACTCGGCGGCTCTAGCCACGGTCCGGGCGGGTGTGCTCGGCGACTTCAGCATTGCCTACACTGGCGACCACCCCGACGGATCTGGCGGCACCGAAGGGGTGATCATGTACGGTGGTCTCCTCGCGGACGAGTGGATCAACTCGGAGACGTTCCCCACGCGCATCGAGGTGGACGCGCGGACCATCCAGGTGACGAACGCCGACGTGGACCTCTGGTTCCGGCGCATGCACCAGGCCCGCAACTCCGCCGAGAAAGCCGCGGCGGGGTTCGCGCGGTTTCAGTTCCCGCTCTCCGATCCCGACCATGCGGAGATGCTCGTCCTGGCGGGAATGACGTATGTCTTCTTTGCGGAGACGTGGTGCTCCGGGGTTCCCGTCAGCCACCTGAACGCGGACGGGAGCATCACCTACGGCACGCCACTCACCACCCAAAAGCTGCTTGACACGGCGATAGCCCGGTTCGATGCCGCGATCGCCGCGACCAGCGACGCCGACATGCAGGCGTTCGCGACGGTGGCGAAGGCCCGCGCCGTGCTCGATACCGGCGGCTTCGCAGCGGCGGGGGCGCTGGCGGCCACGGTGCCGACGAACTTCGTGTACCGGGAGGAGCATTCCGAGACCACCGATCGGGAGAACAACGGAGTGTTCAACGGCAACTTCCCCGACCAGCGGTACGCCGTGGCCGACTCCGAAGGGGTGAATGGATTCCCCTTCCGCTCGATAGCAGACCCGCGGACCCGATGGTTCGATCCCGGCATCCCCGGGTTCGACGGATTGACCGAGCTGTGGACGCAGCAGCGCTACGGCAGCCGCAAGACGTCCATCACTGTGGCCACCGGGGTCGAGGCCCGGCTGATTCAGGCCGAAGCGGCGCTGCATGCCGGGGATACGCTCGCGGGAGGCCAGTTTCTGGTGCAGCTCAACGAGCCGCGGACCAACGCGGCCGAGCGGGCGTACTTCGACCCCAGTCCGTTCGACCCGGCCGACACCACCACGGCGCCGATCGGGCCGTTGGCGGCGCTGACGACCGCCGATATCACGACGGCAGGCGGGACGGTGAACCTGCTGTTCGCGGAACGCGCCCGGTGGCTGTGGCTCACGGCGCACCGGCTGGGCGACATGCGTCGGCTGATCCGGCAGTACGGCCGGCCGGCGAATACCGTCTTCCCGACGGGGCCGTATTTCAAGGTGAATTTCGCCACCTACGGCACCGATGTGAACTTCCCGGTTCCCGTGACCGAGAAGAACAATCCGAACTTCTCGGCCTGCTTGGACCGGAATCCGTAGGTCGGTCGGCGTTGTCGCGAGGTGCGAGCGGGAGGGAGCGATCCGGCTCCCTCCCGTTTTTTTCACGACGGGCTTTGCCCGCTCTTGCTAGTGATCACGATCACGCCGCTGACGGCGCCGGTGCCGTAATACGTCGTCCCCTCGACACCGTCGTAGATCAGAATCGAGAGGATCGACTGAGCGTCGATCGCGTCCAGTGCATGGAAGTCGGGGACGCGCACGCCGTCGAGCAGGATCATCGGCGCCTCGTCGAGCAGAAAACTCGAGCGGCCCCGGCGACCCATGCTCTGGGGCTGGCCGTTCCGATCCTCTCGCAGCGTGAGCATCGGGGCGTGCTGTTTGAGCACCTGCCACGCGGTGGTCGCCCCCGACTTCGCGATCTGCTCGGCGGTGATGATGAAGGTCCCTGGGGCGGCGAGCGTATTGGTGCTCTGACGGGCCGGCCCACAGCCGAGTAGCCCGAGGAGAAGGGACGCGGAGACTGCCTTCATCATGGTGCCAACTTGCTCGTCTGCGCGGGCGGACGCAAGCAGTCTGATGCGATGACGCAACACCGCAGGATATCGCTTCCCTACTACGCGGACACGTGCGTGAGCAGTCCATACACAACGAGTGCGACCTCACTGCGGCGCTCCCGCGCCGGAGGTGCGCGCGCTTGGGGGGGCATCTATGTGTGATTACGCGTCCGCCGGCCATCCGCGTACTCGAGACGTCTGCGCGGTCGCCCTGGCCGCGCTGCTGCTCGGCGCCGTCCGCGGGGGCGCGGCGCAGCAGGGTACAGGGGCGATCACGGGACGCGTGACGGACAAGGCGACGGGTGCAGGCCTGCCCGGCGCCAAGGTGTTCGTGCTGAACACGACCCGGGCCACCTCGACCAACGCTCAGGGACGGTATTCGCTGGCCGCCGTTCCGGCGGGCAGTCACCTCGTCCGCGTGTCGACGATCGGTTACGCGGTGCAAACCCAGTTCATCAATGTCGCGGAGAGCGCCACGGCGACGCTCGACTTCGGCCTCCCACCAGCCGCGGTCTCCCTCGACGTCGTGACCGTGACGCCCACGGGGGAGCAGGCCGGTCGCCAGCTCGCCAATCCCGTGGCCCAGATCAATGCCCAGGACGTCGTCAAGCAGGCGCAACCGGCCAACTTCGCGGACCTCCTTTCGGGCCGGGCGGCCAACGTCCAGGTGCTCCAGGCCGGCGGCACGGTGGGCACGGGAGTCCGGATCCGGATCCGCGGGATCTCGAGCGTGTCGCTCAGCAACGAGCCGGCGTATTACGTGGACGGCGCCAAGGTCGAAGCGGGCGGGAACAACGCGGCCTCCCTGTCGGTCAACCTGGGCGGACAGGCGACCTCGCGCGTCAACGACCTGAATCCCGAGGACATTCAGTCCATCGAGATCGTGAAAGGGCCGGCTGCCGCGACGCTCTACGGCACACAGGCTGGTAACGGCGTCGTGCGGATCACCACTCGTCAGGGGGTGGCGGGGACGCCGCAATGGACCGTGTACTCGGAACTCGGGTTCCTCAGCGACCATAACGCCTATCCGGACAACTTCTACAGCTGGGGCCATCTGCTGCCGGACACGTTTCCGCCGAAGAAGCGGATCACGCAGTGTCTGTTGACGTCGTCGGTCGGCAGCAAGACGACGTGTGCCATCGACAGCCTGACATCGTTCAACGTGCTCCGCAATGCCGCCACCACGCCCTACGGGACGGGCTATCGGGGGCGCGTGGGCGTGCAGCTGTCGGGTGGCGGCGATCAGGCCAGGTACTACCTGTCCGGCGAATACAGCGACGACATCGGCGTGTTGCGCATGCCCGGGTCCGAATACGCCCGCCTCACCGCCGAGCGCAACGTCGACACGCTCGCCTACAACGAGTACCGGCCGAACGCCAGCAGGAGCGTGAGCACACGGGCGAATCTGCAGACCGTCCTCTCAAGCAAGGCCGACGTGACGCTCTCGGCGGGCCTCGTCCAGAGTAACACGCGACTGCCGCAGAACGACAACAACGTCACCGGCGTCCTAGGGAGCGGGCTGTTCGGCAAGGGTTGGCCGACTCGCTATCAGCAGTCCCTCACACCGTTGCCCCCCGGGGCTTCGCAGTCGCGGCAATGGGGCTTCTTCCTGCCGGGAGACGTGTTCTCGGCTCGCACGCAGCAGGACATCACGCGCCTCACCAGCAGCGTCCAGGGTAACTGGCGGCCGACGGCGGCGATCACTGGTCGCGCCACCATCGGGATCGATTACACCGACCGGATGGACATTCAGTTCCAGTCGTTCAACGAGGGGCCGAGCTTCAGCGACTTTCGCCAGGGCCGTCGCAACGACAACCGGTTCCAGCTCGCCCACTACACGGTGGATGCGGGGATCGCCGCGGTGGGCAACGTGACGCCCGAGATCACGGCGCGGACGGCGGTGGGTGTGCAGTACCTGAAGGACCTGTCCTTCGGCAACTTCGCCTTCGGCAAGGTCTTCCCACCGGGCGGAGGGCAAACCGGCAACGGAGCCAGCCAGACCGACAGCGAATCGACCTTTGAATCCATCACGCTGGGCGGCTACGTGGAGGAAGTGCTCGGCTGGCAGGATCGGCGGTTTCTCACGGCTGGTCTCCGCGCCGACGACAACAGCGCCTTCGGCGGCTCGTTCAAGGCAGTGTACTACCCGAAGGTCCAGGGCTCCTGGGTCATTTCGGAGGAGCCCTTCTTCCCGACGCCGCGCTGGCTCACCTCGCTGCGGCTGCGCGCGGCGTACGGGGCCTCCGGCGTGCAGCCCGGACCGCTGGACGCGCCGCGGTACTATCAGGGGATCGTCGCTCCGGTGAACGGCGCCGACGTGCCGGGGTTGATCATCGCCGCGGTGGGCAACGACTCGCTCAAGCCGGAGCGCTCGTCGGAGCTCGAGACGGGCCTCGACGGCGACATCTTCCAGGGGCGAGCGCACGTGGAGCTCACCTACTACCACAAGAAGACCACCGACGCGCTGGTCCAGCGGCTGCTCCCCCCGTCCTATGGGGCGAGCAATTCGCGCTTCGAGAACCTCGGATCGGTTCTGAACCAGGGAGTGGAAGGCCTCCTCTCGGCCAACTTCACCGTCGGGCCAGCGGTGTCGGTCGACGCGTCCCTGAGCGCATCGTACAACGCCAACCGCCTGATCAGCCTCGGGGCCAACGTGCAGCCGATCGTCCTGGGGGCAATCCGCCACGTCCCCGGCTATCCCCTCTTCGGGTACTGGGACCGGCCCATCGTCTCGTTCAAAGACGCCAACAGCAACGGGATCATCGAGGCGAGCGAGGTGACGGTGGGCGACACCGCCGTGTACCTCGGTTCCTCCATTCCCACCACCAACGTCTCGCTCAATGCGGGTGTCGGCCTGTGGCGCGATCACATCCGCATTGCGGGGCAGCTCGAATACCGCGGCGGCTTCAAGGCCAACGATTTCACGGACTATTTCCGGTGCACGTCGTCGGCGGCCAACAACTGCCGCGCGATCAACGATCGCACCGCTCCCCTGGCTGACCAGGCCGCGGCAGTCGCGGGGCGCACGCTGGCGTACGGTCGAACCGCGGCCGGCTACATCGTGGACGGCAGCTTGCTCGCGGTGCGGGAGCTGTCCGTGACCTACAACGCGCCGGAGGCGTGGGCACGCGTGTTCCGCGGGAATCGACTGAGCGTCACCGCGACCGCGCGGAATCTCGTGAAGTGGACGAACTATCCCGGTATTGACCCCGAGGTGAACGGCAACGGCCAGTCGGATCAAGCCATCGACTTCCTGTCCGCGCCGCCCCTCAAGACCTTCACGTTCCGTTTCAACGTGGGCTTCTGAGGGAGGCGACCGTGACCATTCCAACGACGGAGTCGCAGATGAGGGGTGCGAGCATGATGGTTCGCAGTCTTGCGGTGGGCGCCATGGTGCTGGTGGTGTCGTTCCTGCCGCAGGCGTGTTCGCCCCACGATGTGCTGGCGGTGGACATCCCCAACGCCATCGATCCGGGGCAGCTCAACAGCCCTGCGGGGGCGGTGGCGGCGTATACGGGCGCGCTCGGCGATTTCGCGCTCGCGAACGACGGCGACAACGGCGGTATCGAAGGCCAGATCCTCGTCACCGGAGTCATGAGCGACGAGTACATCGATTCGGAGACGTTTCCGACCCGGATCCAGTACGACTCTCGCGGGATCGACGATCGGAACGGCACGCTCACGACGGTGTTCCGCAATCTGCAACGGGCTCGCGTGTCGCTCGAGGTGGCGACGGGCCTGCTCCGCGCTTATGCGCCCGCGCCCGCGTCGCGGATCAGCGAGCTGCTCTCCCTGTCGGGGCTCACGAAGCTCTACGCCGGGGAGAACTATTGCTCGGGCGTGCCCTTCAGCTCGTTCTCGGCGGCCACGTTCGGCCAGCCCCTCACGACCCAGGAGATCCTGCGCGCGGCGATTCAACGCTTCGACTCGGCGCTCACGGTTCCCGTCGACACGATGCAGGCGGACTCCGTGACCGCTCGCCTGATCCTGAACCTCGCCCGGGTCGGCAAGGCCCGTGCGTTCCTGGACCTGGCCCAGCCGAGCAGCGCCGCGGAGTGGGACAGCGCCGCCGCCACCGCCGCCCTCGTGCCGCCGGCGTTCAAGTACGTCGCGACACATACGGCATTCACCAACCGGGAGTACAACGGCCTGCACGTCTTCAACAGTGGCTCGTCCGCCGGAGGGACAGGCCGCTTTTCGGTGGCGGATCAGGAGGGGATCAACGGCCTGAACTTCCGCACCGCCAACGACCCACGCGTCGTGACGGTGCAGCAGGGCTTGGGCTTCGACGGAACCACCCCGCTCTACGCCCTGCAGAAATATCCCGCGAGCAACTCGCCGACCGTGGTGGCGGACGGCATCGAGGCGCGGTTGATCACCGCCGAGGTGCAACTGCACCAGGGCGACTATCCGGCCTGGCTCACCACGTTGAACACCCTGCGCCAGAACGGTGGCGTCGCGGGGCTCGCCGCCCTCACCGATCCGGGCGCCACACCCGACACCGCCGCTCGGACGAACCTGATGTTTCGGGAGCGCGCGTTCTGGCTGTTCGGGACCGGGCACCGGATCGGTGACCTGCGGCGGCTGGCGCGCCAGTACGGTCGGGCGTCGGAGACGGTGTTCCCGACCGGGACGTATTTCAAGGGTGGCCTGTACGGCACCGACGTCAACATCCCCGTCCCATTCGAGGAGCGCAACAACCCCAACTTTCACGGGTGCCTGAATCGGGAGGCCTGATCGCTACGCGCCGCCCTTGGTGCGAATCTTGATGACGCCACCCGTGTAGTTGGTCCCGTAGCGGGTGGTGGCCTCTATCCCGCTCACGACCTCGATGCTGAGCACGTCGGAGGCCGGCATCCGCGTGAGCACGGAGAGCTCGGTGAGTGCCACGCCGTCGACCAGGACACGCGGTCCGTCGTCGCGCGCCGCGCTCGACCGACCTCGTCGCGTGATCCGCGTCGGCTGGCCCCGACCGGTTTCACCGAAGGTGATGTTGTGTACGGTGAGTCGCAGCGCGTCCCACGCGGTGCGCGCACCAGACCTCGCAATCTGGTCCTCGGTGACGATCTGCCCCTCGACCTGCTCCGGGCTGTTGCGTGTCTGAGTGGGGCCGCCGGCACTCGCGCAGCCGACTGAGACGAAGCAACAGACGAGGTGGATCACCGGAGCGACGAGGACCGTCGGGCGCCGACGCATGCTTCGGACCTCGCAGCTCGAGGGAAGGCGCGACGGCCCCATGGGCGAAACATGGGTGGCGGGCGAAGGGTGGTCAAGACGAGCGCGGGCCGACACTTCCGATCGCAATTCGCGTACTATTCGTCCGCATGCAATTGAGCACGCTCCACGCGGTCGCCGCGTTACTGCAGATCGCCGTCCCGCCTCCCCGCGGCTACGTCAACGACTTCGCCGGTGTGCTCGACCCAGCCTCCGTCGCCCACATGACCGCCGTGATCACCGAGCTGCGCGAGAAGACCCGCGGCGAGATCGCCGTGGTGACTCTCGCCGATATCGGCGACCGGCCCGCCGCGGACGTCGCCCTCCAGATCGGGCGCCAATGGGGTGTCGGCGCGAAGGGCGAAGCCGGCGATCCGGCGAAGAACCTCGGCGTAGTAGTGCTCGTCGTGCCCCACAAGAACCACCGTCCAGGCACCGGGGATATCTCCATCGCGACGGGGCGTGGCGCCGAAGGGTTTCTCACGGACGCGCGCGTGGGCCGGATCCGCGACGCGATGACGCCCTATCTGGCGCGCGAAGAGTACGGCTCTGGACTCGCCCGTGGCGTCGATCTGATCGCGCAGGCGTTCGCGCAGGAGTTCGGCGTCACCTTGACGGGAGTTCCCGAAGCGGCGCCCGGCGACGGCGTCGAGCCGTTCCCGATTCCGGTCGGCTGGATCGTCGTCGCGCTGGTGCTGCTGATCGTGCTGTCGCGCGGCCGGATTTTCCTGTTACCGCTGTGGTTCAGTGGGGGGCGTGCCGGAGGTTGGGGAGGATGGGGAGGTTCGGGAGGTTGGGGAGGTCGAGGTGGCGGCGGGTTCGGCGGAGGGTTTGGAGGATTCGGAGGCGGTGGGGGGTTCTCAGGTGGGGGAGCGGGAGGGCGGTTCTGATCTTGA
>QHUT01000064.1 GCA_003222055.1 Gemmatimonadota bacterium
GCCCGGGCGCGTGATCCGCCATTCCTGGCGCTTGATCCGCGCTTGACTCCCTCACGCGTCATTGAGGCGCGTGAAGGCCCGGGCGCGTGATCCGCCATTCCTGGCGCTTGATCCGCGCTTGACTCCCTCACGCGTCATTGAGGCGCGTGAAGCGCAACAGTCCCGTACTCCTGGTCCTGTCGGTTCTCCTCCTCGCCGCGTGCGGTGGCGACGGCGGTGGACCCACCGGACCGACCGCTAATGCCAGCGGCGCCTTCGTCTTTCGGGAAACGCTTGCCGACCAGGCCGACGCGATCAGCTGCAGCGATCGGGGAGCGATCACGATCGCCCAATCCGGGGCGAGTTTCACAGGCACCGTCACACAGACAGGAACCTGCGTCGGACCGGCCGGCTCGGCGGACAACTCCGGCTCGAGCACCATTTCGGGCCAGGTGACCGGCACCGCCATCGAGTTCCGCATGCCGGGGTGCCTGTATCAGGGGCGCGTCGGGGGTGATCCCATCAACGCCGCCGTCGGCACGCTCTCCTGCACCACACAACAGGGCGGGCACACCTTCGCGTTCGCCGGGGACTGGCAATTCTCGAGCGGCGTGGCGTCCGTCACCATCACCCCGAAGCCCGCGGGCGTAGAATCCGGTGACACGCTGCGGCTCACCGCCGAGCTGCGCGACGCGGCCGGCAATCTCATGTCTGGCCGACGAGTCACCTGGACCAGCTCGGCACCCGGCGTCGTGGCGGTGGATTCCACCGGTCGCGTGCGGAGCGTGGCCCTCGGTCCCGCCGTCATCACGGCAACATCGGTCCCGGTCTTTCCGTTCGAAGACCCGCAAAGCGACTCCGAGACGGTCCGGGCGTACGTGGTCTTCACGTCCGTCAGCGCGGGTGACAGTCACACGTGCGGCGTCACCACGCGACACGCCGCGTATTGCTGGGGATGGCAGCTGGACGGCCGCCTGGGCAACAACACCCCCGGGAGCGACTACCAAACGATCCCCTCTCCCGTGTTCGGCGGCCTGGTATTCTCCTCGGTGAGTGCCGGGGTCCGCCACACGTGCGGCATCACGACGGATCAGGCCGCGTACTGCTGGGGCCGAGTATCGGAGGGCGAGCTGGGCAATGGCTCGACCACGGTGTTTGCGGCCGCCCCTGTCCGGGTGTCCGGAGATGTCTCGTTCTCGTCCATCAGTGCGGGCCATGACTACACCTGCGCGATCAGCGCGAGCGGCGCGGCGTACTGTTGGGGGCTGAACGACCGGGGCCAGCTGGGCGACGACACGTACGTCAACCGCGCCACCCCGGTCCCCGTCTCGAGCGTCCTGACCTTCACGGCGATCAGCGCGGGACGCGGTGATCCCGGAGCCCACACCTGCGCGATCACGACCACGGGGACGGGCTCCTGCTGGGGTCAGGGGTTGGGTGGTCAACTGGGCCGGAGTGACGGGCCGCCGAACGTTCCGGGTCCCGTCGCGGGCGGGCTGAGCCTCGGGTCCGTGACGACCGGGGGCGAGCATACTTGCGCCGTCGACGCGACCGGCGCCGCCTACTGCTGGGGCTCGAACTTCGTGGGCCAGCTGGGCGACGGCGTGACGTACGGCACCGGGACGCCCACGGCGGTCGCGGGCGGGCTCACGTTCACGTCACTCACCGCCGGAGGGTCGGTCACCTGCGGCGTCACGACGGCGAGCGCGGGCTACTGCTGGGGTGGCGGACAGCTCGGGACGGGCGTGCCCCCCTATGTGGCGCAAACCACGCCCGCCCCGGTCCTCGGCGGACTGACGTTCACGTCATTGAGTGCCAACGGCATCAACGATCACATCTGTGGGCTCACCACGACCGGGCTGGTCTACTGCTGGGGACGCGGGTTCGAGGGTGAGCTCGGCAACGGCTCCACGGTCGACCAGCCGACCCCGGTGGTGGTGAGCGGCCAGCGATGAAACGCACCCTGGCAGCCGGCCTGCTGGCCGTGGCGCTCGGCTGCAGCCACGAGACCGCCGGACCGAATCAATCGTCGATCACGGCGACCAGCGTCGCGCCCCACCTCGACAGCCTCAAGTTCATCAGCGAGGCGGTCCGCTTGGTGGCGATCTCGCGGACGTCGAGCGATACCACCGCCGGGATCTACCGCTGGCGCGTGAGCGACACGACGGTGCTCTCCGGCACGCTCGTGGCCCCCGACACATTCGTCGCGTTCGCCCGGGCCGAGGGGAGCGCGGTGGTACGCGTGTTCGAACTGGGTGGGACGCGCGATTCGGCGGTGATCGTCGTCCGCCAGCAGACGGCGCAGGTCAGGGTCACACCCCTGCTCGCCTATCGTGCGTGCCCGGTGGGGCTCACGGCGGTCGCCGTGGACTCGGGCGGGACGCCCGTGGCCCATCACGTGAGCGTGACGCTCGTGTCGCGCGCCCCCGCGCTCGCCACGATCGACTCCACCTTCCTGCTCTCGCCGCGCGCGGCGGGGCTCGACACGATCGTGGCCACAGCCGAGGGCGTCTCGACACCGACCGTCTTTCGGATCGACGCCGCGCCCGTCTTCCAGGTGGGGAACACGCCCTTCAGCACGATCGTGATCGGCGCGACGCAGCTCGCCGTGCTCACACCACGGGCCATGACCACCACTGGTGCGCCCATTACGCTGCACTTCCAATCGAGCGACTCCGCCGTCGCCCGACTGCCGGTCACGGCTGTCGCCGTACCGCTTGGGTACCAGGTCCCGCCCGGGACGGACGTCGTCGGGCTCGTGCCCGGGACCGCGCTGGTGCGCGTCATCGCCTGCGACGTCCTGAGCGATTCGGTGACCCTGCGGGTGACGACGCCCAAGTTCCTGCTCTCCGCAATACCGTCGGGCGCCCGGACGGACGACCGCCCCTCGCGCGTCGAGGTGGACATCGGGGACTCGCTCGGCGCGTTCGGGTCGACGTTCGCGCCGCTCACCGTCCACGTGTCCGCCACCGACACCGCGGTCATCCATCCCGACTCGGCCTATATCCATGTGCCCGCCCGGACCTACGCGACCGCCAGCGTCGTGACCTGGGCGAGTCACGGCACCGCGCGGGTCGTGTTCACGGACTCGGCCGGCCGATATCCGCCCGACACGAGCGGGCCCGTGTCGGTGAGCTTTCCGCCGCTCTTCCTCTCCGTGGTGCGGGATACCATCGCGCTCGGCATGCGGCAGCGGCGCTCGATCGATCTGGGAGTCGACCGCACGGTGACAGGGGCGCCACTGGTGGTGCACGTCGCCGTGAACGACACGACCGCGCTCATCGAATCCCCCGCGACCCTGACCATGCCGGTGGGGTCGACCGGCGGCCCGCCCCTCGTCTTCACCGGACGGGATACGAGCGGCGTGGCTACCATCATCGCGACCGCATACCGCCACGAGCCCACCGCAGTGACCGTCCGGGTCACCCGTCCCCAGTTCGGCGTCGGGGCCCCGGTGTCGGGCATCCCGCACTATCCCGGCGAGCCCCCGGGCGACGTGATGGTGGGTGCGGGCGATTCGCTCGACGCGCTCAGCTATTCGGGCGCCGGCGCCCCTATCGAGAATGTGACCGCCGACATCGTGTCGTCGAACCCGAGTATCGCGTCGCTCGATTCGACCAGCCTCACGATCCCCGCGGGCCAGGGGCCGTCGGGGACGGCGCACCTCTCGTTCAATGCGCCCGGCAACGTGACGATCACCGCGACGGATCCGCGCTCCGCCTACTACCACTATGGCACTGGGACCTCTGCCACCGTGGTGATCGTGCCGAAGCGCCTGGTGTTTTCGGATTCCGTGATGCTGTTGGGCATCGGGCAGTTCTGGTCGGACGCCGTGTTTCTCGAGGGCCGGATCGCGACGGACCTGGTGGTCTCCCTGAGCCACACGGCGTCCGCCGTGGCCACGCTCGATCACCCCATCGACACACTGTTCAGCACGGGGCCATCGGGGCCGGTCGCGCTCCACGGACTCGCGGCGGGCGTGGACACGGTGGTCGCCACGGCGAGCGGCTGGCTCCCCGACACGTTGCCGGTGAGGGTCGGTCCCGGAACCGTGGTCCTTTGGGGGTGGCCGAGCGCGCTACGGCAGGGGGATTCGGCCCAGGTCTCGCTCCAGGTGGGCGATCAGGCCGGGGAGGGGCGGCTGGTGGACGCCGCCACCACGTTCACGCTGGCGCCGAACGGCAACATCGTGTTCACCAGTGCGCCGGGCGTCATCGGCGCCATCACCGTCCCGGCCAAGAACCAGGGCACGGGCTACTTCTACGTCAAGGCCGTCGCGCCCGGGACGGGGACGGTGAACATCACGAACGCGAGCTACCAGCCCTACTCGAACTCGGTGTCGGTGACGCCGTGACTTGCGGTGCGGCGGTGTGGCGCCGCGTATCGTGCGGGGGGCGTCGGACGGGAAACGACCCTGCAACGAGACGATGGGACGGTCCGCCAGGAGGGAAGCCTCACGGGTCGCGCGGGCGCAGTTCGGCTTTGGCTCGTCTTGCGAGCCTGAGCAGCTCCCACTCGGGCGCGGTGTAGCCCCGACCCTCCTGGAACCGCGCCGCCCACTCGACCACGCGTTGCTTGATAGCGGCGTGCGCCGTACTGTACCGGAGGAGGCGGAGCCCCACCGTCGCGCTCATCCCTTCGGGGATGGGTCCTGCCCGGCCGAAGAGGTTCAGGAACCCGCTGTACACTTTCAGGAGCCTTGCGAGCGGCAGCAGGTACCAAGAGTAGTCCAGCCTGTCGCCGCGTTCAGCACCGTCGAGCAAGGCTTCGGTGACGACGTTGTCGAGGTGGTCGGAGTACAGGGTCTCGGGGTCGCGCCATTCCGCCACTACACGTAGCAGCGGATTGTACTCGAGGTCGGACGGCTCCTGGGGCTTGAGGTTTCTCACGCCGAGCGCGGCGAGCCACGCGGTGACACCCGGGTTCGAGATGCTCGACATCCCACTCCACAACTTGAGATGGAACTCGTCGAACATCGAGGATAGAACCTGGGAGCAATACATCCCTCTGTGGTCCCGATCATCGATCATCTCGAAATTGTAAGGAATGTGGCGCCGCCTGGCGTTCGCGAGGATGCGAGTCGCCGCTTCGTGCGGCAACATGGGGTCGGCGACTAGGGCCGGCAAATCGGCGCGCAGCCGCAGCACGAGGACGCGTAGCTTCACTTCCTGGAGGTACTGCTCCAGGGTGTGAATCTCCACGCCACGATCGCTTTTGGATTCGATGACGTACGCGAGGCTCGTCTTGGGCTCCACGTAGGCGATCGCCACATGGGAGAAGACCCCGGGGTGGTCGCTCCCCACCGCGATCAGTGCGGAGACGGCATCGCCTGCTCTGGAGACGAGAATATCCCCACTGTGTATGGTCACCCCCAGAACGATCGCCGCCGGGGTCTGCGACCCTTCATCGTCTCCGGGAACGAGCGCAGGGACCGAACCGTTGGCGCCCTCCAACATGACCTCCTCTAGCGCGGCCCGGCTTCCGTAAAGGAGTCGGTACAATCGATTTGTCGTGGTTGGAGCGTCGACGTCCCACAGCTCGGACTGGCGCTTCACCGCCGCCCGGGTGGCGGTGACCAAGCGGATGTAGGCGGGCAGCCGTTCGCGACACGCCCCCACCAGGGTGCCCAGCTCGAAGAGGTTCTCTTCGAGGCTGTCGTACACGGTCGAGGCCGGACCACGTTGGCGGGCCGTGATGTTCGAGACGAAGCTCTCGCCGCGACGAAGCGCGTGGTCCGTGGGACCGGCGATTCGAGCGCATCCTAGGGCGCGCGCCTCGTTGAACCGTGTCTCGAGCCAGTCCCAACGGGCATCCTGGTTCCAGGCGAACGGTTTGCGGTTGGGGTTCGCGAGTAGGGGAGGAGCCCGGTCTGGTATCACGAGCAGGCCGTAGAACACGACGACTACGCTGCACCCGGTGATCAAGCGACGACGCTGCCAGGCGCCTGCTGAGAATGGTTTCACGACTTCGGCCTCGGTATCGAGACGACCATGTGCCGCGTGCCCTTCGAGCCCCGCTCGATAATCGCGCGCTGAACCTCGGCGCGCCAGATCAGGGACACGCCCAAGATGCGCCGGGGCGGTCAAGCGAGGGTCAAGGGCGTGCCGTGCCGCTTGATGCACCCTTGACCGTCGTGCACACTCCTAGAGAGACGGTAACTTGGTCGGTATCGACGTCCCCCCACCCAAGGCCAGAGAATGAGCGCGTTCAGTACGAAGCGACGCACGCTGCTGCTCTCGCTCGCCTCCGCGATCGCGGCGTCCCTCGTCGTGACCGTACGAAAGCTCGTGCAGTACGCGGCGGCGCCCGTCGGAGAGAAGGAGTCCGACTTCGTCTTCCCGCCCTCCACGGACCAGACGCCGCCGACGAGGATCGCGCCGCGCCCGGCGTACCCGGCCCTGCCGTTCGAGCAGCGCGGCGGCTTCATCAACGATGCCAGCTATCTCAACCGCACCGCCGTCTACGGCGTCGTCAAGGTCACAAGCGAAGCGGACGTCGCGAACGCCTTGCAGTTTGCCCGGGAGAACGGCCTCAAGGTGACCGCCGCCGGCCAACGGCACAGCATGGGTGGGCAGACGTTCGTCAAGGGCGGTCTGGTGCTCGACATGCGGGGGCTGAACAGGATCACGCTCGACAAGGCCAAGAAGATCGTGAACGTGCAGAGCGGCACGGTATGGGCGGACGTGCAGCGGGTGCTCGACGGGGAGGGGTTGTCGGTCAAGGCGATGCAGTCGATCAACATCTTCAGCGTGGGCGGCACGCTGAGCGTGAATGCGCACGGCATCGCGCACCGGCCCGGTCCGATCGCGCCAACCGTCAGGGCGCTGCGGGTCATGCTGAGCAACGGAGACGTGATGACCGCGACCCCCACGCTCAACGCCGAGCTGTTCCGCCACGTGCTCGGCGGGTACGGATTGTTCGGCGTGATCCTCGACGTGGACCTCGACGTGGCCGACAACGAGATGTACGTGCGACGCACGAGCTATGTGGACTACCGGGAGTTCGCGGACTATTACAAACAACATGTCGACGGCAATGATGCGGTCGGCCTGGTGTACGGGCGTGTCTCGGTCTCCCCCGCGACCTACTTGCGCGAAACGGCGATTCACGTCTACGAACGCACGGGATATAGCGGCCGCATTCCACCGCTCACGGCCCACACCCACGACGCGCTCGAGCGCCTGGTGATCAACTTCTCCAAGACCGGAGGCCTGGGCCGCCGCGTCCGCTGGGCACTGGAGAAGAGCCTCGAGCCACGGCTGCACGCATGTGTCCCGCGCAACCAGGCGATGACCCCCAAGGACGGCTGTCTCGTGTCCCGCAATCAGGAGATGTACGACTCGATGCACTACCTCGAGAACCGCCTGCGGGACACGGACATCCTCCAGGAGTATTTCGTCCCCTACGACAAGATGGGCGCCTTCGTGGACGGCTTGAGAACCGTCGTCCAAAGGACCGCCGCCAACCTTCTCAATGTCACCATCCGCGTCGTTCACAAGGACAACGTCACGGCGTTGCCCTACGCGAAGCAGGACATGTTCGCCCTGGTGTTGTATTTCAATCAGCGATTCAACGAGGCGGAGAGTCTCGTGCTGCAGCAGACGACCCGGGACTTGATCGACGTCGTCCTGGGCGTCGGCGGCACGTACTACCTGCCCTACCAGCTCTTCTATTCACCCGAGCAACTCCGGCGCGCGTACCCGGAGATCGACGGCTGCTTCGCGGCGAAGCGGAAATACGACCCGATTAGCCTCCTCACAAACAAGTTCCACCACAAATACGGGACGTGAAACACCCTTGGATCGAGCGTTAGGGAAGCGATAGAGCCATGCACCCCCGCGACAACATGGCGTTCCGCTTTCCGATTTCGATCAAGGGCGTCCTGTTGCGCGAACAAGCGGTGCTACTCCTTAAGAACGACCGGAATGAGTGGGAGCTCCCAGGCGGCAAGCTCGAGCTGGACGAAACGCCGGAGGAGTGCCTCAGGCGCGAAATCAGGGAAGAGACCGGTTTGGTTGTGGAGGTAGGACCCCTCTTGGACGTATGGGTCTACGCGATTGCTCCCGACGTACACGTCTTCATGGTCGCATACGGATGCTTACCGATCGCCCCCGATGCCGCCGTGCGTATCAGCGGAGAGCATCGCGAGCATGTCTGGGCAGGAGTCGACGACTTGAGGAAGATGAGCATCCCGCCGGGATATCTTCGGGGCGTGAGTGCCTGGATGGACGCCTCGCGAGGTGGCCCCCCTCCCAGACATCGTCGACCCTTCAACGCCTAGGTGTTGCGCCATCATCAGTGTGTGTGGCGTGGACGCCTCGCCGCGCCACCGCGGCGACGCACGCATGGCTCTCCTGCACTCGGAACGAGGGTTGCAGCAGGCGCCCGCACCAATCTTGACGTCGGGCACCTTGCGAACGTCCGCCGATTTGAGCCCCAACTGCGCATGGATGCTGTGGGACACCGCTGCCCGAGGCGGTGGCCGGGCCGCCGTGTCCGAACGCGGCGCCACGACGACCTACGCCGCGCTGGTCGCCCGCGCAGCCGCGATCGGGCGTGCCCTCCAGACTGCCGGCGTCGCGCCCGGCGACCGCGCCGCCGTCTTCCTGGAACGGGGAGCGGACGCCGCGGCCGCGTTCTTTGGGGCCCTCGCCGCGGGCGCGGTGGTCGTGAACGTCAATGAGACCCTGCGCCCCCTCCAGGTGGAGCACATCCTGCGGCACGCGGGCGCCCGCGCGCTCGTCACCACCGGGCGGCTGCTCACCAGGCAGCCCCGGCCGCTCGACGCCGACGTCGCACCCCTGCTGGTCGAGACCCTTCCGCCGGCCGCTTCGCTCGAGCCGGTGGAACGCATCGGGTCGGATGTCGCGGAGCTGATCTACACGTCGGGCTCGACGGGGCTGCCAAAGGGGGTCACGCTCAGCCACGCGAATCTCTGGGCCGGCACCCGTGCGGTCATCGGCTATCTCGGGATCACGGGGGACGACCGGATCGCGAGCCTCTTGCCCTTCAGCTTCGACTACGGTTGCAATCAGCTGCTGTGCGCGGTGGCCACCGGCGCCACTCTGGTCGTCGAGCGCTCGTCGGTTCCCCAGCATATCGCGGCCGCGCTGCGTGCGTCGGAAGTCACGGTGTTGGCCGCCGTGCCGCCCCTGTGGCTACAGCTCCTGACGGCAGGCGAGTTCCGGTCCCCGCTCCCGGCCCTGCGGGCGATGACGAACACTGGAGGCTCGCTCCCCACCGACGCGGTCCGGGCGCTGCGACAGGCCCAGCCGCACGCCCGGCTGTATTTGATGTACGGCCTCACGGAGGCGTTCCGCAGCACGTATCTCCCCCCCGAGGAGGTGGACCGGCGGCCGGACTCGATCGGACGCGCGATCCCGGGCGCAGAGATCCTTGTGTTGCGCGAGGACGACACTCCGGCCGCGCCCGATGAGGTGGGCGAACTCGTGCACCGCGGCCCGACCGTGGGCCTCGGCTACTGGGACGATCCTGCCGCCACCGCGCGGGTGTACCGACCCCATCCGCTCCGCCCCAAGGGCACCCCGGACGCGGAGCGTGTCGTGTATTCGGGCGATCTGGTCCGCCGGGATGCGCAGGGCTTCATCTATTACGTAGGCCGCCGGGACCGCCTGCTCAAGGTGCTCGGCCATCGCGTCAGTCCCGACGAGGTCGCCGGCGCGCTGTATGCCTCGGGCGAAATTGTCGAAGCCGTCGTGACCGGAGAGCCCGATGCCGCCATCGGCAATCGGCTGATCGCGCACGTCGTGCTCGCGCCGGGCGGGTCGCTCGAGCGCCTCCAGGGCTACTGCCAGGCGGAGCTGCCGCGTCACCTCCGGCCGGCCCACCTCGAGGCGCGTACCGAGCTGCCGCGCCTGCCAAGCGGCAAGCACGCGAGGCCGGTGCTCAGCGAGGGCGCATGATCCCGGATGAGCTTGCGGTGCTGCTCGCGCCGCTCGAGACCTTCGAGGCGATCCGCCGCGACGTCGTGCACCTGGGCGATCGCCTGTGCGACTTCTCGTACGCGAACCCGTACGACGGGGTGGCCGAGTCCACGCGTGCCGTACTGGGAGAGGCGCTCGAGCAACGGCGCGCGCTGTCGCTCCAGTACAGTCCGTTCGGAGGTCAAACGCGTGCGCGCCGGGCAGTGGCCGACGCCCTGCGCCGGAGCCACGGGCTCCCCTGGTCGTACCGCGACGTAGTGCTAGCGCCGGGGGCCATGGCCGGCCTGCACGTCGCGCTGCGTCTCGTGGGGCAGCCGGGCGACGAGGTGGTCATCCCCGTGCCCGCGTGGCTCGACTATCCATTGTACGCCCGCCATCTCGGCCTGTCGCCGCTGCTCGTGCCTCTGGAAGGGCCGCAGTTCGACCTCGACGTGACGGCGCTCGCGGCGGCGATCACGCCGCGTACCTGTGCCGTGCTGCTGAGTCAGCCGGCCAATCCCACCGGACGCCACTACCCAGCCACCACCTGGACGGCCCTGGCCGACGTCCTGGCCGCGGCCGAGCGCCGCACCGGGAGACCACTCACGCTCATCGCCGACGAGACCCATCGCGACTTCGTGGCGGGGGGGACGTTCTGCAGTCCGGCGGCTGCCTGGCCGGCGACGCTCATCGTGTATTCGTTCGGGAAATACCACTTCCTGCAGGGGCAGCGCACCGGATACGTCGCCGTGTCGCCGCGGCATCCGCGTCGGGCGACGCTCGCCGACGAGGCGGTCCGCTGGAGTCGCATCCTGGGGTTCTGCACGCCGAATGCGCTCATGGAGTCCGCGGTCCCGGCGCTCCTGGCACTGCGCCACGATCTCGGGTGGCTCGACGAGCGGCGCGCCCGGACGGCGGCCTTCCTGCGCGAAGTGGGCTACGAAGTCGTCCCCGCCGACGCTACGCTGTTTCTGTACGTGGGGACGCCCGACGGGCGGGACGACTTCGAATTCACCCGTGAGCTCGCGGCGGCGGGCGTGCTCGTGCTCCCCGCCCCGGTGTTCCACCATCGGGGCTACTTCCGGCTGGCGCTGACCGCCTCGCGCGACATGTGCGAACGCGGTCTGGCCATCCTGCAACGCGCCGCGATGCGACCCGCGTGTTCCGGCTCGTAGACGAGCTCGACCCAAACTTCGGGTGGGCGAACGGGCGCGTCGTCACCACGCCGCCCGATCAATACGCCCCGCTCGCGTCGGAGCCGCGTGGCGCCTACGCCTGCGTGGCCCGGGGGCCTGCCGGCGTCCAGATCGTACGGGACGCGCTCGGGATCAACAAGCTCTTCTGGGCGCGCCGCACCGACGGGGAGCTGCTGTTCGCGGCCCGGCCGCGTCACCTGGTCGAGGCGGGCTGTCGCTTCGAGGACATCTGGGCGGTGCCGCCCGGAACGGCGGTGCAGGCTGATCCGCCCCGGCGCACGCAGCGCGCGGTAGCGCCCGGGCCGCTGCCGGTCGCAGCCCTCGCCGTGCGAATCCGGTCCGAGCTCGACAGTTATTGCGCCGCTCTGGCCCGCGAGCTCGGTGACACTCCGGTGTATGTCTGCCTCTCGGGTGGCCTGGACAGCACCGGGATCGCCGTCGTGGCGCGGCGCCATCTGCCGGGGCTGCGCGCGGTGAGCTTCGATCTCGACTGGGCCGGGAGTGCGTCCAGTGGTGACCGGGTCACCGCCGCGCGGCTGGCGGCGGACCTGGGCCTGCCCTTGAGCCGGATCACGGTTTCCGCCGACGAGCTCCTCGGGCTGCTCGACACCGTGTTGTTGGAAGGCATCGACTGGCGCGATTTCAACGTGCACGCCGGGCTCGTCAATGCTGCGCTGGCGCGCGGGATCGCCCAGCTGCACACGTCCGACACCACGGCACCAGTCGCGCTCACCGGGGACATCGCCAACGAGCTGCTCGCCGACTACCACGCCGAGCAGATCGGCGGGCGGACATTCTACGCCCTCCCCCGCGTCCCGCTCTCCCGGCTCCGCGCCGCCCTGGTCCGCGGCCTCGAAGCCTCGCACCGCGAAGTGGGGCCGTTCCGCGCCTGGGGCGTACGCGCGGTGCAGCCGTACGCCGTGGTCGTAGAGCACTACATGGCGCTGCCGGAGACTTTCCTCGGTCTCGCCGACCGCAAGCCCCGCCTGTGCCGAATGGTGTTCGGGGACGAGATTCCCGGCTATGTGTACGACCGTCCGAAGACGCGGGCGCAGGTGGGCGGTCGCGAGGACGGCGGTGTGTTGGGGCTGTGTCTGGATCGGGGGATCGACGGCCAGGTGCTGCGCGCGCGGTTCGCGGCGTTGCACCGCATCACCGACCCCGCGCTACTCTCACGCTTCATCTGCGGGGGGCGTTACCGTGCGGCGTTACCTGCCTTGGGTGGATCCACATGACTCACGATCAGATCGCCGCCCGGCTGGAAGGATTCGTGCGGGGCCACTTCGGCGTGGCGCGCGACGATCCCGCCTTCTCTCGCCGCGCCCACTTGTTCCAGGACGGGTACGTGGACTCGCTCGGAGTGGTCGAGCTGCTGGCGTTCATCCACGAGGAGTTCGGCGTGGAAGTCCCCGATGAGGCATTGGTGCCCGAGCGCTTCGAAACGATCGAAGACATCGCGCGGGTGGTCCACGGCCTCGTCGACGGAAGGGTGGACCGCGGTCTCGCGGACGCGCCTCCGGGTTCATTGCGCAGAGGAAGCTCACGGGACAGCGGCTTGGACGCCAGGAGAGCCGCCGGGTGACGGGTCCACGCTACCGGGCGACGGATGCCGCCAACGCTTCCCCGTAAGGGGCGAACCCCGAGCGCCGCACCACGATCCAGCCGATCCCAAGCCCGGCGCACGCCACCAGGGCGTTCGTCGCGTCGAAGGTGCGATCCGCGATCACCACGTGTCCCAACTCGATCACACCGGCGAGCCACACTCCCGGCCACAGGTGCGCCCAGCGTCCCCTGAGACGCAGCGGCCAGACCGCCAGCAGGCTGCCGAGCGGCAGATACAAGAGGAACTGTTGCAGCACGTGCAGCGCGCTGAACGCGTCCACCCGCTCCGCCAGCGACGCGAGCGGAATGAGGTTCGCGGGCTCGAGCTGCGCGGCGATCGCGTGCACATCCGTCCGCGGCATGAACAGACGCCACCCCCACAGCACCAGCAGAGCGCCGTAGGCGAACACCACCGCGCGCGCCCGTGCCGCTCCGCGCAACAGCTGCGTCAGCGCCGCGAGTGCGCGATGCGCCGTCCACGCGCCCAGCGCCACGCCCGCCGCGCGCACGAGCACTGCTCCCCACCAGATGGGAAACCCCAGCATCCCGTGCCCCAGCTCCGCCACGAGCGCGAGCGCAGCCCCGGCACCCGCGACGCCTACCCAGCGGGCGTCGCGCCCCCGCTCGCGCAACAGCATCACGCAGACAAATCCGGCCGGCGCGAACAGCAGCAGGTCGACCAGCGGGAGCGTGTCGAACGAGACGGGACCCGCGGCCTGAAACGCCGCGCCCAAGCGCCCGAGCGGTCCACCGGCGGTCCACGGCAGCGCACCCGGCCCGAACAGCGGTGTCAGTGCCTCGCACAACACCGCACCGCCGTACGCGGCGGCCAGCAGGAAGGTCGGCACGCCCAGGTACGACCGCGCCCCCTTCGCCGCCACGACCGCCGCGATCAACAACGCGACCGCGGCCGCGCCCACGAGCGCGCCGAGCGTGTTGGTCGTGACGTCCACGATGCTCGCGGTCCGCACCGGTGAGAACACCTGCAGTCCTTCGACGGTGGCGCTCAGCGTCAGTCCGACGACCGTCGCCTGCCGGATCTCGGCGCGCACGTTGCCGGACCGGGACGTCACCACCCACACCGCCCCGAGCCCGGCGAACAACACCGTGTTCCGCAATCCGTCGATCGCGTCCCGCCAGCCGAGGGATGGGGTGAAGGCGCGCGCCAGCCGCTCCGCGGCGGCCGAGAGGTCGGGAGAGAAATGAAGCTGGGTCAAGGTCGCGAGGAGGACGATCGCCACATAGCCCCAGCGCGCCGCGCGGAAGCGCTGCCCGGGCGTCATGCGCGAGCGGGCACGCTCAGCTCACCACACGCAGCTGGTCTTTGACCGGGAGCTTCCGGATCCGCTTCCCTGTCGCGGCGAAGATCGCGTTCGCCACCGCCGGCATCACGCACGACGTGCCCGGCTCACCCACGCCCCCCGGCGCTTCCGTGCTCGGCACGAGATGCACCTCGATCACCGGCGCTTCGTTGATACGCAGCATGCGGTAGTCGTTGAAATTGTGCTGCTCGACGCGCCCGCCCTTGATCGTGATCTCGCCGAACAGGGCGCCCGTCACGCCGAATACGATGCCGCCCTCCATCTGCGCTTGGACCGTGTCGGGATTGACGATCGTGCCGCAGTCGACGGCGCACACCACGCGCGTCACGCGTACGTCGCCCTGAGGCGACACGGCGACCTCCGCAACCTGCGCGATGTAGCTCCCGAAAGCGTGCAGCAGGGCCACGCCGCGCCCGCCGCGCGGGGCCAGCGGCTGTTCCCACCCCGCCTTCTCGGCCGCCAGGTCGAGCACGGCCTTCGCTCGGGGCGAGCGGTCGAGCAGCGCCCGCCGGTACGCGACCGGATCCCGCCGCGCCGCCGCGGCCAGCTCGTCGATGAAGCTTTCCACGACGAAAATGCTGTGGGTCGGCCCCACACCGCGCCAGAACGCGGTGGGAATCCCCGGCGGCTCCTGCCGCACGTACTCGACGCGGATGTTGGGCAGCTCGTAGGGCGGCTCCACCGCCCCCTCCACGGCGTCCGTGTCGAGGCCCTTGATCGAGGCCATCAGCTGGTGCAGGCCCAGCGCCCGGATCACCCGCAGGTTCTTGGGGAACAGCTCGCTCGACACACGCGCCAAAATCGACGAGCCGGCGACGCGATGCGTCCACGCGACCGGTTTGCCGCCGGCATCGAGACCGGCCGCGATCCGGTCGTAGTAATAGGGCCGGTACATGTCGTGCTGGATGTCTTCTTCGCGGGTCCACACCACTTTCACGGGCCCGCTCACCTGCTTGGCGATCTGCACCGCCCGGACCACGAAGTCCACCTCGAGGCGTCGGCCAAACCCGCCGCCCAGCAGGTGATTGTGCACGCGCACCTGGCCGCGCGGCAGCCCGGTCAGCTTGGCGGCCGCGGTCTGGGTGAACGTCGGCACCTGGGTGCCCAGCCACAGGTCGCAGCCGTCCGGCCGCACGTGGACGGTGCAGTTCACCGGCTCGAGCGTGGCGTGCGCGAGGAACGGCAGCTCGTACACGGCCTCGATTTTTTGCGCCGCGCCCGCCATCGCCCCCGCGACATCGCCCTCAGCCCGTGCGACCACGCCTGGCCTCTGCGACGCTTCGGCCAGCGCCCGTACGATGTCCGCGGTGCCGAGGCCGGCGTTCGGCCCTTCATCCCAGCGGATGTCGAGGGCAGCGAGGCCCTGCTTGGCGGCCCACATGTGATCGGCGACCACCGCCACCGCGTCCTCCAGGCGCACGATCTGGCGCACCCCCGGAATGGCCTTGGCCTTCGCGTCGTCGACGCTCGCGAGCTTGCCGCCGAACACCGGACACGCGGCGAGCGTGGCGACTTTCATGTCCGGGAGTCGCACGTCGATGCCGAACTGCGCCGTGCCGTCGACCTTGCCGGGAGCGTCCACCCGCTTCGCCGGCGTGCCGATCAGCCTGAAGTCCTTCGGGTCTTTGAGCGGCACACGGCCCCGCACCCGCAGCGTGGCCGCCTTGTCGACCAGGGCGCCGTACCCGAGGGTGCGATTCGTGGGAGCGTGAATCACCTTCCCCCCCGCGGCGTGGCACGAGGCCGGATCGACGCTCCAGGTCGCCGCCGCGGCGGCGACGAGCAGGCTGCGTGCGCTCGCGCCAGCGCGGCGCAGCGGCTCCCAGTTGCCGCGCACCGACGTCGATCCGCCCGTCTCCTGCACGCCGAACAGCGGCTCCGCGTACCGGGCGTCGTCGGGGGGCGCATGCTCGAGCCGTACGTCGCCCAGGTCCACCTCCAGCTCCTCGGCCAGGAGCATCGACATCGACGTATAGGTCCCTTGTCCCATTTCGACCTTGTGCATGATCAGCGTCACGCGGCCGTCGCGGTCGATGCGAATGAATGCGTTGGGCGAGAACGAGGAGGGAGGCGGTGCCGGCAGCTCGAACCCAAGGAGCAGGCCCCCGCCGACGGCGGCGCTGATGCTCAGGAACTCCCGGCGCGACACACGCGGCCGGCGGGCCATGTCAGCCTGCGGCCGCGCGCTTGATCGCGGCGCGGATGCGGGAGTAGGTACCGCAGCGGCAGATGTTTCCCGCCATCGCCGCGTCGATGTCGGCGTCCGTCGGGTGCGGTTTCGCCGCGAGCAGCGCAGCGGCGGCCATGATCTGACCTGACTGGCAGTAGCCGCACTGCACGACCTCCACGTCCAGCCAGGCCTGCTGGGCCCGCTTGCCGCTCGACGTCTCGCCAACGGCCTCGATGGTCGTGATGCTCTTCCCCGTCGCGGCGGAAACCGGCGTGACGCAAGAGCGGATCGGCCGGCCATCGAGGTGCACCGTACAGGCGCCGCACAGCGCCATGCCGCAGCCGAACTTGGTGCCCGTGAGACCGATCACGTCGCGCAGCACCCACAGCACGGGCATGTCGGGCGGCACGTCCACCGTGTGCGGCGTGCCGTTCACTCGCAGGGTGATCACGGCCGCGCGCCCGGCCGGGCCTGGCTCATCCCGTCTCCTGGCTGGTCCTGAGCCGGCGAGGGGCCGGCGGGGCGACGCCGCCGTACAAGCGCTGGTAGTGTGGCCGCTCGATGATCCGGTAGAACGCGAGAATCGCGGCCTGCGAGAACGCGGCCGCGGCGAGCCCCGGCGCCGACGCCACGAGCAGGGCCAGCCCGTACGTCTGGAGGTAGCCCACGGTGTACATGGGGTTCCGCAGCCAGCGGTAGGGGCCGGCGGTGCTGGGCGCCGGCCGGGTATCGGGGTCGAAGAAGTCCCGCCAGTAGTAACCGTCCTCGCCGAGGGTCGCGGCCGCCCACACCTTGACCGCTACGCCGAGGGCCACGAGCGCGGCGCCCGCGACTCGCCAGGCGAGCGGCAGCGGGAGGTCGAGCGTCCCGCGGGTGAGGAGACAGACTGCCACGAAACTGACGCCGTCATGGTTCATCACCAATGCCACGCGGCGGCGGAACCGTGCGTAGGCCGCGACGCCCCCGCCCGACGTCTCGGGTGCCGCGTCGGCACGACGCAGAGCCACCGCGATGTACATGATGTACGCCAGGCGGCTGGCAACGGAGTAGCCGAGCGCGAGCAGGTCCTGGAGCTGGAGATGCAGCGGGAAGTCGGCGATGGGCGGTGAGTCCTCGTGGACTAGTGAGACGTGGCCGCTGTGGCCAGGAGCGTCGGCGCGGCGGCGGTGGCGCTCACGCTCAAACGAATCCACATGCCCGCCGCGCCATGCCCCGGCACGCCACAGAAGATGAGATACTCGCCCGCCGGTTGCGCCGTGAAACGCATCGTATCTGTCGCTTCCGACACGAGGCCCTCCGTGAGCTTGAGCGTGAACGCCCGGGGGATCGCTGGGCTGACGGGCTGCACGGGGAGCGGAGTCTCTGGCGCGATGATCTCCGCGCTGTGCGGCAGCATGCCGTCGTGGTTGCGGAAGTCGATCTCGGTGTGCCACCCCACAGGCACGACCAGCGTGAGGCCACCGTCGCGGAAGCCGTTGAAGTTGAGCGCGCCGTTCAGCCCGGTGAGCCCGGCGATGAGCTGGAAGCGCGTGGTCTTCGCGGGAGTGTCGAAGCTGAGCCAGGCCGGGTCGATATCCGGGCCGGACCCCGTGGCGGGGGTAATAGAGAGCGCCAACAATACTGCCGGCGCATACCCGAAGCTGCGTGCCGTCATGATGAGGATGCTCCGTGTTGCACCGTAATCAAGCGTGATTACCGCAGGGCCGAAAGGGCGCGCTCGAGGGCGACGCTGTCCACGCCGTCGAGGGCCCGGGCGAGCTGCCGGCTGGCGGCGGCCAGCCGTTCGGCGCCCGCCTCCTGCCGCGCTGCGCCGAGCGACGTGAGCGCGATGGTGACGCGCCCGCCGGCCGCGCCAGCCGCGAGACCTTGGACTAGTCCGTCGCGCTCGAGCATCACCACCAGCTCCCGCCGATCGTCGCCCCGCGGCTCTGGCAACGGCAGGCCTTCGCGCGCCTGCGCCAGCTCGGTGAGCAGGTCGAGCCCCGCGGGGGAGAGGCCCAGCCCGGCAAGCGCCTCCGCGAGCCGAGCCGTTACAGAGTGAGCGGTGCCGAGCAGCTGGAACAGGAGGGATCCCGGGCGTGTCTCCCGCACAGGGGCTCGTTCGGTGACGTTCATGTGGCTCGCGAGTGAGGGTTCGGGAATCAATCGGGGGTGGTGCTCCGGCTTCGCGCAGCCACCGCATAGCGCGTAACGAGCGCCGCCGGTAACCGGTTCCGGGAACTGCGCGCCGGGCCGAATCCTTCTCAACGAGTCCGTGGACCACGCCCAGGAAAGGATCACGACGCCGTGAAGCACAACTCGTTATGGGAGGGCACCAGGCTGGGGCTGGTCGTCGCGACCACCATCTGGGTGTGGCTGGCCGGGATCGACGCCGTGGTCGGCCAGCCGTTCCGCACGTTCGCCGTGCTGGGGGGCATCGCGCAGTTCACGGCGCTCCACTACGTGCTCAACGTGGCATATGGCGTGGCGATCGTGTCTGCGCTACATCGCGCTGCGCGCGAGCCGAGTCTCGTGCTGGGCGTGGCGTTCGGCTTCTTCGTCGTCGAGTTCGGGTTCGCGATGCTGACCGTGCTGTTGTCGCACCTCGGCCTGGGTCGCCTGGCCTGGGTCCGGATCCTCGGCGGCAACCTGGTGGGCGCGGCCGTCGCCGCCGTTCTGCTGTTCCGGACCCATCCCGTGGTCGAGGAGGTGCGACGGGCCGAGGCGCAGGAGAACGACTGATCGCGGGCCGATCGGCGGGAACCGGCGCGCCAGATAGTTCATTACTGAAGCACCATGCGCACCCGCATTGCCGTCGCGGCTCGATGGTTGCCGCTGGCGGCGCTCGCCGTCTTCGCACCGGCGGCCGCCCAAACATCGGCCGGCCCGGGCGACCCCGGCGGACCCGTGTTCCAGCCGCTCCTGGCCGATCCGAAAGAGCCGCAGTTTTTCGCCGCCTACCTGTGGGAGGACTCGCCCCGGCTCGCGCCCCGCCTCGGCAGCGTGGGGTTCGGTCAGACGATCGCCGTGATGAGCGCGCGCGCGTGGCAGGTCGCGATCGCCGCCGCCGTGTTCTCGCAGTTCAACCTCGCCCGGCCGACCGCCGATCTGATGAACACGGACTATCGGGTCGGCCTCCCCGTGACCTACCGGCACGCCCGCGTGACCGCGCGGCTCCAGCTGTACCACCAGAGCTCTCACCTGGGCGACGAATACATGGTGCATGCCAACGCCCAGCGGGTCGACTTGACCTTCGAAGCGGCGGAGCTGCTCGTGTCGCAACAGCTCGCCGCGTGGCGCGTGTACGGCGGCGGCGAATACGTCTTCACGCATTCGCCGGCCGACCTGAAGCCGGGGGTGCTCCATGGAGGAGTCGAGTATCGCCAACCCGGCGTGCTGCTCCACCTGGGCCGGGTGGCGACGGGTCGCGTCGTGGCCGCCCTGGACGCGAAATCGTTCCAGGACCGCGGTTGGGACGTGGGCTGGAGCGCCATCACCGGCCTGGAGCTGGGCGATCCGCGAGCCCGCCCCGAGGGCGGCTGGCGGTGGAGCATGCTCGTGCGGGCGTACACGGGTCCCGCGCCCTATGGCGAGTTCTTTCGCGATCGTGTCGCTTCGCTCGGGGTGGGCCTGGGGCTGGCGCTGTGAGGCCGGCCGCGCGGGAGCTATGCCGCTATGTAGTTCATTACCACCGACTGGCGAGTCGGCTGGATCGGTTCGCTCGACGGCACAGCCTGGCTCGACTCCCACGTTGGCGTCCGCGCGAGCGGCAGCTGGGCGCAGGACAGCATTTCCAACGCCGCCCTGGCGGGGCGCAGCAAGTTCAACAAGTTCACCTACGACGCCGACTTGGTGCTGCGCTATCCGCTGCAGGCCGGCTCCGCAACGCTGTACCCCTACGTGCTGGGCGGTGTCGGCGCGATCAGCGTGCATCAGCTCGGTGCCGACAGCACATGGTCGAAATTCGCCGGCAACTTCGGGGCGGGGCTCGAATACCGCTTCGGCAGAGTCGGCCTCCGCGCCGAGGGCGCGACTTCGTCTACAAGTTCGACCGCTACGGCTTCGACAAGACGCAACACGACATCGCCTGGCAAGGCGGCCTGACGCTGTCCTTCTAGACCGACCGTCACCCCGGCCGGCGCGCAGTTTCGGCGCCGGCCGTCTTGGATCGGCTCATGCCGGCAAACACCTACAGGTGACCGAGGGTACGGTGGCATCGCGCCACTGAGGCCCCCCCGAGCGGCCTCTGCCGACCGGGTGGTGAGCCCCCACCCAACTGGGCGAGCCCAGGCTGGCCCGACGACCTCGCGGGAACCTTGGGGACCGATCGTTCATTGGTGAACTAACGCCTCACGGTCGTCCTCACCTTATCCGACGGGTACCGAGATGAACCGTTTGATCAAATCAGTCCTGTGGACCGCGGCTGTCGCGGTTTCAGTGCTTCTTGTCGGCGCGGCGGCGGCGCACCGGCGGCCCGCGGTCGCCCCGGCTGCCCCTCCGGCCCCTGAGGTGTCGGTGCTCACGGTCGTGCCCGAAACCGTAGCCGCCCGTTACGAGTACGTGGGGCAAGCCGCCGCCTCGCGCTCGGTCGAGGTTCGCTCGCAAGTCACGGGGGTCATCGTCGCGCGGCCGTACGCCGAGGGCACCGACGTCGCGAGGGGAACGCTGCTCTTCCGGATCGACCCGACCACGTACGAGGCCGCGTACCGCAGCGCCCAGGCCCGGCTCGCCAATGCGGACCGCACCTTGGCGCGGCTCAAGCCGCTGCTCGCGGCGCGCGCGGTGGCGCAAAAGGACGTGGACGATGCGCAGCAGGCTTTGGACCAGGCGCAGGCCGCGGCGGACCAGACCAAGAAAGACTACGAAGACACGTTCGTGCGCGCCGAGATCTCGGGGCGCGCGGGACGCGCGCAGCTGGAGCTCGGCGCGCGCGTGACCGGTCCGGGTGACCTGCTGACGACGGTCGAGCAGGTGGACCCGATCTACGTGAATTTCAGCCCGTCCGACGAGGACCTGTTGGGCCTGCGGCGCGACATCGCCGACGGGCGGCTGCTCATGCCGCCCGCGCCCCGCGCCCTCGCGGTTCAAGTGACGCTGGCGGACGGCAGTCTCTTGCCTGCAGCGGGCGAGCTGAACTTCGCCGACCTGGCGCTCCAGCCGGCGACCGGCACACTGCAACTGCGCGCACAGCTCAAGAACCCGCAGCACGTCCTGCTCCCCGGGCAGTTCGTGCGGGTCCGCCTGCTCGGCCTCAAGCGCCCGAGCGCGATTCTTGTCCCGCAACGCGCCGTGCAGCAGGGCCTGACCGGGGCGTTCGTCTACCTGGTGGGCGACAGCGATAAGGTCGCGGCCCGCAACGTCGTGGCCTCGTCCTGGGAGGGTGGGTCGTGGCTCATCGAGCAGGGGCTCCACGTCGGCGATCGCGTGGTCGTGGACGGGGTGCAGAAGGTCGCACCCGGGCAGCCGGCGCGGCCGGTGGCCTACCGACCCGCGCCCAATAGCGCTGCGGCCGGGCCCCAGGACAGCGCGTTGATCGCTCCTCCCGCAGCCCCCCTTCGCATCAGGAGCCGCCCGTGAGCGACGCGCCCCAGATCCGCAACCTGTTCATCCGGCGTCCGATTTTCTCGGCCGTCATCTCGATCGTGATCGTGCTGCTCGGGCTGTTCTCTCTCTCCCGGCTTGCCGTGGAGAGTTATCCGCCGCTCACGCCGCCCGAGATCCAGGTGCAGGCCGTGTATCCAGGTGCGACGGCGCAGGACGTGGCCGATGCAGTAGCGGCCCCGATCGAGCAGCAGCTGTCGGGCATGGAAGGCCTGCTGTATTTCAAGTCCGCGAACTCGAGCGATGGGGTCATGAACCTGTCGGCTTTCTTCGACGTCTCGCGGAATCCCGATCTGGCCGCTGTGGATGTGCAAAACCAGATCGCGCGCGCCCAGCCGCAGCTCCCCCAGGAGGTGGTGCGCAACGGCATCACGGTGCAGAAGCGCCAGACCGCCTTCCTGGTCGTGCTCGCGCTTTCGTCCGACGATCCTCGCTACGACACCGAGTACCTGAACAATTACGCCAAGATCTACATCGATGACGAGCTCAAGCGGCTCCCCGGCGTGGGCGATGCGAGCACCTTCGGCCAGCTCGACTTTTCCATGCTCTTGAGCCTCGATCCCGACCGCATGGCCCAGCTCGGCCTCACCGTGTCGGACGTCGCCGCCGCGGTTCAGGAGCAGAACACGACGAACCCCGCCGGCCGCATCGGGCGCGAGCCCGCTCCGCCCGGCACCGAGCTCACGATCCCCGTGATCACGAGCGGCCGGCTGAAAGAAGCGAGCGACTTCGAGCGCATCATCGTCCGGGGCCGGCCCGACGGCTCGCTCGTGCACCTCTCGGACATCGGGGACGCTCACCTGGGCGCGCGCAACTACGATCTGGCCGGCCGGTTCGACGGGGCGCCGACGGCGCTGACCCCCGTATTCCTACGTCCCGGCGCCAATGCCCTCGAGGTGAAGCGCGCGGTCGTGGCACGCATGACCGAGCTCGCCAAGAGCTTCCCCCCGGGCGTGCGCTGGTCGATCGCGTTCGATACGACGCCCTACGTCACCGCGTCGATCCACGAGGTGGTGAAGACGCTGTTCGAGGCGCTGTTGCTCGTGACGTTGGTGGTGTTCGTCTTCCTGCAGAGCTGGCGGGCGACCCTGATTCCCGTGGTCGCCGTGCCGGTGTCGGTCATCGGCGCCTTCTTCGGCATGCAGGTGCTCGGCTTCTCGATCAACCTGCTGACGCTGTTCGGTCTGGTGCTCGCGATCGGCATCGTGGTGGACGACGCGATCGTCGTGATCGAAAACGTAGAGCGGATCATGGCCCAGGACGGAGTCCCCCCCGCCGTCGCCGCAGACCGGGCGATGCACCAGGTGAGCCGGGCGCTGATCGCCATCGTGCTCGTGCTGTGCTCCGTGTTCGTCCCGGTGGCGTTCCTGGGGGGCATCACCGGACTCATGTACAAGCAATTCGCCATCACTATCGCGGTTTCGGTGGTGCTGTCGGGCATCGTGGCGTTGACGCTCACGCCGGCGTTGTGTGCCGTGCTGCTCCGGCCTAACCTCACCCCCCATCCCCCTCTCCACGACGTGGAGAGGGGGAGCGGGGGGGTGAGGTCACTCGCGAGCCGGTTCTTCGATCGCTTCAACCGCGGCTTCCGCGCGGCTACCGATCGCTACCTCGGCGCGGCCGGTCGCGTGATCGACCGCCCCCGGACGTTCTTCGCCGCCTTTGCCGTGGCCGTCGCCTTGCTGTTCGTGCTCGTGCGGTCCGTGCCGGCCGGGTTCATTCCCAGCGAGGACAAAGGGTACTTCGGGATGCTGATCGAGCTCCCCGACAATGCCTCGCGTCAGCGCACGGAGGCGGTCGTGAAGCAGGTCGAAGGCTTTCTCAAGCAGCAGCCGGCGATCAATCACGTCGTCTCGCTCGTCGGCCTCAATTTCATCCAGAACGCGAACCAGACAAACGCGGCGATCATGTTCGTCATGCTGAAGCCGTGGGAGGAGCGGACCGGCTCGCGCGACCAGTTCGCGGCGGTGCTCGGCGCCGTCAACGGCTATCTCTTCCAGCTGCAGCAGACGCGCGGCTTCGCGTTCAACATGCCCGAGATCATCGGCCTCGGGACCACGGCCGGGCTCGAGATGAACCTCCAGGATCGCGGCGTGAACGATATCACACGGTTCGCTGGGCTGACGGGCGCGTTCGCCGCTGATGCCAACGCGCTTCCCGAGCTGCGGGGTGTGTACCCGACGATCCGCGTGAACACGCCGCAGCTGTACGTGGACGTGGACCGGGCCAAGGTCAAGGCGCTGGGCATCTCCTTGACGGACCTGTTCGAGACGCTGCAGGCGTCATTGTCCACGCTGTACATCAACGACTTCAACCGCTACGGGAAGACCTATCGGGTGCAGGCCGAGGCGCAGGCCCGCTTCCGCCAGACGCCAGAAGACATCGGTCGCCTGTACGTGCGAGGGCCCAATCAACAAATGGTGCCGGTGTCGGCACTGACCCGGACCGAATTCCGAGCCGGCCCGAGCGTCATCACGCGGTTCAATGGCTTCACGTCGGCGCTGGTGGTCGGGGCCCCCGCGCCCGGGAAGAGCTCGGGCGAGATGCTCGCCGCAGCCGAGCGGTTGGCCCAAGACAAGTACGCCAGCCAGGGCGTGGGATACGCGTTCAGCGGCCAGTCGTACCAGGAGCGCGCCTCGGGCGGGCAGGGAAGCCTGGTGTTCGCCCTCGGGCTGGTGATGGTGTTCCTGGTGCTCGCCGCGCAATACGAGAGCTGGTCGATCCCGTTCGCCGTGCTGCTCGGTGTGCCGTTCGGCACGCTCGGCGCGCTGCTCGGCGTGTGGCTGCGCGGCATGGCGAACGACGTGTACGTGCAGATCGGCCTGATCGTCGTCGTGGGTCTCGCAGCGAAGAACGCGATTCTGATCGTCGAGTTCGCGAACGAGCTGCGCGCCCAGGGGCGGTCGATTCGGGATGCGGCGCTCGAAGCCGGCCGGGAGCGGCTGCGGCCGATCCTGATGACTTCGTTCGCGTTCATCCTGGGCGTCACACCCTTGCTCACGTCGAGCGGGGCGGGCGCCGCGAGCCGTCATTCCATCGGCACCGGCGTCTTTTTCGGGATGCTGGTGGCGACGCTGGTCGGCGTGTTCTTCATCCCGCTCTTCTTCGTGGCGATTCGCACCCTGAGCGAGCGGGGCCTGCTGCGCCGCGGCGCGCGCTCCGTCGTCCCGCACGCGCCGCCGCTCGCGGCGGAGGGCGACTGACATGCGACGCGTCGCGGTGCGCGCGGTGGGCGCGCTGATCGCACTGACTGCGCTCACCGGGGCGTGCGCGGTGGGACCGGGATATCACCGGTCCGGCCTCGGCATGCCGGACGGCTGGCGCCCGCGCGCGGCGTCGGAGGACTCGCTCCGGCCGTTCTACGACTCGTTGCGTACCAGCCGTGATACGCTGCTGCCGGCCGGGACCGACACGGCACGCGTGCCGTTCCGATACGACACGACGTCCTCGAGGTCCGGCGCGGACTCGGGTGCCACGCTGCGGTGGCTCGATCTGATCCAGGATTCCGTGCTCCGGCAGCTCGTGGACACGAGCCTGCGGCAGAATCGTGACGTCCGCACCGCCCTCGCCGTGATCGACGAATTCCGCGCGCAGTACCGGGCCACGCGGGGCGCGCTCGTGCCCGAGCTGACGGCCAACGGTCAGGCCGGCCGTAGCCGTGCGGTCTTCGGGACTTTCGGGGCGCAAACGTTCGACGTGTACAAGGCCACCGCTGACCTGAGCTGGGAGCTCGATGTGTGGGGGCGGCTCCGCCGCGGCACCAGCGCCGCGCGCTCAGATCTCGTGGCTCGGGAGGAAGACCGGCGCGCGTTGCAATTGTCCCTGATCGGCGACGTGGCGACGGCGTATTTCGACCTGCGCGCGGCGGACTTGAACCTCGCGATCGCGCGCCGCACCCTCGACTCGCGGCGGCAAACGCTCGCGCTCGCACGCCGACGGCTCGATCAGGGGTTGATCTCGGAGCTCGACGTGCGACAGTTCGAGGCCGAGGTGGCGAGTCCTGCGGCGAGCGTCGCGGACTTCGAGCGTCAGGTGGCGCAGCAAGAGAACGCCCTGAGCGTCCTGGTCGGACGCAACCCCGGAGTCATCGCCCGGGGCCGCTCGCTCACGGACATGGCGGCGCTGATCCCGGTCCCGGCCGGCGTGCCGTCCGCCCTGCTCGCGCACCGGCCTGACGTGCGAGGCGCCGAAGCGACGCTCCGTGCCGCGACGGCTCGGATCGGCGTGGCGCAGGCCGCCTGGCTGCCGACCTTCACGATCACCGGTCAGTACGGCACCCAGAGCGCCGAATTCTCCCGGTGGTTCGCGTCCGGGAGCAACATCTGGCAGGCGTTCGCCGGAGTGTCGATCCCCCTGTTCAGCCAGGGCCGGCCGGGGGCCGGCGAGCAGGTGAACATCGCTCGCGCGCGGGCGGCGCAAGCGCGGTCGCGCTACGAGCAGACGGTGCTGGTGGCGCTGCGCGAGGTCGAGGACGCGCTGGTTGGACTGCGGACGGCTCAGGATCGAACCGCCGCGCAGGAGCGCCAGGTGATCGCGCTGCGGCGCGCGCTCGAGCTCGCCGACCTGCGGTATCAGAACGGCGTCTCGAGCTATCTCGACGTGCTCGACGCGCAGCGCGGCCTGTTCGGCGCCGAACTGGCGCTCACGCAGGCGGAGCGTGACCAGCTCGTCGCCGGAGTGCAGCTGTACCAGGCCGTGGGCGCCGGGTGGCCCCGCGCCGTCGACTGATTTGACCATGCCACGAAGCGGGGTATCATTTTCGTGATGCACAAGCGGTCTCGGAAACCGGCGCGCCGTGGGGCGACGGCCAGCGGGCTGGTCTTCTCTTTTCTGGAAACGGCCGAAGCAGTGGAAGCCCGTCTCGAAGCGGCCGTGAATCCGCTGGGCCTGTCGCTCGCGAAGCTCGCCGTACTCCATTTCCTGGCCGACGCGAAGGAGCCGCTGCCGCTGTCCGCCTTGGCGGAGCGTCAGCACTGCGTGCGGTCTAACATCACCCAGCTGGTCGACCGGCTCGAGAAGGACGGACTCGTGCGCCGCCGGGCGGACTCCAACGATCGTCGCAGCGTCCGGGCCGCCCTGACGGCGGCGGGGACGCGGGCGCATGCCGAGGGCATGGACGCCCTGCGGCAGGTGCAGCGAGCGATCATGGGCCCGCTCAACGCGGGCGACGCGGAGAGCCTGCGGGCCGCCCTGAAAGCACTGGGGTCGTAACTCACCTGGAGGGTTCGATGCGCTACATCGTAGCGGTGGGTCGGGTGTTGTACTCCCTCATTTTCTTGATGACTATCCTCGGCCACTTCTCGCAAGGCTATATCGGGTACGCCGCGCAGGCGGGCGTGCCGGCGGCCGCGCTCTTGGTGCCCCTCTCGGGTGTGATCGCCATCGCCGGCGGCCTGAGCGTGGCACTGGGTTACCAGGCCAAGCTCGGCGCGTGGCTGCTGGTCCTGTTCCTGGTGCCCGTCACGCTCGCCATGCACAACTTCTGGACGGTGACCGATCCCATGATGAGGGGGATGCAAATGGCGCTGTTCATGAAGAACGTCTCCATGCTTGGAGCCGCCCTCCTGATCGCGTATTTCGGCGCGGGCCCCGTCAGTCTGGACGCCCGCCGCAGGGGGCAGGCGGCGGCCGCGCCGGCCACGCGCGCGTGAGCTGGTAACGTCGAGCAGGGCCGGGAGGTTGTAGCGGGGCGGTCAGTAGTGAACGCCCTTGCGGACCGCGAACCCCCAGCGGCCGCCGGTGAACCCCTGGCCGAAGCGGTAGCCGACGGCGAACTCCGCCACATCGCCGCGCACGGCGCGGGTTGGGCCGATGCGCAACGACACGCCGACATCGCCGCCCAGGCGGGGCGCCTCGGTCCGATACCATGCGCCGCCGTAATCGAAGAACGGCGCCAAGCCGACTCCCATCAGCCCCCAGGCCTCATCCGCGACCAGGATGCGGTCTTCCAGCGCGAGCCAGGCCATCCGCCAACCCGTGAACTGGTGGATTCCGAACACGCGCGGACCGTTCTGCGTCGTCCACAGATCGAACTCCTCGCCGAACTTGGGCCGCCGCAGCCGGGCACCTTCAAGGTGCAGGATCAGCGTGTGGCGCGGCACGTTCTGACTCGCCACGGTGAGCGCGCCCGAGACGCGACCCGAGTCGGGCGCTCCGGCGGTGAAGACGCCGTGCCCGGCTCCGCGCAACACCGCGAATCCCCCGGCCCAGGGGACCGCGACCTGGGCGCTCAGCTCCGTCCCGATGCCCGCCTCAGTCGGGGCGTACCCCCATGCGCGCGGCGCCACCCACAGCCCGACGCGGAGCGACTGGGACACGTCCACATCCTCGCGGCGTGCGTACGAGTTGAACCGCTCCAGCACCTGGAACCGGGAGTGCGCGACGTCCACCGCCGCTCCCGCCGTTCCGAACAGCGATCGCCTGATCGCCGGGGCACCCACGGCGTCGAAATCCTCCCGCCGCCACTGCGCGGCGAACCAGATCCGTACATAGTCCCGCGAGGTGGCGTGGGCGGCGAACCCGACCGTCATCCCCAAGCGCAACGCGCGCCGCTCCCGGTCGAGCGACTCGACGTGCGCGCCGTCCTGGTAGTGCAGCACGCGCTCTGACGCCGCCTCGCCGTCGGTGGTCAGCGCCCGCCGCGCGGCGGTCTCGTAGAATGGGACGCCGAACAGCCACGTGCCCTCCTTCCCGTCGGTCTTGCCCTTGTAGAGGCCCTGCAATTGGACGCGGCGGGAAAAGAAGTGGGGATTCACGTAGCCGAGACTGAAGACGCCCCGGTCGGGGGTCCTGTTGTAGACGGCGGTGAGCGACGTGGCCGTTCCCAGCAGGTTGTCCTCGACGAGCCCCGCCAGCCAGCTGGCGTCGCCCCCCGCGGACGAGTAGCCGAGCTGGGGCTTGGTGCTCCAGCCGTCGGTCGTCGCCACGCGCAGCGCGAGGCGGCCAGCGAGCCGTGTCGTGTCGATTCGTACGCGGCTGAAGACGCTCAGATTGCGCAACGCCCGCTCGCTCTCGGCCACCCGCGCCGAGTCGTAGCGGTCCCCGGGGTTGACCGGCAGCGTGCCGCGGATGACGCCGGGGCGCGTCCGGGCGTGCAGCCGGTTGGCGAGCCGGGCGATGAAGCCGGGCGCGTCGGTCTCCTGCAGGTCGAACACGTTGCGATTCACGACGATGATCGTGTCGATCGTCGCGAGGGGAGATTGGCCGGACAGGCGGACGGGCGGACCGGCGGTCAGGAGTGCCGCAGCCGTTCCGACCGCCAGTCCGCCCGTCCGCCAGACCGCCGCCGGTCTATTTGACCAAGTCAATGCGCTGGTGCAGCGAATAGGTCGCGTGGCGAGCGGGGTCGCTCCATTCCGTGAAATACAGCGTCGCGTCTACGCGGCCCGTGATCTGGCGCAGGCCCCGCGTCGCCAGCCGGAAGGTGCCACGCACCGAGTCGGGTTTGAGCGGGTGGCAGAAACAGGTCACGGTGGCATACGCGGGAATGCGAGCGTCCGTGCCCCCGAGCGCATACGGGACGTTCTGCCGAAGATCGTGTGCACGCCCCAGGTCGAGCGCCAGCGTCAACGAGTACTCGTCCCCCTCGCCCTCGGCGGGATTGAAATCGTAGCGGGCCAGCCCCACGTCACCACCGCCGTGCCCCGTGTCGATCGCCAGGCGCGTCAGGGTGAACCGGGGATCCTGCGTGACCGTGATCCGGCCGTGCCACTCCCACCGAGCGGACGATTGAACCCCGAGCGTGTCGTCGAGGCGCGAGGTTGAGTCGCATGCGAGACACAATAACGGCAACAGCGTCGAGCAGAAGCGTCGCGCGACGGCGTTGCACAAAAACGTCCCGCGGAGGCATGAAACGGATGCCACGCTCAGCGATGCCTCCTCCTATCGTGTGCCATGACGCTGCGCGCCTATGCTCGTCGGTTGTGGGTACACGAGGTCGCCGTGGAGGTCTCCGTCCGGGTAGCTCGATTGAGCAAGAAGCTGTCCGGACCGGGAGCGGCGCCGCGGGCGGACCAGCTCGTCCGGGCGGCGCTCTCCGTCAGCTCAAACATAGCGGAGGCCTGCGGCCGCGGCACGATCCCGGAATTCCGCCAGTTCCTGCAGTATGCGAGGGGGTCCGCTCAGGAAACGCTGACGCAGTTGCGCGTCGCGGCGGCGCTCGATCCGGTGCATGCAAACGCCATTCACGAGATCGAGGCTCGAGTCGCGCTCATCATCAAGACGCTCGGGCGTTTGATGGCGCACCCGCCGCCAGATAGGTGACGCCTTCGTGCTACGTCTTGTGTTACGTCTTTGTGTTACGTCTTTGTGTTACGTCTTTGTGTTACGCCTTTGTGCTACGCCTTTGTGTTACGTCTTTGTGTTACGCCTTTGTGCTACGTCGTCAATATTGCCCGAGGTATCTATCGAGCTCCCATTCGCTGACCTGCCCGATATACTCCTGCCACTCCTCGCGCTTCGCCTCCACGAATCGCTCGTAAATGTGGGCGCCCAGCGCGTCGCGGATGACGTCGTCCTTCTCGAGCATGTCGAGCGCTTCGTGCAGATCGCGCGGCAGCTCGTCGATGCGGTACTTGCGCCGCTCGCGAAAGCTCATGGTGAAGATGTTTTTGTTCACCGGATCGGGAGGGATGAGCTTCTGCTTGATGCCGTCGAGGCCGGCGGCGAGCTGGACCGCGAGGGCGAGGTACGGATTCGCCGAAGGGTCCGGCATCCGCAGCTCGCAACGCGTGCCGATGCCGCGGCGATCGGGGATCCGCACCAGCGGCGACCGGTTGCGCTGGGACCAGGCCACGTTGGTCGGCGCCTCGTACCCGGGCACCAGCCGTTTGTAGCTGTTCACCAGCGGATTGGTCACGGCGCAGAAGCCGCGGGCGTGCTTCAGGAGCCCGGCCACGTACTGGATCGCGGTTGCCGAGAGCTCCCACTTCCCGGCGGGATCGTGAAACGCGTTCTTCCCGCCCTTGAACAGCGACTGGTGCGTGTGCATCCCGGAGCCGTTCTGTCCGAAGATCGGCTTGGGCATGAAGGTGGCGAGGAAACCGTGGCGGTACGCGACGTTGCGGACCATGAACCGGAACGTCGCGAGGTTATCCGCAGTCTCGAGGGCCGCCGCATAGCGGAAATCGATCTCGTGCTGGCCCGGCGCGACTTCGTGGTGGCCCGCCTCCACCTCGAACCCCATCGAGACCAGATCCCGGATGATCAGGCGCCGGATCTCCTCGGCCCGGTCCACGGGGGTCTGGTCGAAGTAGCCGCCGTGGTCGTGCGTCTCGGTGGTGGGCTCGCCGCTCGCGTCGAGCTGGAAGATGAAGAATTCCGCCTCGGCCCCGGCCATCATCTCGAAGCCCAGCGCCTTCGCCTCCGCGATCTGTCGCTTCAGCGCCTGCCGCGTGCACCCCGCGAACGACGATCCGTCGGGGTTGTAGATGTCGCAGATGAGCCGGGCGATGCGCCCCCCCTCGTCGTCGTACGGCAGCACCCGGAACGTCTCGAGGTCGGGCTTCAGGACCATGTCCGACTCCTCGATCCGGACGAACCCCTCGATCGACGACCCGTCGAACATGATGTCGCCCTCGAGCGCCTTCTCGAACTGGCTCTCGGGCACCTCGACGTTCTTGTTGACGCCCAGGATGTCGGTGAACTGGAGGCGCAGGAAGTTGACCTCCTGCTTCTTGCAGAGCTCGAGCAGCTCGCGCTTCGTCGCGCCGGTGGTCTTGAGAGCGGTGGCCATAGAGACGAAGAGGATGTAGAAGACGGTAGAAGGCGGTAGAGGACTGCGCAACCTCTACCGACCTCTACCGTCTTCTACCGTCCTCTACCCCGTCTCACCTCAGACGTCGTAATACAAGAAGAATTCGTATGGATGCGGCCGCAGGGCGACGGGGTCCACTTCCTTGGCGCGCTTGTACGCGAGCCACGTCTCGATCAGATCGGGCGTGAACACGCCGCCCTCGAGCAGGAAGGCGTGGTCCGCCTCCAGCGCCGCGAGCGACTCGTTCAGGGAGCCCGGCGTGTTCTTCACATGCTGGCGCTCTTCGGGCTCGAGGTCGTACAGGTCCACGTCCATCGGCTTGGGCGGCTCGATCTTGTGCTTGATGCCGTCGAGGCCCGCCATCAGCAGCGCCGCGAACGTCAGGTACGGGTTCGACGACGGATCGGGCGCCCGGAACTCGACGCGCTTCGCTTTGGGCGACTTGGAATAGACCGGAATGCGGCAGATCGCCGAGCGGTTGCGCTGCGAGTAGATCAGGTTGATCGGCGCCTCGTACCCCGGCACCAGCCGCCGGTAGCTGTTGGTCGTCGGCGCCGCGAACGCGAGCAGCGCGGCCGCGTGCTTGATCAGCCCGCCGATGTACCAGCGCGCCGCATCCGACAACAGGGCATACCCCTTGGCGTCGAAGAACAGGTTCGTCCCGTCCTTCCACAAGCTCATGTGCACGTGCATGCCCGAGCCGTTGTCCCCGAACATCGGCTTGGGCATGAACGTCGCCGTGTAGCCGTTCTGATGACACACGTTCTTCACGATGTACTTGTACATCATCAGCTGGTCGGCCATGCGCGCCAGGGTCGTGAACCGCATGTCGATCTCGGTCTGCCCCGCTGTTCCCACCTCGTGGTGATGCACTTCGACGTCGACCCCCGACGCGATCAGCGCGAGCATGATCTTCGAGCGCAGGTCCTGCAAGCGGTCGACCGGCGGCACCGGGAAGTAGCCCTCCTTGTGCCGCGGCCGGTGTCCCTGGTTCGGGCTCCCGTTCGTCCCCGAGTTCCAGATCCCCTCCTCGGAGTCGATGTGGTAGTAGCCTTCGTGCGCGTTCTGATCGAAGCGCACCGAATTGAAGATGTAGAACTCGGCTTCGGGCCCGTAGTACGCCGTCGTGGCGATCCCCGACTTCACCAGGTGCTGCTCCGCCTTCTGCGCCACGTAGCGCGGATCGCGCGAGTACCGCGCACCCGTCACGGGGTCGGACACGTCACAGGTGAGCGACAGCGTCGGCACCTCGAGACACGGATCGACGAACGCGCTCGCCGGGTCGGGAAACAACAGCATGTCGCTCTCGTTGATCGCCTGGAACCCGCGGATCGACGACCCGTCGAATCCGATCCCTTCCTTAAAGAGGTCCTCCGTGAGCTCCTTGAGCGGAATCGAAAAGTGCTGCCAGGTGCCCGGCAGATCGGTGAACCTCAAGTCCACGACTTGGACCCCGGCGTCTCGCGCCTTGCGGATCACGTCGACGACCGTCGCGGTCGCAGGCTTGCCCGCCTGAGGGGTAGTGGTGGGCTCCAACGTCGCGGTCATGGGTCGCTCCTCAGAGGGCTCGGTTCACTCACGCACGTGCACGCTTGATGCCACGAACGACGCGAGCCCCGCGCCCGGCCGGGCGCGATGGGCTCGCAGCAAATTCCCCTATCGGTGGTTACGGCAGGCATGCGGGAAGGTACTGAGGCCGTTGCACGGTGTCAACCACTTCGTGTCGCGAGCGCAACATTAATACATCGCCTAGCACGGCCGCGCGGTGTCTAGACGCCAGATGCACAATAAAATGTGCAAAAACTGCACGGTTCTCAACACGGCCGTGTCAGCTATTCACGGCCTCCACGAAGTGCCATAGCTCGACGGCCGAAAATTCCCCGAAGCGCTCCTGGACCTCGCGCTCCGACCACTCCAGGAAGATCCAGCTCGTGGTGCGGTGCCGCTCGCCGCTCGCGAAGTGCAGCCGCCCCCGCACCGCCCCGGGCCCCACTTCCGGGTCGGGCTGTACCTCCATGAAGACGTCCCATCGCTCATCGCCACGCTTCAGCTCGCCCATGTGCTTGGCGCGGTCATGCCCGGGAAACGGAGCGCTCATGGGCCGTCGCACGACGCCACGACGCCACGTGCCACGAGCGTTCGCCTTGTACCTCGTGTAACGTGGCGTCGTACCGTCGTATCACGGGTCATGCCGAGTACACTACGCTGCCCTGAGACTTCCCGCCAGTTAGATTTCCCGCCCTCCATGAACTGTCATGCGTGCGGAGCGGCGCTCGCGGCCACGGCAAAGTTCTGTCACCGGTGCGGCGCCCAGGTCAGCGGCGCCGCGGCCGCCGGCTGGCGAGCCGGGCTTCCCTGGGGCGTGGCTGGGGCGGCGGTGGGAGCACTGGTTACCGTGCTGGCGCTCCGCATCGGTGCCCCCACGGGAGGCGGGACGAGGGAAGGGGGAAGCGAGTCGAGCGATGACGCATCCCGCTTCCCCCTTCCCGCTTCCCGCCCCACGCCTCCCGATATTGCACAGATGTCTCCCGAAGAGCGCGCCACCCGGCTGTACAATCGGGTGATGTCGCTCCACTCGCAGGGGAAGGCCGACAGTGCGGAGTTCTTCCTGCCCATGGCACTGCAAGCGTACACCATGTTGCCCGCGCTCGACGTCGACGCCCGCTACCACGTCGGCGTTCTCGATTTGACCGGCGGCAACACCGCAGCGGCCCTGGCTCAAGCCGACACGATCCGGCGGGCGGTGCCCACGCACCTGTTCGGGTTCATGCTGCGCGCCCGTGCTCTCGAGCTGACGCACGACACCCCAGGCGCCCTGCGCGCCTACCGCGCCTTCCTGCAGAACGAGACGGCCGAGCGGGCGCGGCGGCGGCCGGAGTACGGTGACCACGCGCAGAACCTCGATTCCTTCCACGACGAGGCGAGGCAGGTGACCGCCGGCAAGTCGACGCGTGGCCGCTGAGTCCCCCCTTCCCCGCCCGCCGCTCCGCACCATCCACCTGGCACACAGCCCGGACGCCGACGACGCCTTCATGTTCTGGGCGCTGGCGGCCGGAAAGATCGACACCGGCGGCCGGCGCTACGAACACGAGCTGGGCGACATCGAATCGCTCAACCGGCGCGCGTTACAGGGGGAGCTCGAAGTCACGGCGGTCTCACTGCACGCCTACGCGTACCTCGCGCAGCGCTACGCGCTGCTCGCCCATGGGGCGAGCTTCGGCGACCGCTACGGGCCGCGGATCGTGGCGCGCGCCCCGCGGCCAGCCGATCCGCGCGCGGCGCTCGCCGAGTCCACGGTGCGCGTTGCCGTCCCCGGCGAGCTCACCACGGCGTTTCTCGGCCTCAAGCTGTTTCAGCCCGCGGCCCGGTACGTGGTCGTGCCGTTCGATCAGATCGAACAGTACGTGGTGGCCGGCGGGGCGGACGCGGGACTGCTGATCCACGAGGGCCAGCTGACCTACGCCGACCGCGGCCTGCACCTCTGGGTCGACCTCGGTGAGTGGTGGCACGCCGAGACAGGGCTGCCGCTGCCGCTCGGCGGCAACGTGGTGCGCCGTGACCTCGGGCAGGCCCTCATGCGCGACATCGCACGGGACCTGAAGGCGAGCATTCAGTACGGCCTTGCCCACCGTTCCGAGGCGCTGGCGCACGCGAAGGGCTACAGCCGCGGGCTCGACGACGCCCGCACCGATCGCTTCGTCGGCATGTACGTGAACGCCTACACCGTGGACTACGGAGAGACCGGCCGCCTGGCCGTGTCGGAGCTGCTGGCGCGGGCACATCGGGCGGGACTCATCCCGGCCCCGGTCGAGCTCACGTTCGTCGCGGCGGCCTGAGCGCCGCCGCCCGGCCGGGACTATCCAGACGCACCGGGCGGCGCCATTATCCCGTCAATCACCCAAGGAGTCGCGAGAGTGGCCGACATGGCGGGGCCCGTTCAGATCCTGGTCGTGGACGACGAGGAGCCCATCCGGAACGCCCTCAAGAAGTTCCTGCAACAGCAGCAATTCGACGTGTATGCCGCCGGCTCGGGAGACGAGGCGCTGCAGCAGCTCAAGCGCCATCGCATCGCCCTCATGCTGTGCGACATCCGCATGCCCGGGACGAGCGGCGTGGACCTCGTGCCCGCCGCGATCGAGATCGAGCCGGAGCTGGCGATCCTCATGCTCACGGCCGTCAACGACGCGACCAGCGCCGCACTGTGCATGCAGCGTGGAGCCATGGACTACCTCACCAAGCCGATCGAGCTGGCCGACCTGGGCCGCGCCGTGCAACGCGCGCTCAAGCGCCGCGAGATGCTGCTCGAGAACCGCCAGCTCAACCAGTGGCTGAAAGAGGAAGTCACCACCCGGACCGCCGAGCTGCAGCGCGAGCGCACGAAGCTCGAGCGCCTGTCGATCGCGACACTCGAGGCCCTGGTCAATGCCCTCGAGGCCAAGGACCCCTACATGCGGGGCCACTCGGCGCGCGTGGCCGACCTCTCCGCCACGGTGGCCCACCACTTGGGCATGTCGGAAGAGGACGTGGAGCTGGTGCGCATCGCGGGCCGGTTGCACGACATCGGCAAAATCGGTACGCGAGAAGCGGTCTTGAACAAGCAGGGCGCGCTCACGCCGGAGGAGTTCGAGCACGTGCGGCAGCACGTGATCATCGGGTCCCAGATCCTTGCCCCCCTCACACACCTTGGCGACATCATCCCGGCAGTACGGCATCACCATGAGCGCTTCGACGGGACGGGCTATCCGGACGGGCTGCGCGGCGAAGCGATCCCGCTCTCCGCGCGCGTCATCGGGGCCGCCGAGGTCTACGACGCGCTCACGACCTCGCGGGCGTACCAGGAGAAGATGACGCCGGACAAGGCCATCGGCCGGATCGCCGATCTCGCGGGGACGGTGCTCGATCCCGCGGTGTTCGAGGCGCTGTCGAGCGTCGTGGCCCGGCGCCGGACGCTGGTGTTCCTCGACGAGGGCGGCGTCACCAGTACCGACTGAGCGGTCCTCCCCCACCCCTGTGCTGATCGCCGTCACCGGAGCCAGTGGATTCGTGGGACGGCACGTCACCACACTGCTCGCGCATCGCGGCCATCGCGTCCGCGCGCTGATCCGGAGGGACGGCCGCCGACGGGCGCTCGACGGACTCCCCATCGAGCGCACGCCCGGCGATTTGGCGGACCCGGCGGCCATCACGGCGTTGACCCAAGGCGCCGACGTCGTGGTGCATCTGGTTGGGATCATCGTGGAGCGGGGCACAGCGACGTTCGAGGCCGTGCACGTCGAGGGCACGCGGCGCCTGCTCACAGCCGCGCGCGGCGCGGGCGTCGGCCGGTTCGTGCACATGAGTGCGGTAGGTGCGCGTGACGAGCCGCGGGCAACCCGCTATCACCGGACCAAATGGCGCGCGGAGGAGCTGGTGCGGGGCTCCGGCCTGTCGCACGCCATCTTCCGGCCATCCATAATCAGCGGTCCCGAAAACAAACCGATCCGCACGCTCGCCCGCCTGCACCGTTGGTCACCCCTCGTGCCCGTGTTCGGTGACGGCCGCTTCCCGACGCAGCCCGTCTGGATCGACGACGTCGCCCTCGCGTTCGCTCTCGCGGTCGAGCGTCCCGCGCTCGAGGGCGCGTTCGAGGTCGGGGGACCGGCGGCGCTGACCTACGAGGAGTTCGTGCGCGCCATCGGCCGGGCCGCCGGTCATCCGCGCCCGCTCGTGCACGTGCCGCTCGCCGTCGCGCGCGCGGCGGCCGCGGCACTCGGCATGGCGGGGCCCCTGGCTCCGCTCACCGCGGACCAGCTCCAGATGCTGGTGGAAGGCAGCGCCACTCCCGCAAACGCGCTCGAGTCGGTGTTCGGCATTCGGGCGCTGCCTTTCGAAGCGGGGCTGGCGCGATACCTGGGCGGGGGACGGCGATGACGCCGACGCGGTGTGTGCTACTCGGCGCCGCCCTCTGGTGCGGCCCCGCTGTGGGGGCCGCACAGGCCGCCGGGCGCGATTCCCTGGTGTACGTCCTCACGCCCGCGAGTCGCTTCGAAGTGAAAACCGGCAAGGCCGGGCTGCTCGGGTTTGCGGGACACGGGCATGTCGTCCGTGCCCGCGCTTGGTCCGGGCGGATCGTCTATTACCCGACCAGCCCCGCCGACTCGCGCGTCGACGTGGTCGTACCCGTCGACAGCCTCGAGGTGGTGACGCCCCCCGACACGGCCGAGATCCGCAAGGTCGCCGAGACGATGCGGCGTGAGGTGCTCCACCCCGATCGGTATCCGATCATCACATTCGTCTCCACGGCGGTGACGCCCACGGGCGACGGGCTCCAGGTGCAGGGACGATTGACGATCGTCGGACAAACGCGCGACGTCGCGATGGCGGTGCGGCTGCAGACCGCCGGTGACACGCTGCAGGCGACCGGGCGTTTCTCGGTGAAACAGAGCGACTTCGGCATCAAACCGTATCGTGGGGGCCCGGCGGGGACGGTGCGAGTCGCCGATCGGGTCGAGTTCAACGTGGCCGCCGTGGCGCTCCGCTCTCTCCCCCCCTAAAAAAACCAGACCCGGGGCTTACAGCGCCCCGGGCTGGCGGTCGGGCGAAGTGGCCGTCACACTTCGGCCGCGACCCTTGTGATGCTCTGCCTGTTGTCGTACGACTGAGGGCGACGGATGTTTCATCCGCCACGTGTGTTTGATGCTCTCCGCCCTGCCAATGGTTGCATTGCCCCTACCAGCGCTTCACCCGGCCCAGGCGGGACAGGGTGATCGTTTCAGAACGCACACCCCGCCGCAGCACGACCTTGGTATTGGACACGCCCCACGGGAGCCCGATCGGGTCGAACACCACCACGGGGGTCGACACCTCGAGGGTGACCCCGTGCCGATCCGGGCCGGGCCAGCGCTCCAGAGGCGCCCAGGAGTCCCCCGCCCAGCGGTCGATGCGGAGGGAATCACGCGCGATGACCAGCCGGCGCCGGCTGCCCTGCATGATCGCGGCGTTGCGGGTCACCGCGACGGCGGCGGTGACGTCTTGGGCGGCGGTGTTGACGGCGATCCAGTCCCGCAGCCCTCGCAGGCGGGGGAGTGTGATCGCCGTCACAACGGCCAGAATCGCGAGCACGACCGCGAGTTCGGCGAGTGTAAAGCCCCGGCGCATGGGCCGAATAAGGGGAGGGAAAGCCTCCCGCGTGGCATCCGAACCGTGCGGCGAATGGCGAGAAAACGCGGGAATTGCGGCCTAACGCGGCGCCATGGAAAACACTATGTTCCGACCCGGCCGCGCGTTGCACCGAGGCATGACCCCTGCCTTGGGCCTGGCTTGGGACACGACCAGCCAGTCTGACTGGGAGACCGACCGGATGCCGGCTTCGCGCCTGAAATTCGAATCCTTGCCTCACGCGATATTCCTGCAGCGTGTGTCGGGCCCTGGGGGCGCGACTTCGCTCGAAGCGCGCCTCGGCCAGGGCGCGTTTCTCGCGCTGCGGCTCGTCGATTTACTCGCGCCGGACCGCGCGTACGTGTCCGCTGATGCGTTCCACTACCAGTGGATCGCGACCGACCGCTTCTGCGCCGAGCTGCGGGGAGCGGCAACCGAAGGCGCGCACGTGCACGGCATCGCCGAGAGCACGGCGGACGCCCATCGCCTGGGCGACATCCGGCTGATGGCACCCGCGCTGTTCGCGTATGCGCACTTCCTCGAGGAGGAGTTGCGCCTGGAGGAAGCGGTCGACGTGCTGACGACGCTGCTCGTGGTAATCGCGAGCCGTTTGTCGGCCCGGGACGCGGTAGCGGCCCGGCTGCGGTTCGCGCGCGCGCACCGTAAGCTCAACCGGTTCGACGAAGCGGAAGCCGCGTACGCGGAAGCGGGTGAGATGGCGAGCGCGGCCGGCGACCGCTATTCGGCGCTGCTCGCCCGCATCGGCGTCGCGAACACGATCCTGGGCCGCGGCAATCTCGCGGAAGCGGAGCGGAGGCTCCGGGGGATCCTCGCGGACGCGCACGCCGCGGGCGAGCGGGACGCGGAAGCGCGTGCGGAGCACGGCATCGGCGTCGCGCTCCATTTCATGGGGCAGGCTCCCGACGCCATTCCCCACATCTGGCGCGCCTTCGGGCTCTACGACGAGGACGACTCCCGGATGCGCGCCCTGAACGACGTCGGGCTGATGCTCCTGACCTTGGGCGACGCAATGGGTGCGGAGCGAGCGCTGTCAGAGGTCGTCCGCCGCGGCGGGACGCCCGACAATACCAGCAACGCCTTGGTCGAGCTGATGCACTCGGCCTCGTACCGACGCGATCACGTCGGGTTCGCGCGCTGGCGCGAGCGCTGCGACGAGCGCCTGGAGCACATGCCGCCGAACATCCTGGCGGATTTCTACCTCAAGCAGGGAATCGGGCAAGCGCGGTTCGGCAGGTTCCGGCGCGCGGACGCCCTCTTGAACCAGGCGCTCGAGATCGCCGGCGCGGCCGGGCTACACGAGCTGGAGTTCCGCGTCGAGCGGATTCGGAGTGGGCTGTCGGACTGCGAGCGGGTGCTCGCCGTGGAACCGCTCGCGACGGAGAGGGCGGTGCAAACCGACGAGCTGCGCGCAGTCGCAGCGTCCCTGGCGCAGCTCGTCGGCTAGAACGGACTCTTGATTGTCGTTACTTGCAGGTATTGCTGTTCTGAACGTCGCAGCCGTGGCGGGGACCCGTGGCATCGGCACACGCGACGGTGGAGAGGGCGAACGCGACGACGAGCAACGCGAAGAGGGCGCGAATACGGGACATTTGACCTCCGCAACCGTGTGTGGTGACGACGCAACAGGACACATCAACCTCGGAGCGGAAGCGTCCGTTTCTTAGGGTGTTTTTGCGGCATCGTAGGGCGATTTCGCGACTTTTGGGGGTTTTAGGGGATTCATGCTCGTCCTAGCGGCCGTCCCTGACGTCCAGTTCCACAAGCTGCGCCGCACCGCCGGAGGGCGCTTCAGTGTCGTGCACACGCTGAGGTGGGACGACGTCCTGACGGCGATTCGCGGGCGCCCGGTCGAGCTCGCCGTCGTCGACCCCCTCTTGTCCGGCGAGGCGCGCTCGCAGGAGATCGAGCGGCTGCGCGTGCTGTTCCCCTCGCTTCCCCTGATGCTGTACACGACCCTCACTCCGCGGACGGCGGGCGTGCTGCTCGCGCTCGGTCAGCGGGGCATTCAGCACGTGGTGTTCGCGAACTACGACGACCACCCGACCCGGTTGCGAGAGGTGCTGAGTCAGGAGGAAGCGCGCTCCTCGTCGCGGCAGCTGCTCGACCAGCTCGCCGACGCTCTCGCGCCGTTGCCGAGCGAGCTCCGCTGGGTGCTGGAGGAGGCGCTGCGCGCCCCGGGACAGGTGCAGACGGTGAGTCAGGTCGCCGTGCGCGCGCGCGTGGACCGGCGCACGTGCGAGCGCTGGTTCACCCGAGTGGGGCTGCCGTCGCCCCGGCATTTCCTCTCGGCCGCGCGCGTGCTGTACGCGCATCGCCTGCTGCAGGACCCCGGCTTCACCATCGAGGACGTGGCGAAGCGGCTCGGCTACGCGCAGACGAAGACGCTGCAGTTGCACGCGCGCGCTTACCTCGGCCTCACCGCCGGCGAGATGCGGCTGTCGCTCAGTCCGGACGAGGCGCTGGCGCGCGTGGTGCGCCGTTTCCTGACGCCCGCCAGCGCGCGGGCGTCCGTCTCATGAGCGAGCATCCGCGCACGATCCTCGTCGTGGACGACGAGGCGCCGCTGCGCCGCGTGCTGGAGCGCTCGCTCACGCGGGCGGGCCATCGCGTGATCGCCGCGGGCAGCGCCGAGACGGCGTATCAGCTGCTCGCGTCCGCGCAACCGGACGCGCTGCTCTTGGACATCCACCTCCCCACCATGTCGGGCCTGGCCCTGTACCTCGCCATCATCCACCGCTGGCCGGCGCTCGAAGGGCGCATCGCGATCATGACGGGGGATGCGGAGGCGGAGGAGGTGCGCAGCTGGCTCGAGCGCCACCGCTGCACGGTCATCCGGAAGCCGTTCAACCTGCACCAAGTCACGGATTGGCTGGCCGCCGTGTTCCGGCTCGCCGACGAGCGCGGGCGGGGAGGCGCAGAGGCGTGACGGGCGCACCACACCACGAGCCGGTGCACGTGCTGCGGGAATACCGCAACCTCGCACCCTGGAATCTCCGCGACCTGGCGGCGCTGGTCGGCGCGATCCTCGACGCCTCGGCGATCACTCCGATCAACGCGGCGGCGCGCGCCCAGCCGAGCGAGCGGACCATCCGCTTCTATGTGACCAAAGGCTTGGTGAGTCCCCCCGAGGGGCGGGGCACGGCCGCGACGTACTCCTATCGTCACTTCCTCCAGCTGCTGTGGATCAAGCTCCGGCAGATGGAGGGAGCCACCCTGGCGGCGATCACCAAGGACATGCAGGACCAGACGGGCGACGTGCTGGAGCGACGGGCGGCACAGGCGCTGGGCGCTTCGCTGCCGGTGCCGGACCAGCTCCCCCTCAAGAGCAAGGGCGCTCCGCCACGCGGGAAATCGGGACGAGCGTTGACCGCGTGGATCGCGCGCGACGCGACCCGCGACCCCGACAGCGCGAGCTCCTGGCGCCGCATTCCGATCGGACGGGGCCTCGAGCTCCACATCGAGACCGCCCACCCCCTGGCACGGCTCGGGCCCGACGACCCGGCGGTCGCGGAGGCGGTGCGACAGGCGCTCGCGAAACTCCTCCCGCCCAACACCGCGTAAGAGGACTCACTTCGACACGGAGCTCACATGGCGCCGCTCGCATTCCTGCTCGTTCTCGTCGTGGTGGCAGCGTGGCTCATCGCCGCGTACAATGGGCTCATCGCTCTCAAGAACCAGACGCTCAACGCCTTCAAGCAGATCGACGTCCAGCTCAAACGCCGCCACGATCTGATCCCCAACCTGGTGAACGCCGTCCGGGGCGCGATGGACTTCGAGAAGTCCACCCTGGAGGCCGTGATCCAGGCCCGGAATCAGGCGGTCAAGGTGAACGCGACGGGCCCCGAGGGCATCAAGCAGATCAGCCGGGCGGAAAATGCGCTGTCGTCCGCCCTGCAGCGCCTGATGGTCGTGGTGGAGCAGTACCCCCAGCTCCGGGCCACGGGCAACATCGGCCAACTGCAGGAAGAGCTCACGTCGACCGAGAACAAGGTGGCCTTCGCCCGGCAGCTGTACAACGACACGGCGACGCAGTACAACACGAAGCAGCAGCAGTTCCCGACGAGCTTCGTCGCGGGGCTCGCCAAGGCGCAACCCGCCGACCTGTGGGAGATCGAAGACCAGGGTGAGAAGGCCGTGCCGCAGGTCGATCTCTCCCTCAAGCCGAAGACGTGAGCGACGAAGCCTCCCTGAATCTCTTCCAACAACAGGACGCCAATCGCCGGCGCACCGTCGTACTCGTGGCTGGCTTCGTGGCCTTCTTCGCCTGGCTGGGATTCGGCGGCGACTACATCTACTACCTCATCACCCGCGATGCGCCGCGCCAGGCGTATCACCACGCCTTTCCCTGGTTCGGCATCGGCCTGTCGCTCGCCGCCGCGGCGATCGCCTGGTACGCGTACCGGACCGGGCCCCAGAAGGTGCTGTGGTCCACGGGCGCCCGGGAGATCGTCGACCCCCGAACCGACAAGGAGCGGCAGCTCGTCAACGTGGTGGAGGAGATGGCGATCGCCGCCGGCGTCCCCCGTCCCCGCATCTGGATCGTCGACGATCCCGATCCGAATGCGTTCGCGACCGGCACGGACCCCCTCCATTCGCACATCGCGGTGACCCAGGGCGTGCTCGATCTGTGCACGCGCGACGAGCTCCAGGGAGTCGTGGCCCATGAGCTGGGACACGTCAAGAACCTGGACGTGCGGCTCATGACGATGCTCGCCGCGCTGGTCGGAGCCGTGGCCCTGATGCACGACGGGACGTCGCGCGTGCTGCGACCGGGCGGCGGGTCGAGCGACGAGCGGAAGCCCAGCCCGCTGGTCCTCATTCTGCTCGTGGTGTGGATCGTCTCGTGGATCCTGGCTCCGATCATCGCCCAGCTGCTCGCGCTGGGCGTGAGCCGGAAGCGGGAGTACCTCGCCGACGCGATGAGCGCCCAGTTCACGCGCAACCCGCTCGCGCTGGCGAGCGCGCTTCAGAAAATCGAGGGCGCGGAGGCCCCGACCACGCATATCAAGCGCGGGGCCGCCCACTTGTGCATCGCGGATCCCCTGGGGCGACGGCTGACGAGCCACGAAGGGCTGTTCGCCGACGCCCTCGCGACGCACCCACCCATGGCCAAACGCATCGCGATCCTGCGCGGGATGGGATACGCCCAACTGAAACAGGAAAAGCGTTAAAGGCCAAGGCGTCACGCAGAAGCGTCACGCGACGGCGTCGAGAGGAGACGTGCCACGCCGCGCTCCGCGCGAGCGATCTGGTCGATCACGTGCAGCAGCAGCTCCCGCACCATGAGCTCGCGCGTCCCGAGCCCGGCCAGGCGAGCCGCGCACCGCGCGGCGGCGAGGGCGTGGCGGACTTCCGAGATTTGCGCCTCGCGTCGCCGCGTGACCGCGTCCGGCATCCGATACGTCGGGGACACAGCGGCGAAGCTAGGGACGCCTCGCGACCGGCGAGGCACCCTTTTCCCCCGCACGCCGTCGCTTTTTAGGCGAGCTCGGTCTCGAGCTTCAGCAGTCGCCAGCCGGTCAGCATCGCCCCCAGCAGCAGCACGGGGAGCACCTGCAGCCCCTGCAGCGCCAGCCCCGCGGCCACCGCTTGCTCCGGCGCCACCCCGAACGGCAGCAGGCCCACCACGAGCGCGGCCTGGGTCACACCGACGTTGGCCGGCGTGGGGCGCAACAGGCCGCTCAGATTCGCCGCGATGAGGGCCGTAAACGACGCGGCCAGGGACACCGGAAGGTGGGTCGCGCGCAGCACGAGATGGTAGGTGGCCCACTGCGTGGCCCAGTTGTACAGGGCGAACAGCGTGGGCAGGAGCAGCCGCCCGCCCCGCCCCATGGTGCGCAGCACCGCCAGGCGGGCGGCCAGCGCGGATGGGAGCTGCTCCGCGAGCCAGGACCAGCCGCGCGCCCAGGCGAGCAGCAGCACGACGACCAGCGCCAGCCCCACTCCCACCTGTAGCGCGCGCAACCAGGGCTCGAGCTGGAGCAGGCTGGGCGCCATGATCAGGAACACCGCCAGCGCGAGCGCCTCGGCCAGTCGGGTCCACACCACCGACGACACGGCGGCGGCGATCGGCACGCCCGCCCGCTGTGCGATCACGTGCACGCGCGCCGCTTCCCCCGCCACGGCCACCGACAGGTCGTTCACCGCGGCACCCACGAGGTTCGCCTCCTGAGCGTGGCGCCAGCTGTGCGGCGCCGCGGGGTTCAGCACCAGGTGCCACCCCCATCCTTTGGCGACGAGCGACGAGAGATTGGCCGCCAACGCGATGGCGAGCAGCAACGGGTTGGCGCCGAGCAGCGCCGCGAAGGTGACGCGCCACGGAAACGCCGTGAAGAACTTGAGCGCGAAGCCGACGCCCACGAGAGCCAGGAGCCACCACACCCAGCGCCACCGCCTCGACATCAGGCGACCAGCTCCGTGAGCGAGCCGAACGTGTAGCCGGCGGCACGCGCATCCGCGATGATGCCCGGCAGCGCCGCCACCGTCCGGCTCCGGTCCCCGCGCGGATCGTATCCGTCCCCATCGTGCAACAGCACGATGGCACCGGGGCGGAGCCGGGCGCGCACCCGCCGCCGGATCTCCTCCGCCGCCACTCGGGGGTCCGAGTCCCACACGCCGAAGGTCCAGCCGAAGACGGTATATCCGAGCCGGCGTGTGGCACGCGCGACGAACGGATTGCGGTACCCGTGCGGGGCGCGGAACGCGCGCGGCGCGCGCCCCGTCGTCTCGACGATCAGCGCGTGGGTGCGCTCGAGCTCCTCGCGGATGCGGGCCGGGCCGGCGAAGTGCAGCTTGCGGTGGCGCAGGGTGTGGTTGCCGATCTCATGGCCCGCCGCGGCGACGCGGCGCCCCACGCCGGGAAAGCGCCGCACGTGCTCGCCGACCATGAAGAACGCCGCGGGGATGCCCTCGGTCGCGAGGGTCTCGAGAATCGGCTCAGTGGCCGCGGGGTTGGGCCCGTCGTCGAACGTGAGGTAGACCACGCGCCCGGCGCGCGACCCGCGGCCGATCACGCGCCCGAACAGCGGGCTATTGGGCTCGTAGGTGCCGTAGGCCCAGGCGCCCAAGACGGCGCCCGTGGCGGCGAGGGGAAGAAGCAGCATGGAGGGCATAATAAACACGAAGCCCCCGGGACGGCATCAACTGCCGCCCGGGGGCCCCGCACATCGGTTACCCGGAGCCGGGGGATTGCTCCCTCCGTTCTTCATCCTGCCGCCGCCGGTTGACTGATTCGTCGCTCGGTAGGGCGAACAGGAGCTCCGGCTTCCATCCCCAAGCAGCCTGGCCGGGCCGCAAGGTTCACCGATGTGAGTGCTGCGGGTCAGATCGGGTCGCGGACCGACCTTCCGCACTGCACGTCGAGGCACCACGTCGACGCGGATGGGGCACGCGACTGGCCCCATCTATCCGAGCCGGAGAGCCTGCTCCCGGATCGCCGGCCGCCTGAGCCCTTGTTTGCGTCGGCGGCCTCCCCGGAATTTCCGCTCGGACCCGTCTTGAAGGCGTAGCTGAGACACCAGGTCCCGACCCTTCCCTTCAAGCCGCGTGACATCAATATAGGGGCCTCTCCTAGACGCGCAAGTGCCGATATTTCTTCGGGTTAGCTCACTTCAGTGTGCATCGGATGTGGAGGGTAACCTAGCCCCGTGTTTACCATTGCCGCGCCCGTCCACATGATGTGGAGTTGTGAATCAACACGAGAAGCAGGTTGTGGAGGATCGGGAGGTTGGGGAGGTTGGGGGAGGTTGTCCCGCTGCGATGCAACCTCCCCCAGCCTCCCGAACCTCCCGAACCTGCTTTAGCTAGCCTGCTTCAGCTCCCACTTCACAGTATGTGTACGGCTCGTCAGCGTGGTGGGGGAGGAACAGGACGCCCGCGCCGGCGGTCGCGAACCAGCCAGCGAGCATGCGCGTGGACCCGGTTTCTCCCGCGGGCTCGGCGAACACCGCCTGCAGCCAACGGCGGACGTGGCGCAGCTCGGGCGGGCGCCGGCCGAGCATCGCGATGACGGCGCCGAGTCCGAGACTGGCGCGGAGGAAGTGCGCGATGGCGTGCACGCGCTGCGCAAAGATGTACGCGCGCACGCCGGGTTCGTCGTACAGGAGCGTCCCTTCGTAGGGGTCGGCGGGAGGCGCGTCCATGCGGGGCCCGAGGTAGATAAACACCCGCTGATCGCCGTCCTTGCGCTCCACGACGGCCGCGGCGCTGTCGGCGCCCACGCGCGCGGCGTGCATCAGATCGTCGGCGGCGAGGATGCCGACCGCGACCGTCCACTCCAGCGCGGCGATGGCCTGGTCGAGCGGGCAGCCGACCGCGTCGTCGTAGGCGAGGAGCCGCGGGGCTTCGCCGGCCCGCAGGAAGAAATGCGCCAGGGCGTCGGCGCGATCTTCGAACGTACGGGTCTGGCGCGAGGTTGCGGGAACGGTCATTGTGACATTATAACCAGGGCTTCCCGTGACACCCAGAGGATCCTGATGCGCTGCCTGGCCGTGTTGCTCTGTTTCGCTGCGCTCCCGCTCGGAGCGCAGACGCCGCCTTCGCTCCCGGACTCGACGCGGGCCGAGTCCACCCCTCCACCGCCACCGCCCAGTCCCGAACAGAAACGTTTCCTGGACGGGCTGCGCACGGCGACGCGCGGCATCGCGCAGCTCAAAGACGCCCTGGGCCGCGTCACACGCGCGGGAGGACGCGACTCCGCGGCGCAGCGGCGTGCCGGTCGCTTTCTCGCCGGCTTGTGCGGCTCGAGCCGCGGCTTCCTGAGACGGGGGCGCCCCCAGATGAGTCCCACGGTGTACGAGGATTCCGTTCAGCTGAAGGCGAAGCGACTCGTCACGCAGGTGGACTCGCTGATCAAGTACACGACGACCTGCGAGCAGAACGCCGCCGCCGCGCCGGATGTGACGGCGGTCGAGCTTGGCAAGCGGATGAAAACCTACGACACAGCGTTTCGCGACTTCCGGTTCGCCATCGGGTTGCCAGTGCGGGAAGACAGCGCCAAGGCCGCCAAACGCCCGTAGCCGGTGGTGGCGCTATGCTGTCGTTATGGTGACAATATGCGCTTGCGAACGCAACCGCCGTAGGCCCTGTCATTTACTTCTATTGACAGGGTTCCGATCGGACCCTACCTTTTGCCCCGGTTCAAGCAATACGTGGCACCGTCACCGGTTTGTCTGCGCTCCGCGAGGACCACTTGTCTCGCGGTTTTTGTTTGAGCCCGTCTCTGGTCGCGGTGACCAGAGTCGAACATGTCCGGGGCAGTGCCCCTCAGTGCTGAGGTTCAAACGGTATGGCAAAGGGTAAGGTGAAGTGGTTCAACGACGCGAAGGGCTTTGGCTTTATCGCGCAGGAGTCGGGTCCGGACGTGTTCGTCCACTTCACGGCGATCCAGGCCGAGGGCTTCCGCAGCCTCGCAGAGGGCGACACGGTCGAATTCGAGGTCGCCCAGGGTCCGAAGGGCTTGCAAGCGCAGAACGTCCGCAAGGTCTGACCGACGCGGATCGCAACTGCAACGGGTCCGGAGCGACGCTCCGGGCCCGTTTGCGTTGTGGCGCCTTATATTGGGCCCATGATTCCGGTTCGGGGCACCATGCTGGCCCTGCTCCTCCCCGCGCAGCTGGCCGGTCAAGCCGCCGCGCCGGCTCCCCCGGCCTACCGCGGCTTCACGCCCGGCATCGGCTATCGGGCGTTCGTGCAGCAGGCGCGGGCGCTCGCGGACAACGACGTGCTGCGCTGCCAGACGTCGCCGCGCACGGCGCAGATCATGGAGTGTGCCGTCCTGATCCGCGATCCCCGCGATGGGGCGCGGTTCTATCTGAGCGCCCACTTCATCGAGAGCGACGCCGACATGGTCGCGCTGTACGATTCGGCGGGGTTCGGCAACGCGCACGGCGTGGCGCTGCTGGACCGCACGAAGCGCGATCTCACGCGCGTCTTCGGTAGGCCCCACGTGCTCGGGGCTGGCGCCTGGCAATGGCGCTATGGCCGCCGCGTGGTGCGGCTCAGCTGGCGAGGGCGCGGGACGGCCCGCTGGGTGTCCATCACCCTCACCGACGGCGTCGTGATGGACCGGATCAGCCGGTACGCCAGAGCAGCCGCAAGGCGTAAGCCCTAAGCGGACGCAAGCCTCAAGCCGTAAGACGTTCTTGCGACTGGCCGTCAGCGACTTGCAACCGCTTACGGCTGGCGGCTGGCGGCTTGGACCAGCTTTTCCGCCAACTCCGACACGCCGCGTGCGCTCCCCCTCCCCAGCTGATCGAGCCAGCGCGGCGGGATGCCGGTCTCCCCGTGCCGCGCCCCCAGCAGCGCCCCTGCCACCGCGGCGTTGGTGTCCGTGTCGCCGCCCGCTTGCACGAGAAAGATGAGGGCCTCTTCGAGCGACGGGTGGTGTACCGCGCACCACAAGGCGATCTCGACACAGTGAACGACGTAGCCGAACTCGTTGGGCACGGCCACGGGGAGGTCGCTCTCTTGCTCCCAGAGGACGCGCCGGATGGCCTCGATCAGCACGCGCGGTGCCGCCCCCTGCAGCCGGTGCAGCACCTCCTCGATGAAATACTGGTTGCCGTGGAGCAGCTCGCGCGCCGCGAGATTCACGGCCGCCGCTCCCCAGGTGCAGCGCTCGTCGGCGTGGGTGATGGCTGCCTGCTGTGTCGAGACGCGAATGAGCTTGTCGACGTTGTCGTGGTAGCGGAGCGCCACCGGGATGCACCGCATCACCGCCCCATTGGACGCGGTGGCCCCCGCGCTGCGCGCCTGGCGGCCGGCCTCGAACGGCTCGACACCGCGCTCGATCAAGCGCAGCGCCCGCTGCGTGGTCAGGCCCACGCCGCGCCCGTCGACCTTCATCCACTTCACCCACCGCCCTGCCACGTCGGTGGCGTCGAGGTCGCCTCGCTCCGCCAGCGATTCCGCCAGCAGCAGGGTCATAGCCGCGTCGTCGTCGAAGGGCGACCCCTTGGGGGGCGGCTGGAGATCGCGTACGCCCTGGGGAAACGCTTCCCGAATCGCCTTGGCGGTGCCGAGCCGCTCGGTGGGCACCCCGAGCTGATTGCCGACGACCAGCCCCAGCAGGGCGCCGCGGGCCCGGGTCAGGAGCTGGGCGTCGGGGGCGTGCGCTAGAATTCGAGCACCACGGCCCCGCCCGGCGGGGTCACGCGCGCCGCGAAGCCCTCCCGGTCCACGTGCGGCCCCGTGTAGGGGTGGGCGCTGTTGTACGCAGCGACGGTGGAGTTGCGGTACAGCCGATAGTAGCCGATGTGCGAACGGACGGCCCCGCGGAGGACGAGGCAGCCACAGCGCGCCACGGCAGCGGTCCCCGGGTTCACCTCGAGAGTGATGTCCGACGCGCTGGTGTTGGTGATCAGCGGCGCGAAATAGGTCTGACGTCCCACCGCTGCCGCGACCTGGGCGACGCGCCGTCCCCGGATCCGCGTGAAGGGACCGAGCGGCCCCTCCATCGGCTCGCCCAGCGGAGGGTTGCCGGGCCGGAGCAGTCGCCAGCCGAACCCCGTGTCGCGCCCACGCGAGAGCCAGAGGCGCCGGGTGCCGTCGGGTCCGACCGTGTCCAACGGGACGCCGTCGCGCAGGATCTCTACCGGCTCGACGAGCGCGTTGTGAACGAAGGCGACCCCGGACCCGAGGTAGCCGGCGCGGCGCGCCACGCCGCCCCCGACGAGCACGGCCAGCGCCCCGGCGGCCCACCAGCCGAGCCGCGCGGTGCGGGAGCGTATTTCCCCCGAGCGCCGCACCTGCCGCTCGAGCGTGCGGGCTCCGACCAGCCCGGTCGAGCCGGACGCCCGGCCGGCCGCGAGCGCCGCCAGCACCTCGTCGGCGCTCTGATAGCGGTCTTCCGGTTTCTTCGCGAGGCACTTGACGATCACGCTCGACAGCCAGCGCGGGATCTTGGCGTTGACTTCGCTTGCCACCGGCACCGGATCGGCGAGGTGCTTGCCGACGATCTCGGCGCTCGAGGCGCCGTCGTAGGGAGGCGTGCCCGTCACCATCTGGTACAGCATGGCGCCGAACGCGTACAGATCGCTGCGCCCGTCGATGTTCGGCTGGCCGAGGGCCTGCTCGGGGCTCATGTATTGCACCGTCCCGACGGTGAAGCCCGTGGCCGTCTTGGTGCTGCCCTCGCCCGACCCGGGATCGAGCAGCTTCGCGATCCCGAAGTCCACCAGCAGGGCGCGGCCGGTTTTCGCTTCCAGCATCACGTTGTCCGGCTTGATGTCGCGGTGCACCAGACCCTGGGCGTGGGCATGCGCCAGCGCCTGCAGCACGGGCTCGGCCACCGTGAGCGCGGCCTCGGTGCCATAGGTGCCCCGGCGCCGCAGCGCGTCGGCGAGCGACTCGCCTTCGACGAACGGCATGATGTAATAGACGAGCCCTTCCCCATCGCCCGTGAAGTGAATGGGCAGGATCGCCGGATGCTGCAGGCGGGCCAGCGCCTTCGCTTCCTGGCGGAAGCGCGCCAGCATGCCCGGCGTCCACGCGATCTCGGGGTGGAGCACCTTACAGGCCAGGCGCCGGTCGAGCTCCTTGTCCCACAGCTCGTACACCTCGGCGAACCCGCCCCGGCCCACCAGGCGGCGCACTTCGTACTTGGACCCGAGCGCGCGTGCAAGGCGCTGCGCCGTGGGCACACCGGCCAGCGCCGGCGCGGGCACCGCGGTCGTTCTCCCGATGTCCCCCCTCTCCGGAACGGAGAGGGGGACAGGGGGTGAGGACGTCGTGACGACCGTGGGCGACGGCGTGCCGCAGGCGGGGCAGAACGCCGAGCCCGACGGGATTTCCGCGCGGCACGAGGGACAGGTAAGCTGAGTCGTCACGGGTCGAAAGATTCGCGGTCAGGGCGCCTCGTGCAATGGTGGCGCCGCGTAGGGGCGCAGCATGCTGCGCCCCTCCATTACTTTTTCGCATGCTCGCTCTCCGGATCGCGCTCGGGCTCGCGCTGGCGTACGCGCTGCTCGTGCTGCTCGCGTGGCGGTTCCAGGAGCGGCTCGCCTTTCCGGCGCCGCGCGCTCCGGTCCCGGATCCGAAACGCGTCGGCGTAGCGAACGGCGAGCAGATCGAGGTGACAACGGCGGACGGAACGAGACTGGTGGGGTGGTACTTGAAACCCGAAGTCCCCCAACCTCCTCCAACCTCCCCAACCTCCCCTAGCCTCCTCTGGTTCTACGGCAACGGCGAGACCATCGCGGCCATCTGGCCCATCGTGCGCGAGTTTCAGCCGCCCGGAACGGCCGTCCTGGTGGTCGACTATCCGGGCTACGGTGGGAGCGCGGGCCGGGCGACCGAGACGGCAATGTACGGCGCGGCGGACGCCGCCTACGCCGCTTTGGTCGCGCGGCCCGGGGTCGACACGGACCGCGTTTACGTCTACGGCCGCTCGCTCGGCACCGCAGCCGCGACGTGGGTGGCGGCGCGCCATCCCGTCGCCGGCCTGATCCTCGAATCCCCCTTCACCAGCGCGGCCGCGATGGCGCGCCAGCTGTATGCCCTGTTGCCGCGCTTTATCGTCCGCCTGTCACTCGACAACCTCGGGCGCATGAGGCAGATCCGCTGCCCGGTGCTCGTGTTCCACGGGGATGCCGACCGCCTCGTGCCGACGGCGATGGGAAGAGAGGTCGCTGCAACTGCCCCGGGACCGGTCGAGCTGGTCCTGATCCACGGCGCGGGGCACAACGAGACCTACGACCGCGGCGGGCGGGCGTACCGCGATAAGATCTGGGAGTTCATCTCCCGAACGGGACGGGGGACGGGGGAAGAGGGACGGGGCCACACCACCCGTCCTCCGTCCCTCGTCCCCCGTCCCTAGCTCTTAGATGACCACCACCGGCACGATCCGATCCCGCCGCTGATCGAATTGGCGTTCCGCGTCGTCGAGCGTGCGCAGCACCGCCGGATCGTCACCGTCGGCGAACTTCGAGCTCGGCGCCACGCGTCCCGTGAGCCGGCGCACGGCCACGAGGGCCCGGGTCACCTCGCAGCGCTCCACGTCGGGGTCGGTGTGGCCCGTGACGAGCAGCTCCTCGAACAGCGGGAGGGTGCGCTCCTCCGCGAGGACGTACAGCGACTCGAGAATCTTGGGACCGAGGAAGCGGCGCAGCAGCTGGTCGCCGCGGATGCGCTGAAACAGGCGCTCCAGCACTTCGGCGTGCCCCACGTAGAACCGCGCCGCTTCCACCGCCGCGGCGACGAACGCGTGGTGCGCTCCGGGAGTCACGAGATAGCGCTCGAACAGCGGCCAGGCGCCTTCCGGATGGCGCTCCGCGAGCGCGAGGAACGCGAAATAGCGGCGGCCCAGCGGAGCCGCCGTATCGGCGATGACGGTGCGCAACCCGGCCACGCCCCAGCGCGCCCCGGCGAGCGCCGCGGCGGCCGCGTGCTGACAGCGCTCCAGCTCGGGAACGCGGAAGGTCACGAGATGCGGATCGAGGAACGAGCGGCAGCGCTCCAGCACGGCGAGGAGCCGGCGGTCCACCGCGTGGAGGGCGGGCTCGAGCGCCGCACTGTTCGCCCGTCGGGCGAGCGCCAGCGCCTCCCACGCGAGGCGGTCGAGATGTGCGGCGTCCCACGCCCGCTCGAAGGCGGCGGCATCGGGAGCGACCAGGAGGGGTTCGAGAGCACCGGCAAACCGATACAGGGCGCGCGACGGTTCCATCTGCACCAAGCTACGCCCCCGCCGCACGCTGGCAAACGGCGTTTGTCCACATCCATCTGGAAAACCGGGTGGAAACCCTGCGGGAATGTTGCGATTCACCCCGTGCGCGCTTAACCTTGCCCCGCATCGACCTCACCCCCTGGCCCCCTCTCCACAACGTGGAGAGGGGGAACGGATGACCGTCCGCCGTTCCCCGTCTCCGCCGTGCGGAGAGGGGGTCAGGGGGTGAGGCCACTTGGAGGGCCCTCTGCGAACCCCAGCTCTCGTCATCGCTGTCGCGCTGGCGGCGTGCTCCCGCCCCACGGGGCCGATCACCATCGGCCTCGCGGGCCCCTTCTCCCAACCGCGCGGCGCGTCCATGCTGCGGGCAGCCCAACTGGCGGTGAACCAGATCAATGCCAGGCGCGGCGTACGCGGCCGGCCGCTCGAGCTGCGGGTCGCCGATGACTCGGGGAGCGAAGACACCGCCGTGCGGGTGGCGGAGCAGCTGTACGCGGATCCGACGGTCGTGGCGGTGGTGGGGCACCTCTCGTCCGGCACGACGATCGCCGCCGCACGGGTGTACGGCGCCGGGGCCACTCCCGTGGCGATGATCTCGCCCTCGGCGTCGAGCCCCGATCTGTCCGGGTTGAGCCCGTGGGTGTTCCGGGTGTGTCCAAGCGACCTGCAGCACGGGCCCGAGCTGGCCCGCTTCGCCTGGCAAGGGCTGGGCGCGCGGCGGGCGGGCATCATCTACATCAACAATGACTACGGGCGCGGGGTCCGCGGCACGTTCGCGGCGGAGTTCACGCGACTGGGTGGAGCCGTGGTGGAAGCGGATCCGTACGTCGCGGCGACGCTCTCGCTCGAGCCGTACCTGTCCCGCATGCGGCGGGAGGGGATCGACGTGCTGCTCATCGCCGGCGAGCGGCCGGGGGCGGAGCTCGCGCTCCGGGAGATGGCGTCGCTGGGCGTGCGCTGGCCGGTGCTCGGAGGCGACGCGCTCACGGGCATCGAGGCCGACGGGGCTCTCGCGGAGGGGGTGCGGATCTCCTCGGCTTATCTGCCCGACCGGCGCGACGAGCGCAACGCGACGTTCGTGGCGGATTACGCCCGCGCCTTCCCGGGGCTGCGCCCCGACCACCGTGGGGCCGGGGCGTACGATGCCGTGCTGCTGCTGGCGCGGGCGGTCGAGCGCGCGGGGGCCGGGCGGGACGCGGTCCGCGACTATCTCGCGCATGTCGGCCCGGGCCGGGGGCAGTTCGAGGGCGTCACGGGCACGATCGCGTTCGACGCCAACGGCGACGTGCGGGGGAAGACGGTGGTGATCGGTGTGGTGCACGACGGCGCGTTGGTGACCCAGGCGGAGCGGTGATGCGGAGTCCCCTCGCCACCATCCGGAACCGGATTCTGGTGGGGCTGGTGCTGCTCATGGTCGGCCTGGTAGTCACGGCGATCGCCGGCGCGGCCACGCTCCGCCGTATGCGCAACGCCGTGGCGGAGGAGCTGGCCGGGCTGCGGGCGTCGACCGAGGTGGGGAGCGGTCTGGTCACGAGCGTGCTCGAGGAGATCCGCGCGGCCGAGCAGTATCTCGCATCCCCGGGCGCCGATGCGCGGCGGCAGTTTCAGACGACCGCCGAAGACGCGTTCCAGTACGAGCGGCGGCTGGACGCCCTGGGCGGCCTCACCGCCGAAGACCGCCTCACCGTCAACCGCCTCGAGCGGCTGCACGCCACGATCCAAACCGAATACTCGATCGCCCACGCGTTGAAGGACCTGGGGCGGGATCAGGAAGCCGTGGCCCGGGCCGCTCTAGTCCGGTCCCAGGCGACCGAGTTGACTCGTCTGGTGCGCGATCTGTCGCGGCGCCAGGCCCAGAAGGCGGCGAAGGCGGCGGAACGGCTGACCGCGGACGCCGCCGAGCGGGAGCGCAAGCTCTGGGCGTTCGTGGTCGCGCTGGTCGTCGCGGGCGTGTTCCTGTCGCGCTATACGCTCCAGTCGGTGCAGGGCCCGCTCGCGCGCCTCGTGACCGCCGCGGAGCGGTTCGGGGCGGGCGACCTGCGGCCGGTCACGACCGGCGACATGCCCCGCGAGTTCCGGGTGCTCGCCGACGCGATGCAGCACATGGGGGACCGGCTGCGCCGGATCGTCGGCGAGGTGATCACCGAGGCGGACCGGATCGCCGGGTCGGCGGGGGATCTGTCCGCGGTGAGCGAGCAGCTCGCCGCCTCCTCGAGCGAGGTGTCGACGGCGATGGTGGAGATCTCCAGCGGCGCGGATCAGCAGCGCGCCGCGCTCGGCTCCATGGGTACGGGACTGGACCAGCTGGGCAAGGCGACGGGGGACATGGCGGACGCGGCGGAGCGGGCGGCGAAGCTGGGCGAGGAGATCCGCACGGTGGCCGAGCGGCACCGCGGCGACGTGGCCGCCGCCGGCGGCGTGCTGCTGGACGTGCGCGAGGTGGTTCAGACCAGCTCCAAGCAGATCGCACAGCTCACGGAGCTCTCCAGCTCGATCGACGACTTCGTCGATCTCATCAAGCGCATTTCGTCGCAGACGAACCTGCTCGCCTTGAACGCCGCGATCGAGGCGGCGCGCGCCGGCGAGCACGGCCGCGGGTTCGCCGTCGTGGCCGAAGAAGTCCGCCAGCTGGCCGACGAATCGGCGCGCGCGGCCGAGGAGGTGACGCGCACCACGGGCCTGATCCGCGAGCAAATGGAGGACGTCACGGCCACGATGGCGGCCGGTCAGGCCAAAGTGCGGGGCATCGAGTCCGTCGCGGAAGGGGCGGCGCACGGTCTCGCCGAGATCGCCGCGGCGGTGGAGCTGGTGGAGCAGGCGGCGGCGCGGGTCCGCATGGCGGCGCAGTCGAACCGCGAAACGACGGTGCGCCTGCAGGCACAGGCGCAACAGGTGTCGGGGCGCGCGACGGCGCATGCGAGCGGAGCGGAGCAGGTGACGGCCGCCGCGGAGCAGCAGGGCGCATCGACCCAGGAGATGGCGGCCGCCGCGGGGAGCCTGCAGCAGGCGGCCGACAAGCTACACGAATTGGTGCAGGGGTTCCGGGTCTAGGGCCGCGAATTCACCGGCGCGACTTCTTCTTGGCGGGTTTCTTCTTCGGCGCCGGTTTGGGCTTGGCCGCGCTCTTGGGGGGCCTGCGCTTGAGCGCGCCCTGGACGTCGGCGAGGACGCGGTCGCCTTCCTCCGGCCCGATCAGGCCGCGGCGCACCGCGTACCGGATGAGCTCCTCGGCGTCGTCGACGGTGAACTCGCCCAACCCCGCGGCGCCGCGGATCGCCTTGACCAGGGCGTCCGCCACGGGGCTGCGCAGCACACTCGCGATGCCGGGGAGGGCTTCGAGCAGCGAAGAAATCTGCGACCCGCCGAGCTCAGCTGGGGGGGGCATGGAACGCGCTGCTCCGGCGCTGAAGGTCGCGCCAAGCTACATCGACCCCTCGGGAGCGTCAAGGATTTTCCGCCGGAACTACGGCTGTGCCGCGCGGTTACGACGCTGGCGCAACGCCTGGACCAGCCCGCCCGGCGCCCGACGCGAGATCGTCAAATCGGAGTGCGACAAGAGCTCGCCGAGCACGCTGCGGGTCTTGGCGTCGAGCGGCATGCCGAAGTGCAGGTCGAGCTGGTACTCGGCGTGATCGGCGCCCTGGCCGGTGAGCGTGAAGCCCTGAGGGTCGGGTCGAGCCGCATCCACCTCGATCTCGGCGACAGGCTCGTACTTGGGGCGGTCCATCTGGCGGAACCTCCGGGCTGGATGAGAGATACGCCCCCCGGCAAGGCTGTCAAGCAGGCTCGAAATCGTTCCGCTGGAAGGCCTTCCTGGGGTGACTAGATTCCCAGGTCGGAGGCGCGAACGAGAGCCGTGGGACGACGCGGAGTAAAGGAATACCGGGCGCCGGAAGCGCTGGCGCTGATCGCGGCGGACCGCGAGCATGTGCCCCTGGTTTGCCCCTCGTGCGGGACGCGGTCGATCGTGCGCGCACCCCGGCGACGCGGGGGGAGCAAGCTCGGGCCGCTCGCGCCGGAGCGCGTGACGCTCACCTGCCAGAGCTGCGGCCGGCATGCGTCGTACATCGAGCGGGGCCGGGAGCCCCCGCGGGACGAGACGATGGATCCGCACGCGGCGCGGGCGTAGGACGAGGAGGCGACAGGGACGTGGCGGGCGACGCGATTCAGATGATGGGCACCATCACCGAGGTGCTTCCCAACACCACCTTCCGCGTGCAGCTCGAGAACGGACACGAGGTGCTGGCGTACGTCAGCGGGAAGATGCGCAAGAACTACATCCGGATTCTGCAGGGAGATCGAGTGGCGGTGGACCTCTCTCCGTACGACCTTACTCGCGGAAGAATTACCTACCGTTACAAATAGAGGCGTCAAGCAGAGACGTAGCACGATGGCGTAGCACAAAGACGTCACGCACCAACGTAAGAGGCCGGGATCGCTCCCGGCCTCTTGACGTATCTGCGTGACGTTTCTGCGAGACGTTCTCGCTCGACGCCTTTTTTCTCTTAGAAGAACAGCATGAACCCGGCTGAGACGTCCGTCTGCGCCGGCGAGGCACCGCCGACACCTTCCTGCTCGCGCGTGCCCTCGAACACGAGCTTCATCGACTTCGTCCACTGGTGGTAGATGCCCACCGTGTACGCGGTCCACTGGGTACGCACGGCGCTGTTGTTCACTGCCGCTCCTTCACCCGAGCTGGCGTTCTTCAGCCGACTGAAGCCCCAGCTCCCGGACAGCGTGGTCTTCTTGTTGAACGTATAGCCAAACTGCACGTAACCACCGTCGCCGGGGCGGCCGGTCGAGTCGTTCGCCGACACCGGGCCACCCGCGACATCACTGAATCCCAGGACAGTGCCGAGGCCCTTCGACACGTACCCACTGACCACGACCGACAACTCCTGGAAATCGCCACGCAGGCCGACGGTGCCTCCGAACGAACTGAGGCTCGCGCCACCCGTGTCGGGCGCGTTCGACGTGGTTTGCCAGAGACCACCGGCCCACGCCGTGTACTTGTTCTTGCCGGACCGCTGGTTCCAGGTCAGTTCGGCTTCCACTCGGGGTATCTTCGTGTAGAGGTACGGGCTCGCCCCGACGACGCTCGGTTGGAAGAGACCGATGCTCAACTGTGCAGGCGTGCCCGGCCTGGTCGAATACGTCACCTGCGCGTTGAAGTTGGGATAGACGTAGCCGTAACCGATCCGGCCCAGCGTCGTCCCACCACCACCGCCACCACCCACCCCCACGGCGCCGACGCCGAACAGGGTCTGGTCATTCAAGATGTTCTGGCGTCCGAACAGCGCGAGCTCGCGGCCCGCGAGGATCTGGCCCCACTGACCACCCACGGTCAGATATACTTGGCGCATGTCGATCTGCGCGCCGGCCTGAGTGCCGTTTCCGAAGTTGTCGTGCGTGGACCCGCCGTCATAACCGGGTCCGGAACCCGCTGGCACACCGTTGTTGATTTGCGGCGCAAACCCAAAGTGGACTGCCAGGTTCATCCCGGATTCCTTGCCGCGTGCCTCGAACGTCGCGAACGACGGCAAGAGGCCGGTGCGAACGCTCGAGTTGGTTGGACCACCCTGCGTCGCTTTCGAGAATACCCAGAACGCATTCACGTTCCCCGAGAAGGAGAACGCCCAGCCATTCGACATCTGCATCGTCAGGCCTTGCGCCCTGGCCGTCGCCGTGACGCCGAGCGCGAGACCCAACAACAGCAACGTGAGACGCTTCATACGAGAACCCCTCCTTAGGGAGTTGGCCTGCTAGGTAGCCTGCTCGTCTGGCTTCTCACTACGCCTGTGGATGACTGACCTGATAAGGAAAGGTGCGGAACCCACCTCCTCTTCGAGAGCGACTCCCGCTCCCGCAGACCTTATACTTGCTCGCAGGAGTGGCCGCCAGGGACGGCGTCCGAGGTGTCCCGGGGGACCCAAGGGCAAACCCACCTTCTGGGCGCCCCTGGCCCAGAATCCCGCAAAATATTGGGTATGACCCCCCCCTAAATGCAATAGCGGGCGGGTTTTCGGCCCCTTGCGACCTCAGGTCCCGCTACAACGGGAGTTTTGGGCCGACTGGGGCCAACCTGGCGCAACTCGCCCTGTGGGAAGGGGATGGGGGCCCAAGGGTCCACCAGCGGGGTCTCCCGGAGCGCCTGCGTCTTTTTGTCGCGCAGGGAGGCCCCGCTGGGGGACCCGGCGCGGCTACGGCTTCGGCAGCCCGAACACAAAGAGCGAGTTGCCGAGCGGATAGCTGATCTGGAAGTTGCCTCCCGCCGCCACCGCCACGAACTCCTCACCATCCACCTCGAACACCGCGGGCGCCGCGTT
>QHUT01000065.1 GCA_003222055.1 Gemmatimonadota bacterium
ATCGGCGCCGGGGACATCGGTGAGTGCACCTGGGGTTGGCCGCAGAAGACGGCCGCTCTGATCGACACCATTCCAAATAGCACCGTGTTCACGCTCGGCGACAACGCGTATCCGTACGGGCGGGACGTCGATTATGCGGGCTGCTACCAATCGACGTGGGGTCGCTTCAAGAAGCGCACCCACCCCGCGCCCGGCAATCACGACTATCAAGAGCATCTGCCCACCACTCCTTCGATCGTAGACACGACTGCCGACGGGTACTTCGGCTACTACGGTGTCGCCGCGGGTAACGGACCCGTCGGGAACTACAGTTATGATTTGGGAGCCTGGCACATCGTGGTGTTGAATTCGAGCTTCGAGGAGAAGGTGGTGCTCGGTCGAGTGCTCGACACCACGGCCCAGTTGGCATGGCTCGATGCCGACCTCGCCGCCCACCCCACTCCGTGTACGCTCGCGATATGGCACCACCCCCGTTTCAGCTCCGGTGTGGTGCACGGCAGCGATGCGCGATTGACGTCGTTTTGGCAGCACCTGTACAACGCGGGAGCGGACGTGGTTCTCGCAGGCCACGAGCACAACTACGAGCGGTTCGCCCCCCAGACCGCGGACGGCACGGCCGACCCGGCCCGGGGAATCCGGGAATTCGTCGTCGGCACGGGCGGCGGAGGCTACGACACGCTCGACACGTCGAAGGTCACTCATGTCGGGAATAGCGAGGCCGGAAGCGTCGATCACGGCGTGCTCAAGCTCACGTTGATGGACGCCTCGTACCACTGGGAGTTCATTCCCGTCGGCTACACGCTCGCGGTCAATCAGACACCCCCCGAGTACAGCCACACCGACTCGGGCACCGGGTCATGTCACTGATGAGCACGACCTACCAGGCCACCGCCCCCCCGCCGGTCGACGGCGCCGCGACCGCCACCGTGTGGTCCTCGCCCGCCCGCACCGAGAGCGGATTGGCGCGCGTCCGCGAGGCAACGCCGCCCGAGCTGGGCGACTGGGACGACCTGATCGCGCGGTTCTGGAACCATCGCGTGACTCATCGGCGCAGCTGGATCGAGTCGTTGGCGGACGCGGGGTGCGGGGAGCCGCTCTATCTCGTGTGGGAAAAGAGCGGTGAGGTGGTAGGCTGCATGCCCGGCCTCCTCGCGCGCGTCGGGCTGTGGCGCGGCTTCGGCTCGCCCTTGCCGGGCTGGCAGACGGTGAGCCTGGGGCCCGTGTGGGACCGGCGCCGCATATCGGCCCGCGAGCTCGTCGGCCTGCTGGTGCCCTATCTCGAGCTGGTGCACCGCGTGAGCTATCTCGAGCTGATGACGCCCGATCTGGCGCCGGCCGTGATGCGCGCGCTCGGATTCCGCGGCGAGCCGGCGCCCACCTTTCGCGCGCCGCTCTATCCCGAGGACGAGATGCGCACCTTCCGCGGCCTCAAGGACAGCGCCCGTCGCAACGTGCGGCGCGCCGAGCGGCTCGGCCTCGTCGTCCGGTTCGAGCAGGACGAATCGTTCGTGGACGAGCACTACGACCAGCTGCGCGAGGTGTACCTCCGAGGCGGCAACGCGGTGCCGTTCAGCCGCAGGCGCGTCCAGCAGTGCTTCCGGCACATGCAGCAGGCGGGTCTCCTGATCGCCGTCTCGGTCCGGATGCCCGACGGCACGTGCATTGCGACCGGCACGTTCTTCATCGACCACCAGGAGTTGCACCTGTGGATGTGGGCGCACCGTACGCGCTACCGGTGGTATCGCCCCACGGAGGTCATGACCTGGACCGTGATGCAGCGCGCGCTCCGGGCAGGGTGCGTGACGTTCGACCTGAACGGAGAGGGCGTGTTCAAGGAGAAGTTCGGCGCCGTACCCGACGTGACGAAGCATCGCTGGGTGCTGGGCAACCCGCCCTGGCTCAGCTCCCTGCGCTTCTGGGCCGAGCGGGGCTATCGGGTGCAGCAGGCCATCCGCGGGCACCTGGCGCGACTGGTGGGAGCCGCGACCCACGGCCTCGCGGATCGAGAGAGCCAGGATCGCCATGACGACCGCTGAGCAACCCCGCGCCACGGTCCGGCAGGCGGCGCCGGCGACGCTCGTCGAGCGGCTCGCCGACGCCCTGGAGAGCGCCGGCATCGCGTACTGCCAATGGAAAGGTCATTCCAAGCGGAACCGCTGGATGACGGGCGCCGGCGACCTGGATCTGCTGGTGGACGCCGCCGCGTGGCCTGCCCTGGTCGAGGTGCTCCTGCAGCTCGGCTTCAAGCGCGCCGTCGCGCCGCCCTGGCTGCAGCTCCCGGGCGTGGACAGCTACGTGGCCTACGACCAGGCGGGTGGCGCGCTGTTCCACGTGCATACGTACCATCGCATCGTCATCGGCCTGCCGTGGCGCACGACGTACGCGGTGCCGCTCGCGGAAACGGTGCTCGCCGGCGCGACGCCGAGCTTCGTGGTGCGCGCGCCGGCGCCCGAGCACGAGCTGCTGCTGGTGCTGCTCCAGGCGGCGCAGCGATCCACGGTGCGGGACATCGTACAGCGGGGCCGCTCGGACTGGATCGCCGCCACGCGGCGGGAGCTGCAGCGGCTGGAGCCGCGCGCCGAGTGGTCCAAGCTGGTCGCGACCATCGAGCGGGACCTTCCCTCGGTCTCCGTGCGCCTGTTCGAGCGCTGTCTCGACGCGTTCCTGGCCGACGCGTCGCGCTGGCGCACCTGCATGCTGGCACGCGCGCTCACCTGGGGGCTGCGCCCGTTTGCGCGCCGCCCGGCCCTCGGCGCCACCCCGCGGGCGATCGCGGCGCGCGTCGCGAGTACCATCGGGTTGCCCGCACCCGTCGAGGGCAAGGGGCTCATAACCGGCGGACGGGTGCTCGCCCTCGTGGGCGGCGATGGCGCGGGCAAGACGACATGCGCCACGGAGCTGACCGCCTGGCTGGGACGTGAGCTCGCCACCCTGCGCGTGCATCTCGGCCGCCCGCCGCGCTCACTCGCGAGCCTCGCGGCCGGGTGCGCCTTGAAGGTCGCGCGCTGGCTCCACGCAGGCCTGGCGGCGTATTTCGAGCTGCTGCGCTGCGTGTGTACGGCCCGCGATCGCTATCGGCTGTACCGGCGGGCCTGGCGCTTCGCCGCGCGCGGCGGCGTCGTGATCGCCGAGCGCTATCCCATCCCCGCGAACTACGCGCTCTGCGGACCGAGCGAGGAGCAGGGCGTCCAGACGGGGCTCGACACCGGGGTCGCCCGCCTGCTGCGCCGGGTCGAGTGGACGTACTACGAGTGGATGCGACCCCCGGACGCGACGATCGTGCTGCAGCTCGACCCGGAGCTCGCCGTGAGCCGCAAGACCGACGAGCCGGAGGACTACGTTCGCGAGCGCGCACAGATCGTGTGGAACACCGACTGGGCGGGCGTCGATGGCGTCTACATCGTCGACGCCGGGCGAGCGCTTCCGGAGGTGCTGAGTGATCTCAAGTCGCTGGTCTGGTCGCTCATCTGACGCCGCCGCCCTGACCGCACCGGAGCCCGGGGTGCGCCCGCTCGTGATCGAGCTGGTCGGACCCGCGGGCGCGGGGAAGAGCACCCTGGCGCGTCAGCTGGGCAATCGCCTCGGCGCGCCCGGTGCCCCGCTCGGCCTGTGGGGCCTGCCGCTGCCTCGCCTCGCGGCGCACGCCGCCCGCCTGCTGCCGACGTTCTGGGGATTCGTGCGCGACGGGCAGCAGCCCCTGTGGGCCGAGCAGACCCAGCTCGTCCGTCTCGAGACCCTGAGTGAGCTGGTGGACCGCCGGCGCGCCGCTGGGCGGTCCGTCGTGCTCGACGAGGGACCCGTGTTCGCGCTCAGCTGGATGGAGGTCTTCTACCCCCGGCGCGAGGGCCCGCGCCGGGCCGCCTGGCGCCGGGGGGTCCTGTCCCGCTGGGCCCGGCTGCTCGACCTCATCGTCCTGGTCGACGCGCCCGATCCGGTGTTGACCTACCGGCTGCGCACCCGCACCAAGGCGCATCCCTTGAAGCACAGCCCGGACGCGGTGATCCATGCGTTCACGGCGCGCTTCCGCACGGCGTTCAACCACGTGGGCGCCGAGCTGCGCGCGGCCTCCGGGCCCCGGCTCGTGACCTTGTACACGGGCGACGAGCCGAGCGGTCGCACGACAGAACGGCTGGTCGCCGCCGTGGAGCGGAGCATCGATGTCGAGTGACGCCGCGGCCCTCCGGACCGAGCGCGCCGGCCTCGCCGGCCGCGCGTCGCACGCGCCATCGCTCACCGGTCGGGCGTCGCTCAACGCCGTCCAGTCGCTGCTCGACTATGGCGCGAAGCTCGGCGTGGGGCTCGTCGTCACCCCCATCGTGGTGACCGGGCTCGGGCGCTCGCTGTTCGGCGTGTGGGAGATGCTCAACCGCCTCGTCACGTATATGAGCGCGGCCGACGGCCGGCCCACCGAAGCGCTGCGCCTCGTCGTGTCGAGCCGCCAGGCCGTGGAAGACGACGCCCTGCAGCGTCGCGCCGTGGGCGCCGCACTGCTCATCTGGGTGTTGTTCCTGCCGCTCATCGCCGCCGTGGGCGCGATCCTGATCTGGATCGCCCCGACCATCACCCAGGTCGCGCCCGAGCTGCGCGGCGGCGTCCGCGCCGTGACCGCGCTCCTGCTCCTGAGCTTCTTCGTCACCCTGGTCGCCGGCGTCCCCGAATCGGTGCTGCGCGGCATGAACCTCGGGTATCGGCGTATGGGGCTGCAGGCGAGCCTGAACGTGCTGGGCGGGCTCCTGACCGTCGTGGCGGTGCGGGCGGGGCTGGGGCTCGTGGGGCTTGGGGGAGCGCAGGTGGGGGTCGCCACCGTCACCGGCGTGCTCTTCTGGCTGCTCGCCCGGCGCTACATCCACTGGTTCGGCGTGGCGCGGCCGGGACGGGCGGACGTCATGCCGCTCCTGTCGATGAGCGCGTGGCTCACTGTGGGCGAGGCGGTCGCCAAGCTGCTGCTCGCGTGCGACGTGATCATTCTCGGCTGGGTCGTGTCGCCCGCGGTCGTCACCACTTACGTGCTCACCGGCTACGCCGCGCGCACGGCCGTCGGGATCCACGTGTTCGCGGCGGGGGCGGCGATGCCGGGCCTGGGGGGTCTGATCGGTCGCGGCGAGCAGCACCGGGCTCGCGCCGTGCGGCGTGAGCTCCTGACGCTTACCTGGCTGTTCGCCACCACGGTCGGCGTGACGGTCCTGTGCTGGAACCGCTCCTTTCTCGGGCTGTGGGTGGGACAGGAGCACTACGGCGGGCCGTGGCTCGACCTGCTCATCGTCCTCGTGGCGGTGCAAACCGTCTTCATCCGCACCGACGCCTACGTCATCGACGCGGCGCTGCGGCCCCGCCCTCGAGTGCTCGCGGGCGCGGGTGCGGCGCTCGTGACGATCGCCCTGGCGGTGCCGCTCACCCGCCTGTTCGGCGCCGTCGGCCTCTGCGTCGGCCTGCTGGGCGGCCGCGCGGTGCAGTCCGCGGCGTACCCGTTGCTCGTGCGGGACTCGCTCGGCAGCCGCGGCAGGTCCCACTGGGGCGAGCCGGTGCGTCTGGCGGTCGTCACGGCGTTGTTGTTCGCCGCCGCGCTGTTGGTCGGCCCGCGGTTGCGGACGTCGCACTGGGTCGTGTGGGGCGCCGGCGTGGCGCTCACCGCCGCCCTCGCATTCCTCACCGCGCTGCTCGCGGGGCCGTCGGGCGAGCGGCGTCGGCTGGTGCTGGCGCGGCTGCGCGCGCTGCGGCCCGCACTGGGGTGGTGACCATGCAGCCCGCGCTGTCGCTTCCGCCCGCTGCACGCCCCGCCCAGCCGCGGCCGCGCGGACCTCAGCCCGTGGCCGCCACGCGGCCCAGCGTGCAGCCGGTGGTGCGCTGGGCGCTCTATCTCTTCGTCTGCTCGATCCCGTTCGAAATGCCCCAGCGATCGCTGCCGATCGAGATCCCGACGCTCGTGGGCTGCGTCTTTCTCCTGGCAACGCTCCTCGACCGCCGCGCGGCCTACCGCCGCATCGACGTCCCGCTGGTCGCCTTCACGGGGTACCTGTGGATGTTTGCGGTCGCCGCGCTCGTCAACCTCTCCCCGCACGAGCCCTACGTCCTGAAGTTCTTCCTTGAGATGCTCCAGGTCGTGTTGTTGTTCTGGACTGGCGCCAACGTGATGACGGACGAGCCGGTGCGCGTCACCGCGCTGCGGGCGTTCGCCTTCGCCTGTGCGGCACGCGCCGCGCTCCAGGTCTTCGGGATCGCCCGGAACGAGAAGGCCCTCTGGACGGGGGGCGAGAGGATGTCCGCGCTGGGACAGAACGCCAATCTCAGCGCCCTGATCCTCTCGTGCGGGTTGCTCGCGGCGCTCGCACTGACGAACCGCCAAGGACGCCGTTGGCCCGCGATGGTGCGCTGGCCGCTGGTCGTCCTGATCGCCGTCGCCGTCGTGCAAACGGGCTCGCGCGGCGGGTTGCTGGCGCTCAGCGCCGGCCTCCTGACCTTCCTCGGTCGAGAACCGACCCGGTGGGCTCGTCTCCGCAACGGTGTTGCCGCCCTCACCGCGCTCGGCGTGCTCGGGTTCGCCGCTTACCACTCCGAGGGCATGCGGAACCGCCTGGCTGCCGCGGCCGAGAGCGGCCAGCTCGCCGGACGGGAGCGCATCTACCCAGCCCTCCTCGTGATGATCCGCGAGCGGCCGTGGCTGGGCTGGGGCCCCGTCGACAACCAAGTAGAGCTGGAGCGGCGACTGAAGGAGCCGGGGTTCGTCAAGCGTGACGCCCATAATCTCACGCTCGAGCTGCTCACGAGCACCGGCGTGGCTGGCACGATCCCGTTCTTCATCGGACTCGCTTGGTGCGTCCGATCCGCATGGCGGGCGCGGCTCAGCCCGTCGGGCGTCCTGCCGTTCGGCATGCTCGTCACGATGCTGACGGGCACCATGAGCGGCACCTGGATCGCGTCCAAGATTCTGTGGCTCGTGCTTGGGCACGCCGACGCGGCCGGGCGCGGGCGAGGAAGCTGACCATGTGCGGCCTCGCCGGGCGGTTTCATCCGCAGGCCCTGGCCCCCGACCCCGGGTGGGCGGGAAGGGCCGACGAGCTGCTGCGCCATCGGGGTCCCGACGGCGCCGGCCGCTCCCGCGACGAACGCTGCGAGCTCGTCCACCGGCGTCTGGCGCTCATCGACCTCTCGCCCCGCGGGGCGCAGCCGATGACCAACGAAGACGGGAGCGTCCAGGTCGTCTACAACGGCGAGATCTACAACCACGGCGACCTGCGCGCCGCCCTGGCGCGCCGGGGGCACGTCTTCAAGAGCAGCTCCGACACGGAAGTCCTCGTCCACCTCTACGAAGAGGAGGGCGCGAACCTCGTAGGAGCGCTGCGGGGCATCTTCGCCTTTGCGATCTACGACCGGCCCCGGCGCCGGCTGCTCTTGGCCCGCGACCGCTACGGCGTGAAGCCCTTGTTCTATGCGGAGCTGGACGGTGAGTGGCTGTTCGCGAGCGAGATCAAAGCGATCCTCGCCCGCCGCGGCTTCGCGCCGCGGCTCGATCGCCAGGCCTGCTACGATTTCCTCGGCCTGGGCTACATGCCGGAGCCGGCCACGGGGTTCGCGAACGTCCGCGCGCTCCCGCCGGGAAGCGTCCTCAGCATCGCGCCCGAGGGCGAACGCCTCGAGTCCTACGACAGCGTGGTCGCGGCGCCCCGGCCCGAGCGCCGGCTCGACGACACCGTCGAGGCCCTCGCCGACCGGCTGCTCAGCGCCGTCCGCCGGCAGTCCGTCGCCGACGTCCCGGTCGCCGCGCTGCTCTCCGGCGGCATCGATTCCTCGCTCGTCGTCGCCACGCACGAGCGGGCCGGGCTGGGCCCCACATCCACCTTCAACGTGCGCTTCCCGGACAAGGAGCACGACGAGACCGACGCGGCGCTCGCTGCGGCCACGCACTACCGCACCCGGCACCATACCATCGACCTCGCCGACTCGGCGCTCGCTCCCGACGCGCTGTTCGACCTGCTGCGTCACTTCGACCAGCCGTTCGCCGACACCAGCCTGGTGCCGATGTACTGGATCTCCCGCGCGGTGCGGCAGCAGGGGATCATCTGCACGCTCTCGGGGGACGGCGGCGACGAAGTGTTCGGAGGATATCCGTGCTTCTGGCGCGCCAACCAGCTCATGCGGGCGTCGGCCCTGCCCGCGTGGCTGCGTCATGCCACGCGGCGCACCACCGGCGCCCTGACGCACTGGACCGAGAACTGGGGCCGGCAGGTGACCAAGGCACTTACGCTCGCCGAAGCCGGTCTCAACGACTCGAGCGTGCTGCTCGCCGGGCTGGCGAACTACTTGAACGAGGACCAGAAAGCGGAGCTGGTGCAGCCCGAGGCGCGCGACGGACTCGCCCCCGTGTATCGGCTGTTCGACGGCTACGACCCGGCGCCCGCCGGCGACCTGGAAGAGCTGTCCCGCCGCATGACGGAGACGTGGTTCCGCGTCAGCCTGCCGTCCGACATGCTGAGGAAGGTGGACATGATGAGCATGCGGGCAAGCATCGAGGTGCGGGTGCCGCTGCTCGACGAGGACGTCGTGGCCCTGGGGCTGAGCCTGCCCCACCGGCTCAAGACCAACGGGCGCTCGGGCAAGCTGGTGCTCCGCACGCTGGCGCGCCACTGGTTGCCGCGGGAGGTGGCGCGCCACCCGAAGCACGGGTTCTCGATCCCGCTGGACGTGATGGTCGGCCCACAGGTTCACGCGGCCCTCGACGATGTGTTGCTCTCGCCGCGAGCCCGCAGCCGCTGTGTGGTGGACGATGCGCTGGTGCGCGGCTGGCTCGACGCATTCCGGCACCCCCGCCCCGATCAGGGGAGCGGGGGCGGCACTATCAGTCGCGGCGGGCTGTATCAGCGGGTGTTCACGCTCCTGGCCCTCGAGCTGTGGCTCGGGGACCACCACCTGTCGTGGTGAGCCGATGCTGATCACGTTTTCGGGTCTCGACGGCGCCGGCAAGTCCACCCTGGTGCGCTGGCTGCAGCAGACGCTCGAGCGGCAGAACCGACCCGTGGTGGTCTTCCATATGAACGACCACGTCGGCGTGTACGCCTCCCTCCGCCGGCTGCGGAACCAGCTCGGTGGCGCCCCACCCCGCAACGACGGAGCGGGCGCGCTGCGCCGCGTCCGCGACGCCCTCGTCTGGGGCAAGCTGCTCAGACGGGTGATCTACCCGCTCGACCTCCTCCTCTTCCTGGCCTATCGCCTGTACCACGAGTACATCCGCCGGCGCGTCGTGATCATGGACCGCTATTTCTACGACACGCTCGTGGACGTCGCCGACGGCCGGCACTGGGGTGTGCTGCGGCTGCTGCAGCGGCTCACCCCCACTCCCGACGTGGCCGTGCTGCTCGACGTCGGGCCCGAGGAATCGTATGCGCGCAAGCGCGACTACCCGATCGACTACCTTCGGAGCCGCTGGCTGGCGTATCGCACCGTATTCCCCTGGGTACGGGGCGCCCTCGTCATCAAGAACGACGACCTGCACGCCGCCCAACAGGCGGTGGCCCGGCTGGTCGGCGAGCGGGTGGTCGCGTGACCCTGACGCGTGAGGAGCGGCTCGCCGGACTGACGCTCGGGCTGCTGCTCGGGGAGCGCGTCTCCACGGACGGGCTCGCCGACGTCGACTGGAGTCTCCTGGCGGGGTTGGCGGAGCAGAACGCCGTCCTGGTGCGCCTCGCCGACCGGCTTGCCGCCTGCGGCGTGCACCCGCCGCGCCGCTTCGCCGCACCGGCGGAGCGAGAGCGGGCGCGCGCGCGAGTGGCGCTCGACGTGCTCGCCCGGATCCACGCGGCCGGCGTGCGCCATGGCATCGAATGGCTCCTGCCCAAGGCATGCGATCGTTATCCGGACCTCGGCGACGATCTCGACCTCCTGGCGCTGGCCGATGGCGACGCGGTCGACCGGCGTCTGCTCGAGGGCCTCGGGGTCGTCCCTCACGGGCCGACGCTCGCCAACCGGCTGGCGGGGAGCACCGTGTACCGCGTCGCGGGCGCGGACCTGGTGCTGGATATCCGACACGGCCGGCTGGGCCACGCGGGCCAGCACGCCGGCTACGTCGCCCGGCTGTTCCGCAACCGACGCACGATGGCGCTCGGCGGGCTGGCGTGCGCGAGTCCGGCCCCGGAGGACCAGCTGGTGCTGCAGGGCGTGGAGAAGGTGGTCGCCCGGCGCGCGTTCCATCTCACCGATGTGCTGCACACGATCGCCACGATCCGCCGCGGGGGTCTCGACTGGGACTACGTCATCGCCACCGCTCGCGCGCTGGGCGCGCGGGCGGGACTCTCCTGTTACCTCCACCTCGTCGACGACATCCATGCCCGCCTGCTGGGCGGCGAGCTGCTGACGCGCGGCACGCGCCGGGCGTTGGGCCCGCGTCTCTCCCGCCGCGCCCGCTTCGATCGGACGGGGTTCCACTGCTCCGCGCTCTGGGTCACCGGCCGGGTCCACGCCCGGCAGCTGGCTGGGGCGCTCGTCTCCCGAGACTGGGCGGCCGCCCGGCGCCTCGGGCTGTGGCCGCTCGCGGCGCTCGGCGCGCGCCTGACGCGGCACACCACCACCTTCCACGCCTGGCCTCGGGCAGCGGAGGCAGGGACCTCATGACTCGCCCGACGCCTTTCGTCTCCGTGATCGTGCCCTGCCGCAACGAGGAGCAGCACCTCGGCCGTTGCCTCGAGTCCATCCTCGCGAGCGACTATCCGCGCGACCGCCTGGAGCTGCTCGTCGTCGACGGCATGAGCACCGACCGCACCCGCGACATCGTCGCGTGGTACGCCGCCCGCCACTCCATCATCCGACTGCTCGACAACCCGCGACGCATCGCCCCGTGCGCGTTGAACATCGGCATCCAGGCGGCGCGCGGCGAGGTGATCCTGCGCATGGATGCGCACGTGATCTACCTGCCCAGCTATCTCCCGATCCTCGTGCACGCGCTGCTCGAGCGCGGGGCGGACAACGTGGGCGGGGTGCTGGAAACGCTCCCCGGCGCCGACACCGCGGTGGCACGCGCCATCGCGCTCGGCCTCGGGCACCGCCTCGGCGTCGGCAACTCGTATTTCCGCGTGGGGGCGTCCCAGCCCCGCTGGGTCGACACGGTGGCGTTCGGCTGTTTCCGGCGCGAGGCCTTCGAGCGCGCCGGGTTGTTCGACGAAGAGCTGGTGCGCAATCAGGACGACGAGTTCAACTTCCGGCTCATCCGGCGCGGCGGGCGCGTGCTGCTGATGCCGACCGCGCGAGCCTATTACGTCGCCCGCAAGTCGCTGCGGCAGCTGTGGCGCATGTTTTTCCAGTACGGCTATTTCAAGCCGCTCGTCGCGCGCAAAGTGGGGCGCGTGATGACGCTGCGGCAGCTCGTCCCGAGCCTGTTTCTCACGAGCCTGGCGGCGAGCGGCCTCGCGGCCGTGTGGTGGCGACCTGCCGCCCTGGCGGGCGCGGGGCTGGCGGCGGCGTACGCGGCGGCGGTGTTCGGCGCCAGCCTCGCCGCGGCGCCCCGCCACGGGCCCCGTGTGGCCGCCGCGCTCGCGGTCGTGTTCCCGGTGCTCCACGGCGCCTACGGCCTCGGGTTCTTGCTGGGCCTGGCACATCACGTGCTGCGCCCCGTCCGACGAGCGCCCGAGCTATCCGCCCTGCCCATGTCGCGGTAGGCGCCACGGGCGCGGGATCAATGGTACTGGTACGCGCCGATCGTGTACACCGTGGCGGGGCGCGCCACGCCGTCGGCGTCATCCGGTACGATCGCAAGACGCAGCCCGGCGCCGATCGCCGGGCTTGCCGCCTGCACACGAAAATCGAACGCCGCCGCATTCACAAACAGGGGATCGGTGTTGTTCAAGTTCCCGGCATACGCGACGGTCGCCGAGTCTCCCGTGCTCACGGGGCCACCCATCGTCAGGTTGTTGCTGAGGATCGTGTTCATGAGACTACCGGTGTCGAACCACACGCCAGCCGTATTGGGATTGTAGAAGACATTGTTCGCGATCAACAGATTGGTGGTCGCCGTCGCGACGATGATATGGCCGGGGCGCCAGGGGTTCGTGCCGACGAAGGTGTTGTTCGCGATAGTCAAGCCATTGACGTCGGTGCCGGCGCTGTCGAAGCGCTGGATCGCCCACCCATGCACGAGGTTGTAGAAAACATTGTTGCGGATGACGACGTTGTCGCCCACCCCGTGATAGACGGCGTGATCGTGGTTCTGCCAGTAGGTGTTCGTCGGCTGGCAGCCCTGCTCCCCGGCCCCGAGCCGGCCGATATCGTGGATCACGTTCCGTTCGATCACCAGGTTCCTGTCGTATGCGTCCACGCCCACGATGCCGTCCTTGCTGTCGGTACAGATCCGCCCGACGTCGTGGATCACGTTTTGCGACACGACCACGTCATGTCCGAGCTCGGCGTCGATGCCGTAGCGAAGGGTATTCCGCACGTCGAACCCCTCGACCCGCACATAGGACCCCGTGATCTCGATGCCGGTCGTCGACGTGGCGTTCCGGCCGTCGATCACCGCACCCCCCGGACGTGCCGCCCGCAACACGAGCCAGGCGTTCGGCGCGCCGCTCCGGGCGATCGTGACGACGTTCCCGGCCCCGGTATACACACCGTCGTTGACGATGGCCGTGTCACCAGGGGGGAGCACGTCAGCCGCGTGCTGGATTGTCTGCCAGGGCGCGGCGCTGGTGCCCGGGTTCGTGTCGTTGCCGGCGACCGCGTCGACGTAATGGCTCACGCCGGCGGCGGGTTGCGTCACCGAAACCAGGGTCGTGCCGCGCTTCCCCTCAGTCGCCGCCGAAATGGTCGCAGTCCCGAGGCCGACGGACGTGACGAACCCGCTCGTGTTGCTGGCCAACCCCGCGGTGCTCACGATCGCAACGCTCGAATCGCTGCTCGACCACGCGATGGTGCGCCCCGGGAGCACATGACCCCGCGCGTCCATGGGCGTAGCGATGAGTTGCGCGGTCTGGCCGAGCGGCAGGCTCGCGGTCAGCGAGCTCATGGCGACCGTGTCCACCCCGTTCGGGGGCGGCCGAACCGGGTTCTCCGCATGGCACGCGCTGATAACGGCAAGGAGCGAGAGAGGGCGGGCGCGGGAGCGTTTCATGCTCGGAGCAGTAGGACGCCGCAGCAGCACGTGGCAAATCCCCTGCCAACTCGTCACGCGCCACCGGCGGCGCAGCGGCACGGGAGTGAGGCCTCGTGGCTGCGTCGAGGCCACAACTGTGGCACAAGCTGATCCGTCCGCCTCGAACGGCCGGCGCACGTCCGCCACGTCAGTCACGCGCATCGTTGCAGACATGTAGCACAATTGTTGCAGGCTCCAGGCCGGCCCAAAAAGGGTATCTCGATGCCTGATCGCCTCACCGCCACATCCCGGGCCGACGCGGCGTCGCGGGACGCGGCCGTTGCCACCACTCCGTGGGCGCGCGAGGAAGCCCGGATCCGCGCGGCGTATTCCAGACGCACCCATGACGGAGCACAGTACTCTTGGGCCCGGATGGGACACGTGTTCCAGGCCCAGGAGCGCGAACGCTACCTCCTCCGTACGCTCAGGCGTCACGGCATGTTGCCGCTCGCCGACAAGCGAATCCTCGAGGTCGGCTCGGGCACGGGGGGACGCCTGCGCGACTTCATCAAATGGGGAGCCACGCCGGAGAACATGATCGGCGTCGAGCTCTTGCCCGACGAAGTCGCCAAGGCGCGGGCTCTTCTGCCGCCCGGCGTGACGCTGCTGTGCCGGAACGCCGCGGACCTCCCGTTTCCCCCAGCCGCGTTCGACATCGTCCTGCAATCCACCATGTTCACGTCAGTTCTCGACCCGGCGCTCAAGCGGCGGGTCGCCCAGGAGATGGTGCGCGTCCTCAAGCCGACGGGACTGATCGTCTGGTCCGACTTCCGCTTCAACAACCCCTGGAATCACGACGTGCGGGGAATCTCGAAGCGGGAAATCACCGAGTTGTTCCCCCTGTGTCGAGTCGAGCTCCGTCGCACCGGCCTCGCCCCACCCCTCGCCCGCCGCCTGGCCGAATACTCGTGGCTCGCGACCTATCTGCTGTCGCGGGTCCCGTGGCTGTGCGCGCATTACCTTGGCGTCATTCTGCCGCCGGGCCCCGGCCGGGACGCGATCCACTAGCTCGCCACCGCGGTCACCACGAACACCGCGAACTCCGGCGCCGTGGGCGGCGCCGGCGCCCCGGCGGCACCGGTGGGGGTCGGCGGCATCGTCCGCGTGACAGGAATGTCGACCGAGCGGCCCGAGTACACGCCGCGAACGACCGGCGACCCGAAGAAGTCCTGGACGTCCCGCACCTCGTAGCGCTCGCCCGGTCGCAGCACGTTCGCGAGCCCGACGGCCACGGCGTTCTGCCGCGTCCAATTGTAGATGACGACGTTCGCCCGGCCCCGCTCGTATCGGTTGGGGCGCACAAAGACCTGCGGCCCCTGCACCGGAGCGCGCAGCAGCCGGTTCGTGGAGTCGATGCCCCCCGCCGTGAGGTCGAGCTGCACCACGGGGTGCGCCGCGGGGCCGTACAGGGTGTTGTCGCTCACCGTCGCTCGCCGCCACGCGTGAATGTCGAGCACGACGCTGCCACCCACGAAGTAATTGTGGACGAGTGTGAGCGCACCGTTTTGAACCGTCGCATTCCGCCAACCGAAAAGCACGTTGACCAGCCCCACGCCGGGACTGTAGTACGCCATGTTGTCGCGCGCCACGATGGCATCCGCGGGAGCGCGGCCCCCCACGAGGATGTTCGCCGCCGCCGGGCGTGCGGAGACGGTGCCGTTGTTGAACGCGATGTTGCCTTCGAGCGCAATGTTGTTGAGGAGGCCGCTGCGCGCCTCGGTGTAGACGTGGAGGCCGTAGCCGAACTGATCGAACACGACGTTGTCTCGCAGGACGAGCGGGCCACTGTCGCTCTTCGCATAGATCCCGTGGCCGTTGCCGAACCTCTGACCCTCCCATCCGTTGTTGTAGAAGAGACAACCCGTGACCTCCACGTCCACGGGCCGCGCGTACGTGTAGAATCCGATCCCTCCGTCGTGCACGATCAGGTTCACGTAGCGGGTGTGCGAGGCGTCGTTCACAAGCATGTTGGGGCGCGTGTCCGTCGTGCGGTCGGGATCGGAGTCCATCACCTCGAAACCCCACAGCACCACGTAGTCACCCGTCACCACGAACAGGTCCCCGCGCGACGTGCGAGACGTGGCCCCTGCGCCATCGATCACCGCCCGCTCGCCGCGATACTGCCGCACCACGACGGGGGCCCCCGGAGCGCCGCGCACGCTGCTCACGACCGCTCCCCGGTACGTGCCGCCACGCAGCCAGATCGTGTCACGCGGCGCGACCCGACCACCCCCCCCAGCCAGCCCCGTCGCCAGGTCCCAGGGCCGTGCCATCGTGCCGTCGCCCGCGCTCGAGCCGGACGGCGACACATAGTGACTCCGGCCCCCGCCACCCGGCACACTCGTCAGCAACACGAGGCCCACCGCCGCCAGTCGCAGCGTCATTGGTGGCTCAACACGCTCGTCCACAATTCAACACACAACTCCTGCACAGAAACCACACAGAACGGTCATGATGTTGCGGTGACGCCACAGATGGGCAAGCGGGCTTCGCACGTCACACCAGACACAGGGCTACCCCAAGGCGCGCTCGCTGCCACGAAGGGGCGCGCAAGTTAGGTGCCGCTTCAATCGCCACAAGGGCGTGCCAGCGTCGTCCGAGCGAGCGTCTCCGCACACGTGGCCCGTGTGGCCTGCCGGCGACAAGGCTGCCTGTGTGTGGCGCGTCCTGGACGGCGTCGCACCGCCTAATGATTGGTGGCGCAACGGATTAGTACGCGGGTACGAAAAGCGCGCGACACTGCGGCGGCGCTGCACGATAGCTGCAGATGACGCAGGGACCGGACACGACCGTTACAGGGCACATCGCGGCCGCATCGTTATGGAGACCCGCGTGGCACGACTGAGCAGCACCCAGGAATCACTCAAGGAGCAGCAGGTGCGGGAGATCCAGCGTCCCCGGCCCGGCACGGTCGGCGCGCACACGCACCCCCAGCGGCTAGTTCCGGATCGCGTCCTGGTCCTGGACGGCTATTCGAACCCCGCCCTCGCGTGCGTGCGCTCGCTCGGGCGGGCCGGCTATACCGTCTTCGTCGCCAGCCACCGCCGCTGGCCGCTGGCGGCCTGGTCGCGCTACTGCGCGGGCACCTGCTGGCACGCGGAAGAGACACTCCAGGGATTCGCCACCGCCCGCGCCTGGGCGCACGCGCACGGCGTACGCATCGTCCTGCCGCTCACCGAGCTGGCGTGCCAGCTCTGCAACGCGGAACGGGGACAATGGGAAGCGCTCGACATGATCGTCGGGTGTGCGCCCGAGCCTCTCGCGCTGCGCGCCTTCGACAAAGGGGCGACCCTACGTCTTGCGGAGGCGTGCGGCGTGGAGATCCCACTCACTCGCTACCCGGCCTCCCTTGACGAGTGCCGGGCGGCGGCGGATGCCATTGGATACCCCTGCATCGTGAAACCCCGGTTCACGGCCGCGTGGAACGGCCTGGGATTCGTTCCCGACCCGGGCCTCTGCTATGTGGCGAGCGCGGCCGGGCTCGACCACGCGGTGCTGACGCGCCGCCAGGGCACGCATTGGCCCGTGATCCAGCGGTTCGTTCCCGGGCAGGGGAAGGGCGTGTTCACGGTGTGCGATCACGGGCGCCCCATCGCCTGGTTCGCCCACGAACGGTTGAGGGACATTCGACCGTCGGGCTCCGGCTCGAGCCTGCGGCGGTCCGTGGCGGTGGACCCGCGACTGCGCTCGCGAGCCGAGCGGCTGCTCGAGGCCATGCGGTGGCACGGGCCGGCCATGGTCGAATTCCGCGACGACGGCGTGCACCCCCCGTGGCTCATGGAGGTGAACGGGCGGTTCTGGGGGTCTCTACAGCTCGCGATCGACGCAGGATGCGACTTCCCCCGCCTCTGGGTCGACCTCCTCGCGGGTAAGGTGGTCGACGCTCCCCGTGCGTATCGCGACGGCGTCACGGTGCGCTGGCTCTGGGGAGACGTGAAGCGCTTCCTCTACATCGTGGCCGGGCCACCCCGCGGGTACCCGGGGGCCTACCCCTCGGTGGCCCGGGGCCTGCAGGAGCTTTTCGGCCGCCAGCCGGCCGGCACGCGCCTGGAAGTGTGGGACCGACGCGACAAGTGGCCGGCCGTGGCCGAATGGGTGGAAGGAGTGCGAGACGTGCTCATCCAAGCGCTCAAGAGGCGATGACGAGTACCGGTCGCCCGATCCGGGTGCTGATGCTCACCTGTGCGTGGCCGCCGCCTGACCGCCCGGGGTACACGACCACGTTCATCCGGCGACAGGTAGACTCCCTGCGGGCGGCGGGCGTGGAGATCGAGGTGTTTTCGTTCGCCTCGGGCATGCGGCCCTCGAACTACCTGCGCGCCTGGGTCGGCGCGCGCCGCCACATGCAGCGCGGCGATTACGATCTCGTACACGCACAGTTCGGGCAGAGTGGGTTGGTGGCGCTGCCGAAACGCCTGCCACTCGTCGTGACGTTTCGGGGCGACGACCTGGAGGGCATCGTCGGCGATGACCTCCGGCTCACGCCGGCCGGCCGGGTCTTGAAGTTCGTCTCCCAAGTGGTGGCGCGGGCCGCCGATGCCTGCATCGTCGTGTCGGAGCACCAGAAGCGATTTCTGCCCCCGTCCGCACACGCGCACGTCATCCCGTCGGGACTCGATTTCAGCGTCTTCCGCCCCATGCCTCGCGCCGAGGCGCGGCGCCAGCTCGGTCTGCCCTTGGACCGGCACCTCGTACTCTTCGTCGGTAACCCGTCGGTGCCCCGGAAGCGCTATCCGCTGGCATGTGAGGCGATCGAGGTCGTCAACCGCTCGCTGCCGACCAAGCTGATCGTCGCGTGGGGCATGTGGCACAAGGACATCCCCGTCTTCATGAACGCGTGCGACGCCCTCTTGTTCACGTCGATGCAGGAAGGCTCACCTAACGCCGTCAAGGAGGCCCTGGCGTGCGATCTTCCCGTGGTGTCGGTGCCGGTCGGCGACGTCGCGCAGCGGATCGGCGGCGTGGCCGGGTGCGAGCTCTGCCCCGATGAGGCGCCTGAGTCCATTGCGGCCGCGCTCGAGCGGGTGTTGCGACGCGGGACCCGGGCGGCCGGGCACGCCGCCGTGCAGGACTTGGACGAGCGTCGCCTGGCCCAGCAGGTGATCGACGTCTACCGCTCGGTCCTGGGAGCTCGCAACGGCGCGCAGGCCGTGGTTGCGAAGCGTCGCCCGCCGCGCGTCGTCGCCGCGCGAGGCGCGCCATGACGACCCGCCTCGAGATCGCGAGCCTGGGCTATCACGACGTCACCGACGACCCCTTCGCCTCGGGCTTCCAGCGGGCGGGCGCACGGCCGTTCAAACACACGGTGGCGGGATTCGCCCGCGATCTCGACGCGCTCGCGGGGGTCTCGAATGCTCCACAGCTCGTCACCGATATCGATCTCTCGGCTCCCGGTCGCCACCTGCTGCTCACGTTCGACGACGGCGGCAGGAGCGCGCTGGACATCGGCGACGCGTTGTGCGCCCGGGGTTGGAGGGGCCACTTCTTCATCGTGAGCAATCTGCTCGGGGCCCGCACCTTCCTGGCCGCCGCCGACATCCGCCACCTGCGGAGCTGCGGTCACCTGATCGGCAGCCATTCGCACACGCACCCCGACATCTTCAACGCGCTGTCGCCCCGCCGCATGCTCGAGGAATGGCACACCAGCGCCGACACGCTGTCCCAGGTGCTCGGCGAGCGCTGCGCCACCGCCGCGGTCCCGGGAGGCGATATCTCGCCGCAGGTGCTCGAGTCCGCCGCGGCCGCCGGCCTGCGCGCGCTGTTCACGTCCGAGCCCTGGGTCGTGCCGCGCCGCGTGCACGGATGCTGGATCCTCGGCCGCTACATCGTCAAGGCCTCGACCCCGTCCTCCCGTATCGCCGCCCTGGCGGCGTTTCACGGCTGGCGTGGCGCCCTGTTCGTGCGCCGGGCCAAAGTCGCGGCGCGCGTCGCCCTGCCGTCGCTCTACCGGGCCTACGTCGCCCGCACCACGCGCGAATGGGACGCGGTGGCGGAGCGCCCCTGACCACGTCGGGGCCCCCGCGCGCGGCACGTCGTCGCGCAGTGCGGTTCACCCCGGAGCTCACACCCTCCGTGCGGGCCTTCAACCAGCGGCTGGCGCGCGCCGGGGCGCGGTGGCGCTTCCCGGAGACCGCCGTCCCCGATTGGCTTCCTCGGGTGGCCGGCGTCCCCGTCTGGCAGGATTACTTCCTCCTGCTCGAAGACGATACGGTGCGCGGCGCCTTCGTCCTGAAGCGACAAGAGGCCGCCCTCGTCGGCGGGTACCGGCGCGTCGGGAGCTTCTACTGGCCGCTCTCGGAAGGCGTGGTCGACTCGACCTACGCCGCCGTGGCCCCGCGGTTGCTGCAGGCCGCGCTCGAGGAAGAGCCCCTGCTGTTCGGCATCGTCGCCCGGGACAAGGCGATCGCCAAGCTTGACCAAGCGCTGGGGTGGCGTCTCGTGACCCTCCCGTTCTACTTCAAAGTGCTTCGCCCGACTCGGTTCCTCCGCGAGCTGCGCGTGCTGCGGCGGCACGCCGGCGTCGCCCTCCTGCTCGACGTGGCCGCCGTGACGGGGACGGGCTGGCTCGGTCTCAAGCTCGCCGGCAGCGCGCTGACCGCGCGCCCGCGCCGCGACCAGATGGTGCGGGTCGAGTTGGTGGAGCGCTTCGGCGACTGGGCCGACGCGATCTGGGCGGCGAACCTGCCGCACTACTCCTTCGTCGGCGGCCGGGATGCCGCCGCCCTCAACGCTACCTATCCGCCCGGGGGCACCGCGTTCCTGCGGCTCCGGGTGTCGCGCGGCGACACCGCGATCGGCTGGGGCGTGGTGCAGGACTCGCTGCCCGCGTCCAACGATCACTTCGGAGCGATGCGCGTTGGGACCATCGTGGACGGGTTCGCGGCCCCGGAGCATGCCGGAGCCGTGATTCGGGCCAGCGCGGACGTGTTAGGCCAGCGCGGCGTGGACGTCATCATCTCGAACCAGAGCCACCATGCGTGGCGCCGGGGCCTCGTTGAAGCGGGCTTCCTCCCGGGCCCGTCTTCGTGCCTGTTCGCGGCGGCACCGGCGCTCGCCGGCCTGATCGCGAGCGCCGATCCCGCCGGCCGCGCCGTGCACGTCAACCGGGGCGACGGCGACTGGCCCTGGGGTGCGGGCCTCGAGGTGCCTGCGGGTCCTGAGGCTAGCTGAGGCTGAAGGCCCGCATCCACATCTCCAGCGACAACAGGCGGAACAGCCCGAGATAGGCCTCGGCGCGCTGGCCCCCGTTGGGTGACGCCCGGTACCAGCGCCGCAGCACCTCCGGATCCACATACTTCGCGGACTTGAGCGAGTCCTCGATCAGCGCGCTGACGTGGGGCCGCAGCTCCCGCGTCAGCCACTGACGACCCGGGACGGCGAACCCGAGCTTCGTCTTGCGCTGCCGCACGACGTCGGGGATGATCCCCTGCAACGCCTGGCGCATGGCGAACTTGCTCCAGCCGTTCTGGACCTTCAGACGGTCGGGGAGGGAGACCCCGTACTCCACCACATGATGGTCGAGCAGCGGCACCCGCGCCTCCAGCGAGAACGCCATGGAGGAGCGATCTTCCATCCGCAAGAGCATCGGCAGCGTATCGACCATGATGTCGTCCACCTGCATCCGCTGCATGACGGTGGCGGGCGAAGCGCCGTCTCCGTTGTGGGACGCATAGCGCCACCAGCGGGTCGCCGGAGTGCTCTCGCCCATCACGGCGCGATCCCAGTCGCCGCGTAACGCCTCGCGGAGCAGGGAGTCGACGCCGAGCACGCGACGCAGCTGCCGCGGCAGGTAGCGGTACCCGTTGCGGATATTCAGCACGTAGCGGTCGCCCTGCAGCAGGGTGGCGCCGAACTCCTTCGCCAGCCCGACCCACCGACCCGATCGCAGCAGAGACGCGAGATAGGCGTAACGGAACTTCGCGTACCCGCCGAACACCTCGTCGCCCCCCTGGCCGTCCAGCAGCACCTTCACGCCCGCGTCCTTCGCGGCCCGCATGACGCGCCACTGCGCATAGTAGGTCATCTCCCCGAACGGCATGTCCTGATGCCACGCCATGCGCGCGAAGGTGTCGAGGAAGTCGTCCGGTGCGGGGAACACGAGGTGCGGGTTCGCGCCGACCGAGTGCGCCACCGCCAGCGCGTACTCCCGCTCGTCGACCTCCCGCTGCTCGTAACACGCCGTGAACGTGTTGAACGTGTCCCCCAGGGCCTGGGCCGCTTCCGGTTGCTCGCGCCAGATCTTCCCGATCAGGGAGACGACCGTCGACGAATCGAGCCCGCCCGAGAGGCAGCTCCCCACGGGCACGTCGCTGATCAGGTGCCGGCGCGTCGTCGCCAGCAGCAGCTCGCGCAGGCCGTCGATCCGGGTCGCATCCCGTGTCCCATTCTGGGCCGCCGGCTCGAGCCGCCAATAGGCGCGCGGCGCGAACCGCCCCGTCGCCACGTCCAGCGACAGCGCGTGAGCCGGCGCCAGCGCCTTCACTGCGGTGAGCAGGGTCCGCTCGCCGTAATCGCAATTGGCGTGGACCAGGAAGCCCACCACGGCCTCGTCGTCGGGCGTCGCCTCGAGGCCGGGGTAGGCGAGCAGGGCTTTGATCTCGGAGGCGAAGATGAACGCCCCCGGGGGCGTCGCGTAGTAGAACGGCTTGATCCCGAGTCGATCGCGGGCGCAGAACAGACGGCCCCGTGGCCCGTCCCAGACGGCGAACGCGAACATGCCGTCGAGCCGGCCGAGACAATCCTCGCCCCACCGCCGGTAGGCCTGGAGCAGCACCTCCGTGTCGGTGCGCGTGGTGAAGCAGTACCCCAGCGTCTCGAGCTCGGCGCGCAGCTCCTGATGATTGTAGATCTCGCCGTTGAACACGATCCAGACGTCGCAGGCGCCCACCGTCAGGGGCTGCAGGCCCCGGTCGGACAGGTCGAGAATCGCCAGGCGACGGTGTCCCAGTCCCACCCTCACGGGAGCGGCGGCGTTCCAGCGGTTGGTGTGCGGCAGGAGGGCGTGCCGGAACCGGACTCCCCCGCCGTCCGGCCAGCCGAGCAGGAACCCCTCGCCATCGGGCCCCCGATGCACCTGGCGATCGTTCATCCGCTGGAGCGCGGCCACGTCGACCGGTCGCTCGACGCCGACGATCCCTACGATCCCGCACATTGCGCCGCCACTCCCGCGGGGAGCCCGCGTTGGAAGGTGTCTAGGAGCTCAAACCGGTGGGCCGTCATCAGGCAGGGGAGGGGGTCAAGAACTATGCCGACCGCGGCGTCTACAGGGCCGTGGCAGACCTGTGGCGCGCCCACCACAGCCCGCTGGGGGCGCAAACGTCCGAGCCCAGGAGAAGCTCGCGAGCTCCCCCTGGGCTGGGCGGTGCTACCGGGGCACCGGCACGGGCATCAGATCAATGGAACTGGTAGGCTCCGATCGTATAGGCGCCGCTCCGCGCGTAGCCGTCCAAGTCGTTCGAGACGCTCGACAGGGTCATCCCGGCACCGATCGCCGGGCTGCCGGATTGCACGTGGAAATCGAGCCCGGACACGCTCACGAAACGGGGGTCGACGTTGTCGAGATTGCCCGCGGACGTCATACCTGACAGGCCTTCGCTCACGGGAGCACCGAACGACAGGTTATTGGACAGCGTCACATTGGTCAGGCCGCCCGTGTCGAACCACACGCCGGCGTTGGTGGGCTGGTAGAAGATGTTGTTCGCGATCAGCAGGTTGTTCACACCCGTCGCGATGATGATGTGACCGTCCCGCCACGGGTTCGGGAAGGCGAAGGTGTTGTTCACGATCGTGAGCCCGTTGGTGACCGCGCCGTTCCCGTTGTAGCGCTGGATCGCGAAGCCGTGCGTAAGGTTGTAGAACACGTTGTTGCGGATCACGACGTTGTCACCGATGCCGTTGTAGACCCCGTGATCGTGGTTCTGCCAGTTGCCATTGGGCTCCACGCACCCCTGCTCGCCCGGCCCCAGACGCCCGATGTCGTGGATGACGTTGCGCTCGATGGTGAGATTATCCGAATAGGCGTCCACGCCCACGATCCCACCCACGCTGCCCGTGCAGATGTGCCCGACGTCGTGGATATGGTTCTGCAAAACGTCGATGTCGTGGTTGCCGGCGGCGCTCTCCGAGCCCCCGTAGGCGTCGAAGCCGTAGCGGTTTGTGTTGCGGACTTCGAAGCCCTGGACGCGGATGTAATTCCCGTTGATCTCGAAGCCGGTGGTGGAACTGTTGTTTTGCCCGTCAATCACGGCGCCCCACAGGTGCGCGGCGCGGAACACGAGCCAGCCCGCGGCGGTGCCGCTGCGGCCGATCGTCACGACGTTGGCACCCCCGGTGTACACCCCATCATTGACGATCACGGTGTCCCCGGGGTTCGTCACGTCGGCCGCGTGCTGGATCGTGCGCCAGGGAGCCGCGCTCGTCCCCGCATTCGCGTCGTTGCCGGACGCGGCATCGACGTAGTGGCATGCGCTGACGCAACTCCCCGGCGGCGGCGCGGTCACCGTGATGGCGGCCGTCCCGCTCTGCCCCTCGCTCGTCGCGGTAATCGTCGTTGAGCCGGCGGCCTTCGCGGTAACCAACCCGCTGCCGCTCACACTCGCTACACCGGTGTTGCCACTCGCCCACGTGACCACGCGACCCGACAAGGTGTTACCGCTCGCGTCCTTGGGCGTCGCGGTAAGCTGCACGGTCTGTCCGACCAGCAGATTCGCCGACGCCGGATTGACCGTCACCGACGTCACCGGGACGTTCGTCACCGTGACAGACGACGTGCCACTCTTGCCCTCGCTCGTCGCGGTGATCGTCGCCGTGCCCGCCGCCTTGGCCGTCGCCAGGCCGCTGGCGCTCACGCTCGCGACGCCGGAATTGCTGCTCGCCCACGTCACCACGCGACCTGACAGGGTGTTGCCGTTCGCGTCCTTGAGCGTCGCGGTCAACTGCACCGTCTGGCCGACCTGCACGCCCGCCGACGCCGGAGTGACCGTCACCGAGGCTACCGAGACGGGTGTGACACTGACCGACGACGTACCGCTCTGTCCTTCGCTCGTGGCCGTGATGGTCGCAGACCCGGTCGCGACTGCCGTCACCACGCCACCGCCGCTGACTCGCGCGATCGTGGTGTCGCTGCTCGACCACGTCACGGCGCGCCCCGACAAGACATTGCCGCTCGCGTCTTTGAGAGTCGCCGTGAGCTGTGCGGTCTGCCCGACCGACACGGTCGCCGACGACGGAGTGACCGTGACCGAGGCCACGGGCGCGGTCGTCACCGTCACCGCGGCCGTCCCGCTCTTCCCCTCGCTCGTGGCCGTGATCGTCGCAGACCCCGCCGTGACGCCGCTGACGAGACCCGTCCTGCTCACCGTCGCCGCGTTGGAATTGCTGCTCGACCAACTCACGGTTCTCCCCGTGAGCACGTTACCGGCCGAGTCCCAAGCTGTCGCCGTCAGTTGTACGGTTTGCCCGGGCTGCACACTCGCCGACGCCGGGCTCACGCTCACCGCCGAGACCGGTGGCAGGGTCACCGCCACCGTCGCCGTGTCCGACATGTTGCCTGGTTGAGCGGTGGCGATGAGCTTCACCTTGCCCGTGTCCGAGCCGGCCTTGTACGTACCGTAATGGCGGCCGCCTTTGCTGGTGGTATCCATGATGGCGCCGCTGGCGGCGCTCCACGTCACCGCGACGGCGACCGTGTCACCGCTGCTCGCTAGCGCCACGGCCATGAAATCGGCCGTCTGACCCGTGCGGAGCGTCATGGTGTGTGGGTAGACTGTGAACAGCGCGACCTCGATCGTTCCGGAACCGGTGATCGCCAGAGGTTTCTCGCACGCGCCCCCGATCGCCGTCGCGAGCAGCGTCAGAGCGACCCCGGTGCTGCGGCCTTTGAGGCGCGCCAGTCGGTGCGCCAGCTTGTGCAAGAAGGTCATGGTGTCTGCTCCATGGCGCTCGCGCGCTGCCCGGAGGCAGCGGGCGCGGCGACAGAGGAATGGGGGGTATGGACTACGCGGCGGGGGGGGCAATCCGCCGTGCGGCGAACGCGCACGGCGATAGTACCAACCGCCGCTTTGGTCAGCGAAAGACGGTGCGACAGCTTGAACCCGAACGGCATGGACGAGAGCGTCCTTTCACATCACGTCGAGGGGTCGGGGGCGGGCACCAAAAACGAAGGGGCCGCCAGCGAAGACCCTGAGGTCATTTCGCTGGCGGCCCGGCGGACCTAGCGACGTCGCGTCGCCGTAGTCCCGTGACTCTGCGTCACCGTCTTTCGACGGGTTTGCTCTGAGCAGCGATGTGAACTGCGCTGGTGCTGCGGGCCCGTGTCACCGCGACACACAATCGTGGCGTCGCCGCACGCTTGGCAGCCCCACGGCACCGCTGCGATAGTACATCGCAGTGGCCGACCGCGCAAGTCGTTTTGGGGTTTTTTCGGATTTTAGGGGTTTCATAACGGAGCACTAAGCGCGACAGATCTCATCCAGCTCGTCCAGGCCGACCAGCACATCGCGCGGTTTGGATCCATTGGCGGGGCCGAGAATGCCGGCCAGCTCGAGCTGATCGATAATGCGCGCGGCGCGCCCGTAGCCGATGCTCATGCGCCGCTGCAGCAGCGAGGTCGAGCCGAGTTGGTTCTGGATGCACACTTCCGCGGCCTGGCGAAACAGGGAGTCCCGCTCGCCCGGCGTGCCCTCGTCCCCCGTCCCTCGCCCCTCTTCCCCCGCCTTCTCCGCTTGCTCGAGCGCCGCGACCTGCTCGTCGATGCTCGCGCCCGCGGGCGCCACCGCACGCGCGGCGTGCGCCTTGTACCAGTCCATCAGGCGCTCCGTCTCCTCCGTCGAGATGAACGCGCCCTGCACCCGCAACGGCTCGCTCTTGCCGGGCGGCAGGAACAGCATGTCGCCGTTGCCAAGCAGCGTCTCCGCGCCGTTCTGGTCGAGGATCGTGCGGCTGTCCACCTTGGCCGACACCCGGAAGGCGACGCGGCAGGGAAAGTTCGCCTTGATGAGGCCGGTGATCACGTTCACGGAGGGGCGCTGGGTCGCGAGCACCAAGTGGATCCCGATCGCCCTGGCCTTCTGCGCGAGCGTGGCGAGGGGCGTCTCGATTTCGCCCTGCACCGTGAGCATCAGGTCCGCGAGCTCGTCCACGATCAGCACGATGTACGGGACGACGCCGCCCGTGTACTCACCGTCGAGCGGTAGCTCCTTCTGGATTCCGGCCTGCGTCGCGAGCGTCTCGCGCGGCCCCTTGAGGGGCTTCTTGTCCTCGACCTTCTTGTTGAAGTCGACGATGTTGCGGGCGTGGTTGGCGTGCAGCAGGCGGTAGCGCCGCTCCATTTCCCACACGGCCCATTTGAGCACGCTCGCGGCCTTGTGGTGGTTGGTCACGACCGCCAGACCCAGGTGAGGCAGCTTCTCGTACATCGAGAGCTCGACCATCTTCGGGTCGATCATCAGCAGCTTCAACCGCTCGGGTGGGTGCGTGTAGATCAGGCTGGTGATGATCGTGTTGATGCATACCGACTTCCCGGAGCCCGTGACGCCGGCGATCAGGAGGTGCGGCATCTTGGTGAGGTCCGCGATCACCGGCTCGCCCTCGAGATTCTTCCCCAGGCCCAGCGGCAGGGCGCGACTCGCCCGCTGGTAATCGGCGCCCTCGATCAGCTCGCGCACGTGCACCATGCGCGGGATGGGATTGGGCACTTCGATCCCGACTGCGGCCTTGCCCGGAATGGGCGCCACGATCCGCAGCGACGGCGCCCGCATCGCGAGGGCCAGGTCGTCGGCCAGCGCCGCGATCCGCCCCACCTTCACGCCGGGGCCCGGCGCCACCTCGTACTGCGTCACCACCGGCCCTACGGTGCGTCCGGCAATCGATCCTTCCACACGGAACGTCTGCAGCGTCTCGATGAGCTTCTGGCCCATCTGCTCGATCTGTACGAGCCCGGCCTCGCCATCCTCCGGAGGGGCGGGGTTCAACAGCTCGATCGGCGGTATCAAAACGCCGGCCGCGATCTGCGGCGGTCTGGAGACCGGTGCGCTCTTCTGCTTCCGGTCCTTCGGGAAACGGGAAACGGGAAACGTGGAGGACAATGCGGGCTGCGGCGGTTCGTTCTCTACGGGCTTGGGCTTGGGCTTGGCCTTTTCCGTTTCCCGTTTCCCGATTCCCGTTTCCCGTGTCCGTAGCGCGACGAGCGGATGCCAGCCAACGGTGAGGATGCCAAGCGCCGACAGGGCGAACAGGCCGACGAGGGCGCCCCCCGCTGTGCCCACCGCCTGATGGATGCCGTGCGCGACGAGCGCGGGCGCTACCCCGACGAGCCGCTGGGTCGGGCTCCACAGCGCGTAGTCCGCCGGGAAGCGGGCGCCCGTCACGGTCCCGATGCCGTAGGGCAGCAGCAGCACGAGTCCCACGCCGAGCGCGGCCGTCCGCGCCGACGACAGGCGCCCCAGGCGCTCGAACGCCGCCAGCGCCCACCCGATTCCGAGCAACGGCAGCACCGCCGAGCCCGCGCCGAGCGTGCGCCACAGCAACGAGCCGATGCGGCCGCCCCAGCTCCCGGTGACGGGGAGACGCAGCAGCGTGAGTCCGAGGAACAGCCCGACGACGAGGGCGCCGATACCGACCAGCTCCTGGCGCGCCTTCGCGTTCATGTGATACGGCGGTCCGCGTAGGTCGGGACGACGCCGAACCGGTCGGGCCGGGCGGCGAACGCGACGTCCTCTTCCAGATCGACGTCGCCGAGCTGATGCGCCGCTTCGGACCCCTCCAGCGCCTCTGTCCAGCTCGTCAGCTCATCGGTGAGGGCGAGGGCGGCGCGTCCGGCGTCGTTCAAGACGAGCTTGCGGAGACCCTTCTTCACGGCCTTGATCACGCGGCCCGCCGTGTAGGCGTCCTCGATGGCGAATTGCTTCTCGCGGCCGGCGCAGATGATCACCAGATCGCGCGGCTCGAGCAGCACGGCCCGGGCGCGCTCGACCAGGGCCTTGAAGTTGACGGGAGCGCCCACCAGCACGGGCTCCCCGCCCTGCGCCGCGACCAGGGCGGGCGTGCCGTTCGTGGTGGCGAGCACGATCGTCTTGCCCGCCACCGCCGCGGGCACCATCTCCCGCGGCGAGTTGCCCAGCGCGAAGCCTTCGATCCTCACGCTGCGGCGCTCGCCGGCGAGCAGCACGCCGTCCTTCTCGAGGTTCGACGCGAGGCGGACCGCCTCTTCGGACGTGGCGGCGGGAATGACCGCCTTGGCGCCGTTCGCCAGGGCGGTGATGATCGTGGTCGTGGCGCGCAGGGCATCGACGACGACGACGCCCCGGCCGGCCAGATCCCCCGCGCCGAGGCCGAGCGGCGTGAAGTGGACGTCGATCTTCATGCGGGTGGCTGGAGCAGCTGCGGCTCGCGCTCCAGGAACTTGGTGTCCACGCGGCCCGCGACGAAGTCGGGATGGCGCATGACCCGACTGAGGAAGGGAATGGTCGTGGTCACGCCTTCAATGATAAACGAGTCGAGCGCCTGGCGCATGCGGGCCAGCGCCTCCGCCCGGGTGTTCCCGTGCACGATCACCTTCGCCAGGAGGGAATCGTAAAACGGCGGCACCGTGTAGCCCGCGTAGATGTGGGTATCGACGCGCACGCCGGGTCCGCCGGGCGGGTGGTACGCCGTAATCGTCCCGGGGCTCGGCTGAAAATTGTGCGCCGGATCTTCCGCATTCACCCGGCACTCGATGGCATGCCCCCGCAGCCGGTTGCCGTTCATCACGAACGACAGCGGCTCGCCCGCGGCCACGCGGATCTGCTCCTTGACGAGATCGAAGTTCGTGCACATCTCGGTCACGGGATGCTCGACCTGGATACGGGTATTCATCTCCATGAAATAGAAGGCGCCGTCCTCGTCGAGCAGGAACTCGATCGTCCCCGCTCCCACGTAGCCGATCGCTTCGGCGAGCCGCACGGCCGAGTCGCCGATGTCCTGGCGCAGCGTCGCATCCACGGCCGGGCTCGGCGCTTCCTCGACGAGCTTCTGGTGGCGCCGCTGCACCGAGCAGTCCCGCTCGCACAGGTGCATGATCCGGCCGTGCGTGTCGCCCATGATCTGGATCTCGATGTGCCGCGGCCGGGCGAGGTACTTCTCGAGATACACCTCGTCCGAGCCGAAGGCCGCCAGCGCCTCCTGCTTGGCCAGCGAAAACGCCTGCGGGAATTGCTCCCCGTCCTGCGCCACCCGCATCCCCTTCCCGCCTCCGCCCGCCGCCGCCTTGATGATCACCGGAAAGCCGAGCTTCTCGGCCAGCTTGAGCCCCGCGTCGGCGTCCTCCACCGGGCCGGGCGAGCCGGGCACGGTCGGCACCTTGAGTCGCTGGGCCAGCTTGCGCGCCGCCGCCTTGTCGCCCATCTGGCGGATTTGGTCGCCCGTCGGGCCGACGAAGGTGATGTTCGATGTGCGCACGATGTCGGCGAATTCGGCGTTCTCCGCAAGGAAGCCGTACCCAGGGTGGAGGGCGTCCGCCCCCGTGATCTCGGCCGCGGCGATGATCCGCGGGATGTTCAGGTAGCTGTCGCGAGCCGGCGCCCGCCCGATGCAGACATCGTCGTCGGCGAACCGCGTGTGCAGGCTGTCGCGATCCGCCTCGGAGTAGACCGCCACCGTCTCGATGGCCAGCTCCTTGCACGCACGGATCACCCGCAGGGCGATCTCCCCGCGGTTGGCGATCAGTACCTTCTTGAACATCAGGGCGTGATGTCGCCGCGCAGGCCCGCCGCGGCCGTGGTCCCGCCAAACGACTGGCTCTCCCCCGAATCGACCCCCGACACCTTCAGCGCGAACTCGCTCGGGTTCGTGGCGTAGAAGATCGCGCTCTCGTAGCTGACCATGCCCTGCTGGTACCAGTGGAACAGCGACTGATCGAAGCTCTGCATCCCGTACTGCACGGAGCCCTGCGCGATGAGGTCGGGAATGGAAAGCGACTTGGTCAGATCGCGCATGTTCTCCTGCACGGCGGCCGTGTTGATCAGCACTTCGGACGCCGGGACCCGGCCCTTGCCGTCCTTGCGCGGCACGAGCCGCAGCGACACGATCGCCTGCAACGCCGTCGACAGCAGGTGCCGCACCTCGTCGTGTTGGTGCGGGGGGAAGAACGAGATCACGCGGTTGATCGTTTGGGTCGCGTCCGTCGTGTGGAGCGTCGAGAACACCAGGTGCCCCGTGTCGGCCGCCTTGAGCGCCGTGTCGAGCGTCTCCATATCCCGGATCTCGCCGATCAGGATCACGTCCGGCGCCTGCCGCAGCACGTGGCGCAGCGCCGCGTTGAACGAGAGCGTGTCGTTCCCCACCTCGCGCTGCGAAATGTTGGACAGGTTGTCGCGGTGCAGGAACTCGATCGGGTCCTCGATCGTGATGATGTTCACCCGGCGGTTGGTGTTGATGTGGTTGATCATCGCCGCCAGCGCGGTCGACTTGCCCGACCCCGTCACGCCCGTCACCAATACCAGGCCGCGCGGCCGCAGCCCGATCTCCTCGAGCACCGGTGGCAGGTTCAAGTCGCGAATGGTCTTGACCTCGTACGGAATCGCCCGGAACGCGAACGCCACCGTGCCGCGCTGCTGGTACACGTTGGTCCGGAATCGACCCACCCCCGGCACGCCGATGGCGAAGTCCGCCTCCTTGTGCTCGGCGAACTCCTTCACCTGACGCGGGGTCATGATCTGCTCGGCCAGCGACTTCAGCTCCTCCGGCTTGAGGGGAGCGCTCTCCAGCGCCACCAGCTCGCCGTTCACGCGGATCGTCGCCGGCCGGCCCACCTTCAGCAGCAGGTCCGACGCATTGCGCTGGACCATGTGCGTGATCGCCGCCTTGAAATTGAAGGTCGCTTGGCCGCTCTGGGGAGCTTCAGGCATGGGGGTCTACTCGGAAAAGGGCCTGTCCGAACTCGACGGGCTGGGAGTTCTCCACCAGCACCTCCCGGATGACGCCCGCGACCTCGGATTCGATTTCGTTCATGATCTTCATCGCTTCGATGATGCACACCACCTGCTTCGGCGCCACCCGACTGCCGGCCTTGACGTAGGGCCCGGCGCCCGGCTCGGGGGCCGTGTAGAACGTCCCCACCATGGGGGACTTGATCTCGAGCAGCGGGGTCGGAGGAGCGACTTCCCCCTTCCCTCGTCCCCCTTCCCCCACCTGAGCAGGAGGGAAGGAGGAAGCGGGAAGCGTGCCCGGCGAGCCGTGGGCCACTACCGCGTGATCACCGGCCCCGGCGTTCGCCTGGTGCCCGGCTTTAGTGACCCGGACCGACGACCACGACCCGAACAAACCCCGGCGGACCTCGATTGCTCCGAGCTCGGGCGCATCCCTCAGGATCTGCACCAGCTGGGCGATGATATCGAGGTTCATGGGGTCCAAGTTACACGACCTCCACGAGGTCCGTCAGCCCGTCGGACAGGAGCTCCGCCGCGCCGCCGTCCGGGGGGAGGTGCACGTCGTCCTCGATGCGCACGCCCCCTTCGCCGGCCAGATACACACCCGGTTCGAGGGTGACTACGGCGCCACCCGGCAGCGCCTCGGCGTTGGTTTTCGACAGGCGCGGAGCCTCGTGCACCTCGAGCCCGAGCCCGTGGCCGAGTGAGTGCCCGAACGCGTCGCCAAAGCCGCGCGCCGTGATCGGCTCGCGCGCCAGTGCGTCGGCGTCCCGCCCGCTCATCCCCGCGCGCACGCCGCCGCGCGCGCTGCGCTGCGCATCGTAGACGACCCCGTACAGCGCGCGCTGCCGCTCGCTGGCCCGCGCTCCCACGACCACGGTGCGCGTGATGTCGGCGCAGTAGCCGTCCACCTGAGCCCCGAAGTCCAGCAGCAGCCACTCGCCCACCGCCACGACGCGCGCGCTGGAGCGCGCGTGCGGCAGCGCGCTGCGGGGCCCCGAGGCCACGATGGTCGCGAAGGGGTGGCCCTCACTCCCCAGCCGGCGCAGCGCCCCCTCGAGCAGACCGGTGATGGCCAGCTCGGTCATGCCCGGACGCACCTGCACCAGGGTCCGGCGCAGGGCTTCGCCGGCGAGCAGCGCGGCCCCGCGGATCGCCGCGACTTCACCCGCGTCTTTCGCCGCACGCAGCCGCTCCACCAGCTCGGTGACCGGCCGCCAGCGCCAGGGCTTACCCGGCTCGGCGAAGCGCCGGGCGTCGTGCACCGTGAGCGCGTGGGCCTCGTACCCGACCTCGCTGAGTGGACCGAGCGTCGCGAGCTCCCGGAAGAAGCGGTCCCACACGCTCGTGCCCTCGACCTCGACACGCGCCACCGCGCCCGCTTCGGCGCGGGCCTGCTCGTCGTAACGGAAATCCGTCACGAGCAGGACGTCGCCTCGCGTCACGGCCACCAGCGCCGCCGAGCCGGAGAACCCCGTGAGGTAGCGAATGTTGGCGCGCGAGGCGACGAGCAGCCCGTCCAGCCCCTCGGCGTCGAGCGCCCGCACGAGCGCCTCCTGACGCGTGCGCCGCCGGTCAGGGGCCATGGCGGGCCTGGAGATACCCGACCAGGCCCTCGAGTCCCAGCCGATAGCTCTCGGCGCCGAACCCCGTCACCATGCCCACCGCGGCATCCGCGAGCATCGAGCGGCGCCGCTCCGGCTCCCGGGCGAACAGGTTGGAGAGGTGCACTTCGACGAACGGCACGCGCACCGCGAGCAGCGCGTCGCGCACGGCGAGGCTGGTGTGCGTGTACGCCGCCGCGTTGATGACCAGCCCGTCCGCCTTGCCCTTGAGCCGCTGGATCGCGTCGACCAGCTCGCCCTCGTGATTCGTTTGCGTCCAGGACACGTCGATGCCGAGCGCGCGCGCGCGCTCGCGCGTGCGGGCCTCGATCTCCGCGAGGGTCGTCCGGCCGTACAGCTCCGGCTCGCGCTCGCCCAGCAGATTCAGGTTCGGGCCGTTCAGCACGGCGATGTGCACTAGGACTTGAGGCCCCTGAGCCAGGCCTGGAACTGATCGAGGTCGCCCTCGTCCTCCATCGGCGGCCGCGGCCGCGAGCCGGAGCCGCGGGCCGGCCCCGGAGTCGCCGCGCCTCGTTCGGCCGGCGGGGCCGCACCGCCTGCCCCCGGCGCCGGGGGCGGGCTGAAGAACTGGTCGAACGAAAACCCGCCGGCCGGGGGTGGGCTCGTGGGTGCCGGCTCCGCGGGCGTCGCGGGCGCCTCCGCCGGAGCAACGCCGCCCCTCGGGGTTTCCTCCCCGAACACGGAATCGAGCGTGATACTGTCGTCGGCCGGCCGGCTGGCCTCGCCGGGCGCGAAGATTTCGGGCTCCGGATCGGGCTCCGGCGGCGCGATCGCGAAGGCACGGTCGAGGGGTGAGCCCGGGGACTCCGGCGCAAGCAGTGGCTCCGGACCGGGCGTGGCGTCCTCGCCCCGCAGCGGCGGCCGGCCCGCCAGGATCCTCCGCAGGAAAGTCTGTACCGACTCCCCGGTTCCGCGGCCTCTCGCTCCGGACTCGCCCGACGCCAGGCCATCGACCCGGGCCCGCAACCGTGGGTCCCCTGGTCGCTGGGCGAGCAGCGCCTGATAGACGCGCAGCGCATCGTCCGGGTGCCCTTGACGCAGATACAGCTCCGCCATGGTCTCGGTGACGACGGGCTCGGCGCGCGACAGGGCCGCCGTGTCGGCCGCGCCGTCGTCGTCCGACAGCGTCACCGCGGCAGGGGTCGCGGGCGCGACGGGTGGCGCAGGTTCGTCATCGGGCATGATCAGCGGCAGGTCGATCGTCGACAACTCGTCGTCGGACTCCGAACCTCCGGGCGGCGGCGCGAATGTCCCGCTTTCGTATTGCGTGTGCGCCAGGCCCTCCACCACCAGGTCCTGCGGCTTGAGCTCCACCTCTTCCTGCACCTCGAGCCCCTCCGCCTTGGCGGCGTCATGCGCCACCGAGTCGAAATCGAGCGTGCCGTCGAACGTCTCGATATCGCCCGCAGGGGCCCCGGCCTTGGCCGGGACGGCCTCCGCTACGTCCCTCTCCGATTCGTGCTCTACGACGAAGTCTCGCTGCGGCGGAGGCAGGGGCGGCGGGGGGTGGTGCGGGGGCGGCGGCGGCGGCCGCTTCGCGGTGAACGAGAGCCCGGGCGCCGGGGCAGGCACCAGTCGCACCACTGGCTCGGGTGCCGCAGCGTGGGCGGGCGCCTCAGCGAGCGGGGGGGCCGATTTCGCAGCGGAGTGCGCCGCCTTGCTCCTGGCACGGGTCAACGCCTCCGCCGCCTCCCCGTTCATCGGGTCGGCCGAGAGCAACCGGGTCAGCCAATCGACCGCTTCGTCGTAGCGGTGGCCGCGCTCGGCGATGTCGGCCAGGATCTTGAGCGCCAGCACGTTCTCCGGATCGAGCGCGAGGACCTTGCGGAACACGTCGGAGGCACCGGGGTCGTTTTTTTGGTCCATGAGGCAGCGCCCGAAGACGATGTGGGCGCTGACGTAATCGGGGTGCCGCTCGAGGCCCGCCGTGCACAGCTCGATGGCTCTATCTAGTTCTCCCGCTTTGCGATAGGCGTCGGCCAAGGGCGCGAAATTCCGCCCCTTTGGATTCTCGGCCCATCGCTTTTCGAGCTTTTCTATCTCGCTGGTGTAGGCCACGGCCTAAGTGGTTGTGGGAATTGGACGAAGATAGTGTTTGCTCAGGCGCGCTGTCAATTGGAAACGACGCGAGTCGCTTGAGTTTTCACGTTGTCGTTCTTAGACTTAAGTCCCTTCGCGCCTGCCCTCGCCCGGAGTTTCGCTCTCTATGATGCGCTCGATGCGCGCCATCGTGAAGCCTGTGTTCTATGTCCTGGCCATCTCGTTCGTCGCTTGGCTGGCCATCGGTCAAGTCACCGACATCCTGGGCGGCGGCAAAGACGTGGTGCTCAAGGTGAACGGCGAGGTCGTGCGCTCGCAGCCGTTCCAACTACAGTACCAGGCGGCCCTCGAGCAGTACCGGCGGCAACAGGGGGGCGGGCGCCTCAGCCGCGAGGACGAGCAGCAGATCCAGAACCAGGTGGCGGATCAGTTCATCCACAACATCCTGCTGGAGCGCGCGTACCGCCGCCTCGGGATCACGGTCTCGGACGGGGAGATCATCCAGGCGGCGCGCAGCGGGCCCCCTCCGCAAATCCTGCAGCAGGTGCTGCAAGAGGCGACCTTTCAGACCAACGGCCAGTTCGACATCACCAAGTGGCAGCGCTATCTGTCGAGCGCGGGCCCCGAGTTCACCGGGCAGATCGAGCAGCTGTACCGCGATTACCTCCCCCAGCGCAAGCTGCAGGAATACCTCACCGCCGACGTGTACGTGTCCGACGCCAAGCTGTGGCGCATCTGGCGCGACCAGCACGAGTCGGTCACCGTCGCGGTGCTCGCCGTGCGACCCGAAGACATGCCCGACTCGCTGGTGCGCATGTCGGACGCCGAGCTGGAGCGCTACTACGAGACGCACCAGAGCGACTTCAAGCGGCCGGCCGCGGCGTGGCTCAGCTACGTTGCGCAGCCGCGCATCGCCGACGCCCCGGATACGGCGGCCGCGCTCGCCCGGGTGCGGGCGCTGCGGGCCCGACTCGCGAGCGGAAAGGCCAAGTTCGAAGACGTCGCCAAGAAGGAATCGTCGGACTCGGGGAGCGGGGCGCGGGGCGGCGACCTCGGCTGGATAAGGCGCAACGAGCGGGGGTTCGACGCGAAGTTCGTCGCCGCCCTGCATTCTCTCCCCGTGGGCGTCCTGAGCCAACCAGTGTTGTCGGCATTCGGGTATCACCTGATTCGCATCGACGCCGCGAAGGGTGATTCGGTGCACGTGCGACACATCCTGGTGGCGATCGCACTCCAGGGGAAGCATCTCGACGCGGTCGACGCGCGCACCGACACCCTCGACCGGGTGGCGGGGGATCAAACCGATGGCCACAGGCTCGACAGCGCCGCGCACGTACTCAACCTGCCGCTGGCGCGGGCGCCCAAGCTCGTGCAGGGCGAGCGGCTCGTGCTCGCCGAGGGGCCCGTGCCCGACGTGAGCGTATGGGCGTTCGACGCTCGTCTCGGGGAAACGAGCCCGGTGATCGACGGGCCGCGGGCCAGCTACGTGTTCCGCCTCGACTCCCTGGAGCCGGCCGGCGTCCCGCCGCTGGCGCAGCTGCGCAGCCGGGTGCTCGACGAGGCGCGCCACGAGAAGAAAAAGACATTGGCCCGGGAGCACGCCGAGCAGGTGGCGCGAGAGCTGCACGACGCGACCGATCTCCTCGCCGCCGGTCGGGGGCGGGCCCTGCGGGTGCAGAAAGAGGGACCGTTCACGCGCGTGACCGCCGGACCGGAGTTCACGCGCAACCCGGTCGTGCTCGGTGCGGCGTTCGCGCTGCGCCCCGGGGAGCGCAGTCCTCTGATCGCCGGTGAGACGGGGTTCTTCCTCTTACAGGGGATCGCCCGGACGACCGCCGATTCGGCCGCGTGGCGGAAGCAACGCGATCAGCAACGGGAGGCGCTGGTACGACCGATCGAGCAAGCGCGCATCCAGCAGTACCTCGCCGCCCTGCGCGCCAAGGCGACGATCGTGGACCGCCGTAACGAAATCTTCCGTCCCACGGCGGCCGCGAGCGAGAGCTAGTCGCTCAGGCGCTTCGGATCGCCGCCGGAAGGAACGGAGCCCGACGCGGCGGGCGGCTGCACGCTGCGCGGCGGCGCCAGCGGCTGGTCATCGCCGGTGGCCTCCTTCAGGCTCCGCTTGAACTCCTTGATTCCCTGTCCCAGAGACGATCCGATCTCCGGAATCCGTTTCGCGCCGAACACCAGCACGAGCACGAACAGTAGAATCAGAATGTGGCTGAACGACAGGTCCCCGAACATAGACGCCTCGCGTCAGAAGATCGACCGGGCGACGTAGTACGCCAGTGCGACGCCCACCAGAGCGAGCAGCGATACGTCGAACCCGATCGGCCCGAGCGTGACCGACACCACCAGCAGGTCCATGTGGACCGGCCCCACGGTCGGGGTCACCGCCCAGGTGAAGATGTCCTTTGCCGGCCCCTGCGGCAGAAAGCGCCGCAGCAGCGAGTGGAGGAACCCCCCCACCACGAAGCCGGTGGCCAGCACTCCGAAGTAAAATAGCGGCCTGCGCGGGCCTTGCGCCACGGCTTAGCTGCGCCGCTCCACGGCGTACGCAATGCTGTCGCGCAGCGCGTCGCGGGCCGGCGACGCCGGGAGCACCTCGAGCTCCGCCTCCGCCTGTTGCGCCAGCTCGAGGGCACGGCGCCGGGCGTAGTCCAGGCCGCCCGCGACGGCCACCCGCTGGATGACTTCCGCCACCAGCGCGTCGGGCGGCTCGGGGGTCCCCATCAGCTCGGCCACGAGCCGGCGGTCGGCCGGCGCCATGTCGCCCAGCGCGGCGATCAGCGGCAGCGTCACCTTGTGCTCCCGCAAGTCGAGCCCCGACGGCTTCCCCGTCACGGCCTCGGCCGCCGTGTAGTCCAGCAGGTCGTCCGCGATCTGGAACGCCATTCCCAGCTGCATCCCGAACCGGGCGAGCGCCTCCCGATAGGGCGCGGGCGCGTGCAACGCCCCGACCTCACACGCGCCGGAGAGCAGCGACGCCGTCTTCGCCCGGATCAGCTGGTCGTACTGCTCCTCACCGTAGGAGAGCTTGTCGTGCGCCTCGAGCTGGCGCATTTCGCCGACCGTCATCTCGTTCGTCACCCGTGCGAACACGCGCAACGGCTCCAGGTCCGCCAGGCGCACGAGCTCGATGATCGCGCGGGAATAGAGGTAGTCTCCCATGATCACGGCGATCTGATGGGAGAACAGCGCGTTGATGGTCGGCATGCCGCGCCGCAGCACGGAATGGTCCACCGAATCGTCGTGCACCAGCGTGGCGAGATGAATCAGCTCCACCACCGCCGCGAGCGTCACGCCGCGCGGCTCGTCGGCGCCCGCCGCCCGGCTCGCGAGCAGCAGCAGCGTGGGCCGGAACAACTTGCCCTTCATCCGCAGTAAGTGCTCGTTGACCTCGGCGATGACCGGGAAGGCGGCCGCGATGATGCGTCGCAGCTCCTCCGCGACGCGCTCCAGGTCTTCGGCGACCGGACGCTGGATGTCGCCGAGAGTGGCGCGGGCGAGCTGTTGGCTCACGTCACTTCGCCTTGGCGAGCGCCTTGGCGCGCGCGCCGACGTCCTTGAATCGGATGTCCACGGCGAACACCCGGCCATACAGGTCGCGCGCTTCGACCCGTTTGCCCTGCTCCTCGAGCGCCCGAGCCAGCCAGTAGAGGATGCCGAGCCGCTCCTGATCGCCCGCCGCCGGCAGGTCGAGGGCGCGCCGCAGAATCGACTCCGCCACCACGAAGGCGCCCTTTTCCACGAAGCACACGCCCAGGGCCTCCGAGCTGCGAAGCCTCCCTTCCGAGGCGCGCAGCGCTTTCTGCAGCTCGGCGATCGCCTCGTCGAGCAGCCCCATTTCCTTGAAGGCCACACCCAGGTCGTAATGCGCCTGGAAGTCGGCTTCGTCGATGTTCTCGTCGATTCCCTGCTTGAAGCGCTGGAGCATGTCCTGGAAGTCCTGCTCCTCGTCGCCGGTCGGCTCCTCGTCGGCCACCTTCATGCGCGTGTCGCGCGCGGGCAGCTCGTCGTCCAGGATCATCGCGCTCAGGTCCACGAACTCTCCCGCCTCGGCCGCCTCGTCGCGCACCGTCATCTTCGCGTCGCGCGCCGCGGTCTTCGGCTCGGCGGCGCGACCGGGGGCTTTCGCCTTCGGCGTCGGCGGAGCCGGCGCCACCGGGGCCAGCATCGCCAGGGCGGCGCCGGCCCGGGTGTTCCCCGGATCGTGCTCCGCGACGCGCTGGTACACTGCGCGCGCCTTGTCCGGCAGGTCGCTGCGCAGCAGCGTGTCCGCGAGCTCGACGTACGCGTCGATCAGTTTCGCCTTGTCGCCCGACTTGAAGGCGAACTCCACCTGCTTTTGGCGGTGCCGCACGCTGTTGGGGTCAAGCCGCAGGATCTCGTCCACGAGATCCTGCGCGTGCGGCAGGTTGCCGCGGTTCTCGAACCCGGTGGTGGCGTGGTCCAACTCCTCGATTCCCCGGCCCCGCTCTCCCGCTTCGATCAGCGCTTCGCCCAGCGCCTGGTGCGCCTCGGGATCGTCGGGATCGTCGGCCACCCGGGCTTCCAACTCCTCGATCGTGGGCTGCGCGGGCGTCGCCTCGATGTTCGCAAAGACGAGCGACCCCCGGTCCGCCCCCTGGTTCACCACGCCGTCGAGCCCCAAATCGATCGCGGCCGAACGGCGCCCCGACGGCGTGATCGACGTGTCGGCCTCGGTCTGGATGAACCCGGCGGGCACGTCGGCCGCGGGCGTCTCTTCGCTCGCGAGCGGCTGATCGTCGACCTCGTGAGCGTCGTCGGTCGCCGCAGTATCGAAATCCGGCTCCAGCTCGAGGGGCGGGACCTCCACCAGCGTCTTCCGGCTGGGCGGCGCCGCGGGCGGCCGCTTCGGCACCACCGGCTTCACTTTGGGCGGCTCCGCTCGGGGCGGCTCGAACTTCGGGGGGGGTTTGGGCCCCGTTCCCCGTGGCGGTGGCCCAACCGCGGGACGCGGCGTGGGCGCTGGAGTCGCCGCTGGACCGCCCGGCCGCCTGGGCGTCACCGGAGACACCCGCGGGGACACCTTCGGCGCCGGCGGCCCCCCTTTGGGCACCGGAGGCGCGGGAGACTCGATCTCGACATCGAGCAGCGGCTCGAGCTCTTCCTCCACTTCGGCCGCGCTGGCGTCCTCGCTTACGGTGGGCTCGAGCTCCGCGATCGGCGCCACGTCATCGACGCTCACGTCCTCCCGCAACGAGGGAACGTCGGCAGCGTCCAGGCGCACATCGCCGAATTCCGCGCTCGTCGTCTCGAAGCCTTCCAGGGCATCGGAGGGCACCGTCGGCTCGAGTCCCTCCACCAGACTCGTGGACTCGATGTCGAGCGACGAATCCAGCTCGACCGCAGCCGGCTCGATCAACCCCTCCACCGGCTCGGGCTCCAGCTCGGGCTCGGGCTCCGGCTCGGCCACGGGCGGCGGCTTCGGCGGAGGGGCCGTCCGCGCGGTGGGTGCGCCCCTGGGCAGGGGCGGCTCGTCGACGTCGAGGAACACCAGGCTCGAGGTCTTGTGTTTGCCGGTCTTGGCCGGCTCTACGGGTGGAGCGGGCTTGGCCGGGGCCACCGCCCCGCCACCCTGCCGCCGGTCCGGATCGCCATACATCCGCAGGTGCTCTTCCAGCATCGTCCGCAGGTGAGCGCTCTCCGGGGAGATGTCGGCGAACTCCTTCAGCGCCGCGAACGCCTGCTGGATCTTGCCTGCCTTCTGCATCCGCTCGGCGTACTCGAGGAAATTCTGCTTCGCTTCGGCCATGAAGCCCTTGGCCGCGTACAGTTTGGCGAGCTTGAGATAGGTCGTCTGTCGCGCGGGCGCGTTGCGCAGCACCTTGTTGCACATCGCGATGGCGTTGTTGTGGAAGCCGAGCTCGGCGTACTTGTCCACCGCCCGGTCGTAGTAGTCGGCCGCCTGGGCGGGATCCTTCACCTTGAGATAGAGGTCGCCCACGCGATTGAAGATGGAGAGGTCGGGGTTCGGCTCCCCGTCGTCCTCCTGCGCCTTGAGCGCCTCGAGCCACACCTCGATCGCGCCCCGGGGGTCCTTGGTTTCGAGGCTCCTGGCCTTTTCCTTCTGCTTCTCAAGCTTGGACATGGAGACCTAAACATACCGGCCCCGGGGAGGGCGGACAAGCGGAACCTCCTGTCCAGACGGCGGTTACGACGTTTGCACCCATCCAGTACGCGACTTCACGCCAGTCCGACACGCCGCAACACACCAGGTCCGCGCGAAAACCCCGCGCGATCTGACCCCGGTCCCCGGCCAGCCCCACCGCCGCGGCGGCATTCACCGTCACGGCCACGACGACCTCGGCGTGCCGCAGGCCCAGCTGCGAGACGCCGAGCACCATGACCAGGGGCAGGCTCACCGTGGGCGACGACCCGGGGTTGAAGTCCGTGGCGAGCGCCACCGCGGCTCCGGCCTCGACGAGGCGCCGGGCCGGCGCGTGTGTGTGCTTGCCCAGAAACGCCATGGTGGCCGGGAGCAGAACTGCGACCGTATCGCTCGCCGCGAGGGCCCGAATCCCGGCCTCCGAGATGGCGGCGAGATGATCGACGGACGCGGCGCGCAACGCGGCGCCGAGCTCGGCGCCGCCCGAGCCCTGGAATTCGTCGGCGTGCAGCTTCACGGCGAGGCCGTGCCGGCGAGCGGTCTCGAGAATGGTGCGCGTCTGAGCGACATCGAACACGCCAGGCTCACAAAACACGTCGCAGGCGACGGCCAACCGCTCCTGCACCACCGTGGGAATCAGGTCGTCGCACAATAGGCGCACATAGTCGGCACGCCGGTCGCGGAACTCGGGGGGCACTTCGTGGGCTCCGAGAAACGTCGGGACCAGCGTCGCCCGCCCGGACGACCCGACGTCGCGGATCACGCGCAGCTGCTTGAGCTCGGTGGCGCGATCCAGGCCGTAGCCCGACTTGACCTCGATCGTCGTGCTGCCGTGCGCCAGCAGCGTCGCGACGCGCGCGCGCGTGAGCGCCAGGAGGTCCTCCTCGCGACACGCGCGGACGTCTCGCACTGACTGGAGGATGCCGCCACCCCGGTCGGCAATGGTCTTGTAGTCCTCGCCCAGCGCGCGCCGTTCCTGGTCGTCGAGCCGGGGGGCTCCGAACGCCGCGTGCGTGTGGCAGTCCACGAAGCCCGGGAAGAGGACGCCCGACACCTCCACCACGTCGATTGCGGATTGTGGAATGCGGAATGCGGAATGGAGGTCGCGAGCTTCGGAGCGCGGACCGACCCAGGCGATTCGCTCGCCGTCGATCAGCACCGCGGCGTCCTGCAACACCTCCAGGTCCGCCAATTCACGACCGCGGCGGGCACGAGCTGGTCCGCGACACGTCACGATCTGCCTGGCGCCGACGAGAAGGGTCTTCAGTCGTGCGCCTCCCCCTCGCGCATCGGGAGGCGAATGCCATGGCGGCGGGCGGTCTCGATCGCTTCGGGATAGCCGGAATCCGCGTGACGCGCCACGCCGATCCCGGGATCGTTGGTGAGCACGCGCTCGAGCCGTCGCCCCGCCGCGGCCGATCCATCCGCCACGCTCACCTGCCCCGCGTGCAGCGAGTTTCCGATGCCCACGCCGCCACCGTGATGGAACGACACCCAGCCCGCGCCCGACGCCGTGTTGAGCAGCGCGTTGAGGATTGGCCAGTCGGCGATCGCGTCGGATCCGTCCCGCATCGCCTCGGTCTCACGGAACGGCGAGGCCACCGAGCCCGTGTCGAGGTGGTCGCGCCCGATCACCACCGGTGCGGCGAGGTCTCCCCGCTTCACCAGGTCGTTCAGCGCACACCCGAAGCGGGCACGCTGGCCCTGCCCCAGCCAGCAGATGCGGGCGGGAAGTCCCTGGAACGCGACCCGTTCCCGCGCCAGCTCGATCCAGCGGCGCAGGTGGCCCTCCTCGGGAAAGAGCTCCAACACCAGGCGGTCGGTGCGCTCCACGTCTCGCGGGTCGCCCGAGAGCGCCACCCAGCGGAATGGCCCCTTCCCCTCGCAAAACAGCGGCCGGATGTATTCGGGCACGAAGCCGGGGATGTCGAACGCATCCGCGACGCCGGCGTCTCTGGCCTGCGTCCGGATGTTGTTCCCGTAGTCGAACGTCACCGCACCCCGGCGCTTGAGCGCGAGCATCGCCTGCACGTGGGCCGCGATGCTCGCGACCGACCGCGCGAGATACTCCTCGGGGGCGCGGCGCCGCAGCTCCGTCGCCGCCGCGAGCGTCAGGCCGGTGGCGATGTAGCCGTTGAGCGGATCGTGCGCCGAGGTCTGATCGGTCAGGACGTCGGGGACGTACCCGCGCCGCACCAGCTCCGGGAGCACGTCGGCGCAGTTGCCCACGAGCCCGACCGACAGCGCCCGGCCTCGTCGCTTGGCCTCGTCGCACCAGCGCAGACCCTCGTCGAGCGATGTGGTGGACCGATCGAGGTAGCGGGTTTCGAGACGACGTTGCACGCGCGCGGGATCGACATCGACGGCGAGACAGACTCCGTCGTTCATCGTGGCGGCGAGCGGTTGGGCTCCCCCCATGCCGCCGAGGCCCCCCGTCAGCACGAGCCGTCCCGCCAGCGAGCCTCCGAAGTGGCGACGCGCGACGGCCCCGAACGTCTCATAGGTCCCCTGCAGGATGCCCTGCGTGCCGATGTAGATCCACGAGCCGGCGGTCATCTGCCCGTACATGATCAGACCCTGGCGCTCGAGCGTGTGGAACACGTCCCAGGTAGCCCACCGCCCCACCAGGTTCGCGTTGGCGATCAGCACGCGCGGAGCCTCGGGATGCGTAGTGAAGACACCGACCGGTTTGCCGGATTGCACCAGCAGCGTCTCATCGTCGCCGAGCGTGAGCAGCGTGCGGCAGATCGCGTCGAACGCCGGCCAGTCGCGGGCCGCCTTTCCGGTGCCGCCGTACACCACGAGGTCCTCGGGTCGCTCCGCGACCTCCGGGTCCAGGTTGTTCATCAGCATCCGCAGCGCGGCCTCCTGGACCCACCCCTTGCAGGTCCGGGCAGGCCCTCGCGGCGCTCGTACCATCCGCGGCGCCGTCATGCCGGCCCCGGATCGAACGTTCCGCCGCCTACGCCCGCGGCGATGCGCTCGATGTCTCCGCTGAGCGGGCGGTCGCCGTCGAGCGGTGGCACCAGGCCCCGCACGGCGGCGAGCGTCCGGACCACGCCGCGCCCCGGCTTCAGGGGTCGCAAGAACTCGAGCCCCTGCGCCGCCGCGAGCAGCTCGATCGCCACGACCCGGGCGGCGTTGGCCAGTATCCGCTCCGCCTTCCACGCGGCGGTCATGCCCATCGGCACCACGTCCTCCTGGTTCCCCTCCGTGGGCACGGACTGCACGCTCGCCGGGGTGGCGAGCACGCGGCACTCCGCCACCAGGGCCGCGCCCGCGATCTGTGGAGTCATGAACCCCGACTCGAGCCCGGGATGCCGCGCCAGGAAAGCGGGCAGCCCGGACGAGAGATCGGGATTCACGATCCGCTCGAGCCGGCGCTCGGCGAGCCCGGCGAGCGTGGTGAGCACGATGCCCATCACGTCGAGCGCCAGGGCAATCGGCTGGCCGTGGAAGTTGCCTCCCGAGAGGACCTCGCCGTCGATCACCAGCGGATTGTCGGTGGCGGAGTTGAGCTCCGTCGTCACGAGGCGCTCGGCGAACGCGAGCCCTTCCCCCACCGCCCCGAGGACCTGCGGCGTGCAGCGCAGCGAGTACGCATCCTGCACCCGTGGGTCGTTCTCGCGGTGCGATTCGCGGATCTCGGAATCGGCGAGCAGGACGCGAAGCAGCGCCGCAGACCGCTCCTGGTACGCGTGGGGACGCGCGTCGTGGATCCGGGGGTCGAACGGCGCGGGCGTGCCGCGCACGGCCTCGAGGCTCATCGCGGCGGCGGCGTGCGCCGTGCGCCACAGAACCCAGGCGTCGTGCACCAGCAACGCTGCCAGCCCCGTCTGGGCCTGCGTGCCGTTGACGAAAGCGAGGCCCTCCTTGGCCTCCAGCGTGATCGGTTGGAGCCGCTTGGCTCGCAGCGCCGGGCCGTCGTCTCCCTCCCCGATCATGGCGAGCGCGAGGTGCGCGAGGGGCGCGAGATCTCCCGACGCCCCGACGCTTCCCTGCGACGGGACGCGCGGATGCACCTGCGCGTTCAACATGCCGACGATCAGCTCGGGAAGGACCGCGCGCACCCCGCTCGTCCCGCGCAGCAGCACGTTGGCTCGCAGCAGCATCATCGCCCGCACGGCGTCCACCGGCAGCGGCTCGCCCACGCCGGATGCGTGGCTGCGGATCAGGTTGAGCTGCAGGTCGCGCGCCTGGTCGGGCTTGATGCGCACGTGCGCCAGCTTGCCGAATCCCGTGTTGACGCCATAGATCGTGTCGCCTCGGGCGACCGCAGTCTCGACGGCCCGGCGGGACGCGTCCACGCTCACCAGGGCGTGCGGGGCGATAGCCACGGGCGCGGCGCGACGCGCGACGGCGACGACGTCCGCGATGGAGAGGGAATGCCCGTCGAGTGTGATCGGAGTCGGCATGCGGCAGAAAGATAGGCGCCGGGAACCCTAGACGCCTAGACGCGAAGCCTAGACGCCTAGACGCCGAGACGCCTAGCGGCGGCGAGGGGCGAGCGATCAGGAATGCTTCCCTAATCCCTCGCCCCTGTGCACCGCTAGGCGTCTGAGCGTCTGAGCGTCTATCTGGATGCCACCGCCCCTCCCGTTGCGACCGGCCTCCGCGGCACCAGCTCCGGATTACCCGGATCCGTTTGCACGCTCCAGTCGAAGATCACGTACTGGCGGCTCACGGCCGTGACCCGCAGGGCCGCGTAGTGGACCAGGCCACTCTCGACCCGCTTGAACACGTAGCCATAGCCCGGCAACGCCTGGATCGTGTCTCGACTGTAGCCAGTCCCGGGAGCCAGGTCGATCGACGTCAGGTCCGCCACGGGCGAGTTGGAATACAGCAGCAGTGAGTCTCCCGCGAACGCCGGGACAAACCAGAGCGTCGAGTCGCCCGGATCTACGAACACCGAGAAGTCGATGTCGGTCCGGTTCCCCGCCTGCACCAGCCCCAGCTCGCCCGGGTCGCCGTAGTGGTTGCC
>QHUT01000104.1 GCA_003222055.1 Gemmatimonadota bacterium
GGGCCCCCATCGCGCCACCAGGTGATCTCCTTGCTCGGCGATCTCGACCGTGCCGTACAGGCTGTCCACGTAGCTGCCGGCGTAGCGCTCGAGCGGCAGCGAGGGATGCGTGTCGCGCACCCGCTTCGCCTCGAACGCCTTGTCGGTCGAGTCGCCGCGCGCTTCGGCCTTGCGTGTGGCCGCGAGCAGCACGGCGCTCCAGTCGCGCGGCGGCGCGCCCAGGTACGCGTCGAGCGCGCGGTACAGAATGGCCGACGGGAAGCTGGTGCCGTCCAGGTTGCACAGCACCACCACGCCCACATGTGCTTCCGGTACGAGCCCGATCTCGGCGCGCATGCCGTCGATCGCGCCGCCGTGGCCCACGAACTGCTTGCCGTGGTAATCGCGCAGCAGCCAGCCGAGCCCGTACGAAAGGAAGTGCGTGTCGGGGAAGATGTCGCGCGCATCCTTGCTGATGCGGATCACCATCTGGGGCGAGTGCATCTCCTCGACCGCCGAGTCGCTCAGCAGGCGGCGGCCGCCATAAGTGCCGCCCGCGAGCTGCAGCCGCAGCCATTGGGCCAGGTCCGCCACGCTCGAGTTGATCGAGCCCGCGGGCGCGATATTGTCGATGTTGCGCCAGGGGATGACCCGGACGGTGTCGTCGATCTTCTTGTGGGGCGTCGCGACGTCGCCCGCGAGGGCCGCGACGCTGGTGTTGGTACCGCTCATGCCGAGCGGCGTGAAAATCCGCGTCTTCAGGAAGTCGCCCCAGGACATCCCGCTCGCTGCAGCGACCACCTCCCCCGCCGCGAGGAACATGATGTTCTGATAGCCGTACTTCGAGCGGAAGCTCCAGCCGGGCTTCAGGTAGCGGAGGTGGTGCAGCACCTCCGAGCGGTCGAGCCCCGATCCGTACCACACGAGGTCGCCGCGCGGCAGGCCGCTGCGGTGCGTCAGCAGATCGCGCACCGTCAGCTCGCGCGTGACGTACGGATCCGACAGCTCGAGCCAGGGGAGATACTTGGTGACGGGATCGTCCCAAGCGACCTTGCCGGAATCGACCAGCATGGCGAGCGCCGCCGCCGTGAACGCCTTGGTGGTGGAGCCGATGGCGAACAACGTGTGCCCGTCGACGCGGGCGGGCTTGCCCAGCTCGCGCACCCCGTAGCCCTTGCTGAACACCACGGAGTCGTTCCGGACCACAGCTATCGCCACCCCGGGCACGCGCCAGTCACGCAGCGCCTGCTCGACGTAGGCGTCGAACCCCGTGAGCGGCGGGGACTGCGTTTGTGCCGTGCGGGGGACTGCGCTCAGGATTCCCAGCACGAGAACCAAGAACCGCTTCATCGGGACGCACTCGCGTTCGGGTTGTTGAACCGCTCGATGTCGGGAAGCGGCAGACACGTCGTGTTGCCGTAGGTTCCTCCCTTGGAGGGATAGTTCGTACCCGGTGCCGGGAGGAGCGGCAGATTGAATCGCTGCATGTCGTAGTTCCGGAATCCCTCGACGAACAACACGCGGCGCCGCTCATCCGCGATCAACTGTGTGATCGAGGCGGCGTCGGTCGGGCCGGTGTAGTGCGGCAGGCTCTGGGCGTCGCGCAGCGCGTTGATTATGGTGACCGCGTTGGCGCCGCCCTGCGCTTCGGCGACGATGAGCTGCGCTTCTTCGTAGTGCGCGATCGGGATCGGCGTGTCACGGCTGGGGTATTTGGCCGGCTGATAGATCTTCTGGACGCCGTCCGCCGCTCGGGTGGGCGTCGAGTCGGCTTTGGAGCGTGGGTCCAGGACGAACCCCGTGCTGTCTCCACCGGGCACGAACACCGTGGGCCCCACCCTCAGTCTCCGGGACATCGTGTCGACCGTGTAGAACCCGAAGAACGTCGTGACCGCGTTCACGCGGTTGAAGCGACGGTTGTCGTCCGAGCTGGCGCTCGCGTCCAGCTCGAAGCCCGCGGGCACGAGCTGGGCGTCGGCGGCAGCGCCCGGCAGGTCACCCCGGAACAGGCGCACCCGTGCGCGCCCGACGAGGCCCGCGTTGACGACGCTCGCCAGCCCGGCCGTCGTGGCCTCGCCCATCGCCGTCGTGAATCGGGCCTCGGCGAGCGCGAACATGGCCGGCTGGTCGATCGGCGCCTGCAGGTCGAAGGCAGCCTGGCACATCGCCATGCCCATCAGGCTGTAGCTGAACCCGGCGTACAGGGCCGACCGGGCCATCAACGCGCCGCGGCCGGGCACCTGCTGATCGGTCCACGCCTGGAGCTTGGTCAACGCGTGATCGGCGCTCCAGCGGGCGGTGGACATCGGGGTGTAGACGCCGGGGTTCTGGTTGCTGGTGCAGGGACTCGTGCCGTAGATGCCTCCCGGCTGGGTATTGGCGTCGCGCCGGTCGTAGGGCCAGGCGGCGGCGCCGAGCTGCGCGTCCGAGAACTCGTCCGAGATGATCGCCTCGACCACGACGAAGGAGCCGATGGCGCACTCGAAGTCCCCGACGGCGCTGTTCACCATCAGCGACGCCTGCGCGGGGTCGTCGAACAGCTCCGCCGGCACGCGATCGGTGGCGTTCACATCCAGGAGCTGATTGCACGCCAGCAGCGCCGGCAGCGCAATCGCCGCGGCCAGCCGGAAGAGAGGATTCCGTGTCATCGTCAGGGCTCCTCAGAAGCTCACGTGAGTCGTGAAGACGAAGGAAGCGAGCTGGGGCAGATTGGACTGTTCCAGGAAATTCGGTGTGCCCGACAGGAACATGTCCTCCGGATCGACGCCCGTGTATCCGGTCCAGGTGTGCAGGTTGCGCGCGGCGACGCTGAACGAGATGCTGCGCGCGCCGACGCGGGCGGCATAGCTCTCGGGCGCGTCGTAGCTCAGGGCGATCTCGCGCAGCTTGGCGAACTTCGCGTCGTTGATCACGAAGTCCCGAAGCGTGCCGTTGCTCTGCATCTGCGCGATCAGCCTGGGATCGTACTTCTCCGGCTCCATGTTCTCGAGGCAGGTGCGGAACACCTGGCAGCGCGCCCGCAGGTTGTTGTCGAGCTTCTTGTAGCCGCTCTTGAAGTCGATCATCATCGTGAGACGGAAGCGGTCGAGGAAACGGACGTTGGACGCGAACGAGCCTTCCAGGGACGGGACGGCGCGGCCCAGGTAGACGCGTGGCGCGACGACCCGGCCGTTGGCATTGAAGCACGGCGTCGCTCCGCCCCGGCCGTCGTCGCACATCACGTTGATGGCTCGCTTCGTTACCGCGTCGAAGTCCGCGCTCACCACCCGCTCCCGGAACCACGACCAGGGAGCGTAGCCGATCCGCTGCTGGATGTCCCCGAGCACGATCGTGGTATCCGTCCCCTTCAGCTTCACCACCTTCCCCGAGTTATGGGACAGGCTCAGGCTCACGTCCCAGCCGTAGCTCCGCCCGCCGACGAGCTGCGCTTTGACGAGCGTCTCGAGGCCCCTGTTCCGGATCTCGCCGGCGTTCACGTACTGGTTCGTGCCCCCGAAGCCCGACGAGGGCGCGACGCCGCGGAGCAGGATCGCGTCGAGCGTGCGCGTGTTGTAGTAGGTGAAGTTGACACCCACCCGATCGGACCATAGCCCCGCATCGAACCCGAGCTCGATTTCCTTGCCCCGCTCGGGGCCCAGGTTCGGGTTGCCGATGGCCCCCGGCGTGAGCGCCGGCGTGCCGTTGGGGCCCGGCACGGGGTTGAGCGTGCGCAGAGCCGTGAAGATATCGGGCTGCACCCCCGACTCGCCGTACGCGCCGCGCACCTTGAGCGTGCTGATCAGCGCAGGTGCGTGCTGCTGAAAGAACGGCTCCTCGTTCAATACCCACGACAGACTCGCCTTCGGGTAGGTGACCCACTTGATGTCCTTCCCGAACGAGCTGTTGTTGTCCACCCGCAGCGCAGCGGTCAGGAACAGGCGATTCTGCCAGCCGAGCTGCTGCTGCGCGTAGAAGCCGACCGTGTTGTTGGCGAGACTCGAGTCGGAGGTCACCGGCTTCGTGGCGGCCGCGGAAACGGCTTCCAGCCCGGGCGCCGGGAAGAAGTCGCCCTCCGCTTTGATCCAAGAGAACTGTTTCTGGTAGTACTGCATGCCGAAGGACGTCGCCGAATTGAGCCGCGGCGTCAGGTCGAACTTCAGGGTGCCGAGGTAGTCGTACGTGTTGTAGACGATGTCCCGCCGGTTCTGGTACTTCCAGCCGTCGGCGAACTGGCCCCAGAAAAAGCGCAGCGTGTCGTTCGTCAGGTACGGCAGCAGCTCTTGGTTCTTCTCCTGCGTGAAATCCGTGCCGACCACGACGCGGTGCGTCATCCATTTGAGCGGATGGTAGTTCAGCGCGACGCTCCCCGTGAAGCGATTGATGTCCTGCCAGTCCTGCATCGAGCGGTCCGCCTCCGGTGGCGAGCTCTGGAAGCCCCGTGCCCAGCCGCAGGTCACAGGGTCGGCCCCAGGAACCTCGCCGCAGTATTGCGGGAGATTCTTGGGAGTCGAGAACCAGGAGCCCCATGTCGCGCCGCCGCACCCCGCCTCGCACGACAGCGTCGTGTTGCTCGAGATGTAGCCGACGCTCGTTTCGAGGTCGACCTTGGGACTGGGCGTGACCTGCAGATTCGAGCGCACGCTGGTCTGCCGCCGGGCGTTGTTCGGCTCGGCCCCCTGGTCGCGCGTCCAGCCGGCGGACGCGAAATAGCGCAGGATCCCGGCGCCGCCGCTCAAGCTCGCCGCATAGTCGTTGAGCGTGCCGGTGCGGAACACCGGCGTACCGCGGGCATTCTCCGTCTGGATGACGTTCACCGACCGGATGACGCCAAGGGTGTCGCGCCAGTAGTTCGTCGGAACCCGGCCCTCCGGGTCCATGAACCAGTTCCCCCCCTGCCGGACGGTGAAGCTGTAGCGCGTCCCGCTCGTGGCGCCCTTTTTGGTGATGATGTTGATCACGCCGCGCGCCGCCTCCGTGCCGTACAGCGTCGCGGCCGCCGGCCCTTTGAGAATCTCGACGCTCTCGATCTCCGCCGGATCGAAGTCGTTGAGGCGCGACACGACGCCCGAGCCGAACGCCTGCACGGACATGCCGGTGCCGGTCTCGTTATTCACGCGCACCCCGTCCACGTAGATCAGGGGTTCGCCAGACAGGGAGAACGTGGACACGCCGCGCACGCGGATTTTGGCGCCGCTCCCGACCATCCCGGTCCCGGGCATCACCACCACGCCCGCCGCGCGGCCGTTGATGAGGCTCTGCACATCGGGGATGGGTGCGGCCGCCACCACGGCGTCGGCATTGATCGTGGCGACGGAATTGCCGAGCGCACGCTGTTGCTGCCCGCCCGCCGTCCCCGTGACCACGATCTGGTCCAGCTCGATCGGCCGATCGGCGAGCGCCAGCCGGACGTCCGTGGCGCCGACCGGCACCGTCCGCGTCACCGGACGATACCCGATCAGTCGCGCGGTGAGCGTGACCTCAGTGCCGCTTACGCCGGTGAGCCGAAACCGACCCGACACATCGGTCGTCGCCTTCTTCCCCGGCTGGTCCGCGATGCTGACCTGGACGTCCGCGAGGGGACCCTGGGAAGCCTGGGCGACGACCATACCCGCGACGTCGCCTTCCTCCTGCTGCTGCGCGATCGCCGGTGCCGCGACGAGCGCGAGCAGGGCGACGGTGTTCGACATGACGTGCGACACGGCCTACCTCCTCCGGATTGACGGTCCCGTACAGCGAAACCCGGTCCTCCTGCTCACGGCACGGCGTCGTATGCCGCCGCCGCGATCTCACCCACCGCCTGCGCGATGGTGCGCTCGATGGCACCCTGCTCGGCCGACACCGGCACGTTGTTCGCGTACACGGCGAACGCGAGGCGCCGGCCCCCGACGGTCGTCACGTAGCCCGCGAGCCCCTTGCCGTTCACCATCAGCGCGCGGTTCAGATGGTCCACCTCCACGTACGTGCCCGTCTTGGCCTGGACGTGGCCCGCGGCCGGTGAATTGGGCTGCACCTTCCAGAGCGTGCCGTCGCGGCCCAGCACCGGAAGCGCCGCGAGGTAGGCCGGGAAATACGGCCGCGTCGCCATGTAGGCGAGGAAGCGCACCATGAACTCGGGCGCGAAATGCGCCGCACCGCCGGCCCCGTCGCCCTGCGACGCCCCGCTCAGGTCGAGCCCCGCCCGCTCGAGCAAGTCGTGCTCGAGCCGGAACCCCGCCCGCGCCGTCCCGTCGTGCGCCAGCACCCCGCCCAGGATGAACGGCATCATCGAGGCGTGGAGGTTCTGGCTCACCTTCAACGTCACCTTCGCCTCCTCGGTGAGGGGCGGTGACACATGCTCGGCCACCAGGTTGTCGCCCGTGTAGGCCGCCGCCAGCGCCTTGAAGTCGTGCCGCACGCCCGCCGGGCTCACCGCCACACGGACGCCTCGCGCATGCAACGCCTCCACCAGCACGACCTCGGCGAACCGGCTGGGTTGCGGCACGGCATAGCTGAAGAGCCACGCCGGCTTGCCCGCGGGCATGCGCCCCGTCACGGTCACGGTGCGCGAGCCGTCGGGACCGGCGCTGTCCGAGGCCCAGCGGATCTCCGGCTGCGAGTCGGACGCCGCCGTCGTCGCCTGATTGACAAAGCGCACGTACGCCGTGACCGGCGACGGCGTCACCACGGCCGGGGCGCCCGGGGCGGCGCCGGGCGCGACGGTCACGTCCACGAGGTTGTCGTTCACGGCGACGGGCGAGATCACGACGCCGGTGCCGAGCTCGCGGTCGCCCTCGGCGAACAGGCTGATGTCGATGATGACGCTCCCCGTCACGCGCGTGATGTGCCGCGCCGCGATCTGATCCGCCAGCTCGTGGATCACCAGCAGCGGATCGCCCGGCACGGCGCGAGTGTCGGGACTCCCGTCGTAGGCGTGATCCTGGTTCTCGAAGGCGAGCGTGCCGTCGGGACGGATGCGTCCGGAGAGGTTGGGGTCACCGCTCGCCACGAGCACGAGGTCGCCGGCGAGCGTGCCGTCCTTGCGGATCGGGCCGGTGCGATAGATGCGGGTATGGAACCGGTAGTCGGGGCCGAGCAGCTCGAGGCCGGTCCCTTCCGTGACCAGCTTGGTCGTGGAGCCGGGGACGAACAGCTTGTCGGCATTGAGGGTGAACACCGGTGTGTTGGCGTCCAGGTCGTAGAACGCGACGCCGAAGCTCGAGCGGCGGTATTCGGGGCGATCGATGACCTGTTGCACGCGCTCGGCGAGCGAGCCGGGAGCGGGGGCGGGAGCGGTCGTATTGGAGCGCCCGGCTTGAGCGGGCAGACGGCTGGAACACAGGGCGAGGAGCCACAGCACGGCGACGGCCGTCCGATGCATTTGCGATCGCTTCGCGTGAGGGGCGGGCTATAATGTGTACAAAGTCGTGTGCAGCGCAAGCCGCCCGGATGTTGATGCGGATGGGCGGATTGTATACCTTGCCGTATACCTAAATGCCCCGTCGCCAGCCCGCCGCGCCGCCGGCCGCCCCCCCGAGCCTCGCTCCGCCCGACGGGCTGCACATCCGCCATCTCCGCACCCACGACGACTTCGCCGCCTGCGTCGCCCTGCAGCACGAGACGTGGGGCGCCGACTTCAGCGAGCGCGTCCCGGCCGCTATCCTCAAGGTCAGCCAGCGCCTGGGCGGCGTGAGCGCGGGCGCCTTCGACGCCCGGGAGCGGCTCGTCGGCTTCGTCTTCGGCATCACCGGCGTCGAGAACGGACGGCTGGTCCACTGGTCCGACATGCTGGCCGTCCGCCCCGAGCTGCGCGACCACGGCATCGGCCGCCGGCTCAAGCAGTTTCAGCGTGAGGCGCTGCTGCAGCTCGGCGTGGGCACGGTCTACTGGACCTTCGACCCCCTCGTCGCACGCAACGCGCACTTCAACTTCAACCGGCTGGGCGTGCGGGTGACGGAGTACGTGATCGACATGTACGGCAGCGACACCGACAGCGACCTCCACCGGGGGCTCGGCACCGATCGGTTCATCGTCGCGTGGGATATCGGTGCTCAGGACACGCCCGAGCGACGCGAGGCGACGAGCACCGCCAGAGTCTTGAATGCCTCCGACGGCGACGGCGTCCCCACCACGCCGCACTTCCGCGCCGCCCCGGCCCGGGCCCCCCTGCGGGTCGAGATCCCGCTCGAGATCGACAAAGTGCAGGACGCCTCGCTCGACCTGGCCGGCCGGTGGCGCACCACCACCCGCGCGGCGTTCACCTGGGCGCTCGAGCAGGGCTACCACGTGGCCGCCTTTTATCGGGATGCCGAGGCGGCGCGCGGCTATTACATCCTGTCCCGAACACCCTGATGCTGCGCGTCGAGCGGATCACCCTGCGGGAGATCCGCCTCCCCCTCAAGGAGCCGTTCCGGATCTCGTCGGGGCTCTGCACCGAGCGGCGCATCTGCCTGCTCGAGTTGACGTCCTCCGACGGTGTCACCGGCTGGTCGGAATGCGTCGCCGGCGAGCAGCCCAATTACTCGGACGAGACGATCGACACGGCGTGGCTCGCGATCCCCTCGTGGGTCGCGCCCCGCGTCCTGAAGCAGGAGCTCGAGCGCCCGGAGATCGTGCACGCCATCCTGGAGCGCGACTTTCGCGGGCACCGCATGGCGAAGGCCGCGGTGGAAATGGGCTGCTGGGAGCTGGCCGCCCGCCTGTGCGAACGCCCGCTGGCGACGCTGCTGGGCGGCACCCGCGAGCGCATCGAGACGGGAATCTCGCTGGGGCTACAGGCGAGTCCCGAGGCGCTGGTGCAGCGGGCCCGCGCGGCCGTGCAACGGGGCTACAAGAAGATCAAACTCAAAATCGCTCCGGGTTCGGACGTGCCCTACGTGCGCGCGGTGCGCGAGGCCCTCGGAGCGGACGTCCACCTCATGGTGGACGCCAACTCCGCGTACACGCTCGACGACGCGGAGCTGTTACGGGGGCTCGACGCCTTCGACCTCCTGATGATCGAGCAGCCGCTGGGACGCGACGACCTGGTGCGCCACGCCGCGCTGCAGCGGCTCCTCAAGACACCGCTCTGCCTCGATGAATCCATCACCGACGTCGAGCGGGCGCAGGACATGATCACGCTCCAGAGCGGCCGCATCGTGAACATCAAACCCGGCCGCGTCGGGGGGTTCGCCGAGTCCATCGCCATCCACGATCTCTGCCGGCGACACGGCATCCCGGTGTGGTGCGGCGGGATGCTCGAGAGCGGCGTCGGGCGCGCGCACAACGTGGCGCTCGCCTCGCTGCCCAACTTCACGCTCCCCGGCGACCTGTCGCCCAGCGCGCGTTACTGGGAGCGCGACATCGTGACGCCGGAGTGGACGATGGACGCGGACGGCATGGTCCGCGTGCCGCGCGACGTGCCGGGCATGGGCGTGGAGGTCGACCGGGACAGGGTGGAGAATCTGACGGTGCGGAGCGTTGTGCTCCAGTGAGCCGCCTCGCCGAGCTGTTTCCTCGGGCGTTGCGAGGCGCGCTGGTCGAGCTGCGGCGCGACTTGCACCGCCACCCGGAGCTGTCGGGAAAGGAAGCTCGCACGGCCGCGGCGCTCGAGGCGGCGCTGGCGCGGGTCGAGCCCGCCCGGCTCGAGCGCGTCGCGGGCACGGGCGTCGTGGCCCGCATCCGCGGGCGCGACTCCTCCCGGGCGCCGGTCGCCATACGGGGGGACATCGATGCGTTGCCCATCTCGGAGGAAACGGGTCTGCCGTTCGCGTCGCAGCACCCGGGCGTGATGCACGCGTGCGGACACGACGTCCACGCCACCTGGGCGGTGGGCGCGGCGCATCTCCTGACGGCGTGTCCCGCCGCCGGCGACGTGCTGATCGTGCTGCAGCCGGCCGAGGAGACCGGGCGGGGGGCGCAGGCGGTCCTCGACTCGCGGGCGCTCGATGGCGTGGCCGCGATCTTCGGGGCGCACGTGGACCGGCGGTTCGCCGTCGGCGAAGTGGTGGCGCAGGAGGGGCCGCTCGCGGCGTCGGCGGACAGCTTCGAGATCCGGCTCGTCGGCAGTGGCGGGCACGGGGCCCGACCGCACGAGGCGGCGGACCCCATCGTCGGCGCAGGGGCGCTCATCGGGGCGCTTCAGACCATCGTCTCACGCCGCGTGAATCCCGCCGCTCCCGCCGTCGTGAGCATCGGCAGCGTGCACGCGGGCTCGGCGTCGAACGTCCTCCCCGACCACGCCACGCTCACGGGGACGCTGCGCGCCACCGATGCCGACACGCGCCGGCTCCTGGTCGAAGAGGTGCGCCGCGTGGCCGAATCGAGCGCGGTGGTCCATCGGCTGCGCGCGGAGGTGTCGATCGAGCTCGGTCCGCCACCACTCGTGAATCCGCCCGAGCCGGCCGGCTGGGCGCGCCGGGCGGCGGCCGCGGTGCTGGGCGATGGCGCGATCGTGCCGCTGGGGTTCCTCAACATGGGTGGCGAGGACTTCGCGTCGTACCTCGAGCGGATGCCGGGATGCTTTCTCAGGGTCGGCGCACGCGAGCCCGGGGGCGACGCGATTCCTGCGCACTCGTCGCGGTTCTACCCAGCCGAGGAAAGCATCTTCGTCGGGGCGGCCGTGCTGGCGGAAGCGGCTCGGGTTGCGTCGGAGGAAGTGTGAGTCACTCCTTCACCAGGTGCACTTCAACTGACGACGGCCAGCGCGCCGAGCGGTACACCCGCACCGTCGCTGGCCGGTAGTCCGACGCGCGAGCCTCGAAAATGTTGGGCAGGAAGCTCTGCGGGTTGCGGTCGATGAGCGGGAACCAGGTGCTCTGCACCTGCACCATGATCCGGTGTCCTTTGAGAAACCGGTAGTCCTGGCTGTGCAGGTCGATGGTCAGCGGTGTCACCTGGTTCGGGATGAACGGCTGCGGTTTCTCGAAGCTCGAGCGGAAGCGGCCGCGGAACACGTCGTTCGCCACCATCAGCTGCCACCCCGCGAGCTTCCAGTCGATCGGGGGCTCGTCCGGGTAGACGTCGATCAGCTTCACGACCCAGTCGCCGTCCGTGCCAGTGGTGGAAACGAACAGGTGAGCGGTGATGTCCCCGGCGATGGTCACGTCCTGCGCGAGCGGGTCGGTCTCCCATGTGAGGACGTCGGAGCGGTCCTCCACGAAGCGCTGGTCCTCCACGAGCCACGTGGTCCAGCCGGAGGGTTGCGGGGAGTACGTCGCCGGGATGGGCCGGTGGCGGTACGGCACCGGGTGGGCGGGGTCGGACACGTAGCTGTCGAACGCGCTCGCCTCACGGGCTGGAGGAGGCTCGAACGAGAGCCGGCCCCCGACCTGGAAGTACAACCGTTTGCCGGTCGCCCCCTGCGGGGGCCACGCGTCCCACGACCGCCAGCGATTGTCGCCCGCCTCGAAGGTGACGGCCTCCGGCTGGCTCAGCTCGCCCTGGTCCTTGAGGAAGTGCGCGAACCAAGGCGCCAGAATCTTCTCCTGGAAATACCGCGACGTGGGGCTGCCGAAGTCGATCTCGCCGAGCCGCTCTCCCTCGGCGCTGGCCCAGCCGCCGTGGTTCCACGGCCCGACTACGAGGGAGTTCACGTGCGCCGTGTCGTGCCGCTCGAGCAGCTCGTAGATCTCGAGCGGTCCGTAGAAGTCCTCCTGGTCCCACCATCCGGCCACGTTGAGCGTCGGAACCGTTACGCGCGTCAAGTACGGAGCGGCGGCCTGACGCTGCCAGAAGCCGTCGTAGTTGGGATGCGCCACGAAGTCGTTCCAGCTCGGAATGGTCCCGTGCAGGTGCTTGGCATTGACGTTCGCGAGGGGCCCGAGCGCCAGGTACCATTGGTACGTGTCGTGGCGGTCGAACGCGAAGGTATCCTGCCCCTTGGACGTCTCCATCCGCGCGGCGTACTCGAAGCCGTAGCTCAGCCGGAACGCGCCATTGTGATGAAAGTCGTCGCCCAGGAACATGTCCGCGGGCGACGCCTGCGGCGAGGCCGCCTTGAGCGCCGGATGCGGGTCGAGCATCGCCATCACGGTGAGCCAGCCGGGGTACGAGATGCCGAGCATCCCCACGCGGCCGTTGTTGCCGGGCACGTGCGCGAGCAGCCAGTCGATCGTGTCGTACGCGTCGGTGCTCTCGTCGACCGCGTTGGAGACGCTATGGTCGCGCGGCGGCCGCATCATGACGAAGCGGCCCTCCGAGGTGTAACGCCCGCGGATGTCCTGGAACGCGAAGATGTAGCCGTCGTTCGCCAATGCCCGGTAGTAGCCGCGCAGCGTGTTGGCGGCGTGGGCGATGCCGTACGGCGTGCGCGTGAAGATGATGGGCAGCGGCGGGTGTGTCCCCTGCGGCACGAAGACCGTGGTGTGCAGCTTGATCCCGTCGCGCATCGGGATCATGACCTCCGAGAGGTCGAAGCCGGCGGCCGAGTCGGCGCGCTGCCCCGCCAGCTGAGGTGCGCACAGGAACACGACGAGCGCGACCAGCGAAGCAACGCGCGGCAGTTCGGAGCGAGGCCGTTGCATGGGGCGGAAAGGGTACCGCCCGAGACGGCGTTCGGCAAATGCGCGTCGGGCCGCGCTACCGGTTGATCCAGTACGACAGCTTTACGAGAAAGCTGTTGTCGGGCACCAGCGTGAACAGATCGCCGAGGTCGCCGCCCAGGCTGCGCGGGCCCGCGACGCCGGTGGACAAGTGACGCCCCTGACTCCATACGACGAACAGCGTCGAGCCGGGCCGGTACTCCCAGCGCAACACGACGTTGGAGTGGAACTGCTTGTTGTTGAATCCTTTGCTGAGCGTGGTGTCGCTATACGGCAGGTAGCGGCTCGCGAAGTCCGCCGCGCGCGGGGTCGGCGACAGCTCCTGCACGTTGCTGTAAGTCCCCTTTGAGATGAAGGGCTGCGCGTACACCTGCAGCGATGCGTTCGCGGTGAAGGGGTAGGTGAAGCGCATCGTCACGCCGAGCTGCTTTTGCTCGAGGTGCGCGAACAAGGAGTGCGTGACCAGGTGTGTGACCGAGTCCGTGATCGGGTCGAGTGGCTGTACCTGGTTCGTGGCGCGCGTGTAGTTGGGGATCAGCGCCGCCGTGACACGCGACGCCAGCTTGAAGTCGACCTCCGGCATCAGACTGATGCTGTGCGACCGGCCGCCGTCGCCGCGCCAGTAGTTGACCCAGAAGTACGGCACGATCGCCTTGCGGTCGTCGCCGTTCAGCCCGGCCCACGGCGCGAAGTACGCATCCTGGCGCACCGCCGGCCCGCCCCGAGCGCACGAATAACAATAGGTCTCGCCCAGCTGGCCCAGGGTGCCCCCGAAATGGAGCGACCACGTGTTGTTGAACGTGGTATGGGTGTTGGTGTTGAACGCTCGCTCCTCGGGCAGCCCCGCCGTCGTCCAATACTGCCACCAGTTGAAATTCCACTGGAACCGCTGGTACAGACGACGCTGGTGGCGGTCGAAATAGCCGACCCAGGTGCTCCACGTCTGCTGGTCGGCGCGCTGCAGGTAGCCCAGGTCGTTGATCTCGAAGCCGGCGGAACGGCGCTCGTAGCCCGTCTGGAACATGACATGCGCGCCGGCCACTTTGCCGAACTGCAGCGCCTCGTCATCGCCTGAAAGCGACGTGCGCGTGATGTCGTAGGGGAGCCCGCGGTCCGGCCGCTGGTAGTAGTGAACAGCGTCGCGCTGCGTCACGGCGATCGCCGGAGCGCTGCCCGCCACCCGGCTCAGATCGAGCGAGCCCGAGAGCTCGAACGTGCGGCCGGGGAAGCGGTGCCGGAAATCCACGGCGCCCACGTAGGAGCTGCTGCGGAGCTGGGGCGACGTCCCGGCGTCGTTGTCCCGGTTCACTGCGGTGATGATGCCGCCGATGCTCGTCTCGCCGCCGCGCAGATCCTGGCGCAGCCGTATCACGCCGTAGGTGCTGGTCGGCTCGACCGTTTTCGAGCTCAGGTCGGTCACATGCTGCGTGACGGCGTCGAGCACGCCGATCGTGAGCCCGCCCGGCAAGCGCCCGGTGAGCTTGCCCGCGCCCAGGATCCGCGTGAAGGCCGGCGACGTATTGTCCCCCAGCTGGGGGGCGCGCCCGATGCGCCGTGTGTACACCAGCCCCTCGCCCGTGCTGCAGTCATTCACTGCGGTGCAGTTCACGTCGAACCGGAAGATCCCCGCGCCCTGCACGAAGAACGGTCGCTGCTCCCGGAAGAACGTCTCGAACGCCGTGAGGTTCAGCACCGCCGGATCGGCCTCGACCTGGCCGAAGTCGGGATTGATGGTGGCGTCGAGCGTGACATTGGACGCGACGCGGTACTTGAGGTCGCCCCCGACAGTCACGTCTTGCGTACGACCCGTCCCCGCGCTCGTGATCTCGGACACGTTCTTGGTCACGAGATAGGGTGCCGCCTCCAGGCGGCGCGGCATCTCGAGGTCGTCGAACCCGCCCACGTCGCCGAATTGCGACACGAACCCCGCCTTCGACTGGCGGAACAGCGGCCAGCTCACGCGCTGGGAGTAGCGATACAAATCGCGATCGATGGTGAGGCCGAAGGTGTGCTGCCGCTGCCGCCCGTAGCGCAGCTGCGACAGCGGGATGCGGAACTCGGCGGTCCAGCCGAGCGAATCGCGGCGCGTGGCGACGTCCCACACCGCGTCCCACGCGAAGTCTTCATTGCCGTCGTTGTAGATCTGCGCGTCGAGCTTCACGCCCGAAGGGTTGACCCCGAACTCGTAGCCCGTACGGCGATCGTGATACGAATCGAGGAACAGCCAGATCATGTCCGAGGGCGTGAAGTAGTCGCGCCGGGCGAGGACCGTGATGATGCTGTCGGGGTGTGGATCGAAGGCCCGGACGAACACGTACAGGGCACCTGCGTCGTAGGCAATTTTCGCTTCGGTCGGGAGCTTGGGCGGGCCGCCCTCGCTGGGCCGCCACTCTTCGAAGCCGGTGACCGGTCGAGCCTCCCGCCAGACCGCATCGTCGTCCCGCCCGTCAATGACAGGTGGCTCGGCGGCGCGGGTGGCGGCGACGCCGGCCGGTGTGGGAGGCGGGGCCGGGTCAGGGTCCTGGCGCGGCGGCGAGCTGGACGCCTGACTGGCGAGCGCGACGGTGGCGAGGAGCGGCAAGCCTAAGAGCATGAGAGCCTGGTCGGAGGTTTGCTCGTTAGATGACGAGACTCGGAAAAGGGTTGTGTCAAGGAGCAGCCCGGGCCGGGAGAGCGAACCGGCACGGGCGCACGTAATATCGAGTTGCGCCGCTTCCCCGTGCGCGCCGCCAATTATTAGAGGATCGATGCCATGAGCCGATGCCGAGCAATCATTCCCGTGCTGGTCGCGAGCTCGCTCGTTCCGGCGGGCGGCGCCGCGCAGGCCGACCCGTGGGCCGCGCCGGTGCGCGGGTCCTGGGTCCGGACGGGCCCCGTCGCGGCCGGAGACGTGGTGCTCGCGTCGGGCGGGAGCGGCGTGGAGATCGTGGTGGGCGCTGCGGAGCACCTGAACGTGCGCCAGGCGGCCACCTTCCTGGCGGGCGACATCGAGGCCATCAGCGGCTACCGCCCGCCCATCGTGGCGGCGCCCAGCGCCGGCAAGACGAGCATCCGGCTGGTCACCGTCGGGAACGGCTCGCTCCCGAGCGCGATCGAGGTGGCCACGCTCCGCGGCCAATGGGAGGCCTACCGGGTGATCACCGCAGCCGCCACGGTCTGGCTGGTCGGGTCGAACCCGCGCGGCACCGCGTTCGCGGCGTACACGCTTTCGGAGCGCCTGGGTGTGGATCCCCTTTACCTCTGGACCGGGTACGTGCCGGGGCACCACGATCCCCTCGTGCTCAAGGCAACCCGGTTCGCTCAGGGACCGCCCACGTTCCGGTATCGCGGGTTCTTCCACGACGATGAAGACATCCTGCCCCGCCCGTTCGACGCCCGCGGCTACCCGCTCCAGACCGGCGACGTACCGCTCGCCTGGTATCGGCGCTACTTCGAGACCGCGCTGCGGCTGCGGATGAACATGGTGGCGCCGTACGTGCGGGTGCATCGCCGCTTCGAGGTGCAGCAGCTCGCGAGCGACTGGGGCCTCTACTATACGTCGCACCACTACGACATCCTCGTGTCCAACCCGTTCGGCCTGATGACGTTCAACCTCGCCGCGGAGCGCGGCGTGCGACCCGACTACGACTGGTTCACGAACCGCGACGGCTTGCTGACCTTCTGGCGCGGCGGCGTCGCGGAGAACCATGACC
>QHUT01000105.1 GCA_003222055.1 Gemmatimonadota bacterium
CCGGCAAGCTCGCCGATTGCAGCGTGAGCGATCCGAAGCTGACCGAGCTGTATCTCGTCGAGGGGGACTCGGCCGGCGGCTCCGCCAAACAGGGTCGGGATCGCAGCTTCCAGGCGATCCTGCCGCTACGCGGCAAGATTCTCAACGTGCAGAAGGCGCGCATCGACAAGATCCTCTCCAACGAGGAGATCCGGACGATCATTACGGCGATCGGCACCGGCGTGGGCGAGGGCTTCAAGGTCGACGACGCCCGCTATCACAAGATCATCATCATGACCGACGCGGACGTGGACGGGGCCCACATCCGCACCCTGCTGCTCACCTTCTTCTATAAGGAAATGAAATTCCTGATCGACGTGGGGTACATCTACATCGCGCAGCCCCCCCTCTATCGAGTCGCCAAGGGCAAAGAGGAGTTCTACGCGTACGACGAAAAGGAGCGGGACGCGTACGTGAAGCGGCTGACCAACGGCGAGGCTGCGCACGGCAGCCTCATGATTCAGCGCTACAAGGGACTCGGGGAAATGAACCCCGATCAGCTGCGCAATACCACCATGGATCCGGAGCGCCGCACGTTGCTCCAGGTCACGATGGAAGACGCGTTCGAGGCGTCGCAGCTGTTCGAGACGCTGATGGGCGACGAAGTCGAGCCGCGGCGCAAGTTCATCGAGGAGAACGCGAAGTTCGTGCGGAATCTGGACGTGTGAGTTCTTCGACGCCGGCCTGCGAGACGCGATGTGAGACCAACGGGAGCGGCTTTTCGGTGAGCTTGTCCGCCACCACGATCGCCTGACCCAGCGACTCGAATCCGAGCTTGATCCCCGCCGGATCGCGCGCGAACACCGACGCGATGGGCTCACCCGCCAGCACCTTGTCCCCGGGTTTGACCGTGATCACGAAACCGACGGTAGGGTCGACCGGGTCGTCGACCTTGAGGCGCCCGCCCCCCATCGCCACGACCGCCCGCCCGACGACCTTCGGCTCGACCCGGACGACGACGCCGGTGCGGGGCGCTTTGTACACCTCGACTTCCTTGGCCTGGGGAAGCACCGACGCGTCCTCGACGACGCCGGGGTTGCCGCCCTGCGCCTCGACCATGCGCTCGAACTTCTCGGCCGCGAGGCCGGAGCCGAGCGCGTTCTCGAGCCGGTGACGGGCCTTCTTGGACGTTTTTTCCACGCCCGCGGCCAGCAGCATCTCGACACCCAGCGCGTACGTCACGTCCATCAAGTCCTGGGGGCCCTCGCCCCGCAGGGCGAGGATCGCCTCTTCGATCTCGAGCGCGTTGCCGCAGGCGCGACCCAGCGGGCGGTCCATGGCGGTGAGCAGCGCGACGGTGGGGCAGCCGCGGTCCTCGCCCAGAGCGATCATCGTCTGCGCGAGCTCGAGACTCTGCTCGAGCGCGGGGAGGAACGCACCGCTGCCCCGTTTCACGTCGAGCACGAGGGCGTTCAGTCCCTCGGCCAGCTTCTTCGACATGATGCTGGCGGCAATGAGGGGGATGGCCTCGACGGTCCCGGTCACGTCGCGCAGCGCGTAGATGCGACGGTCGGCGGGGGCGATCTCGGGCGTCTGGCCGATCATCGCGCACCCGATCTTCATGACCTGGGCCCGGACCTCGGCGAGCGACAGGCCGGTGCGAAAGCCCGGGATCGCTTCCAGCTTGTCGAGCGTGCCGCCGGTGTGGCCGAGGCCCCGCCCCGACATCATCGGCACGGCGACGCCGCACGCCGCGACCAGCGGCGCCAGCACGAGCGAGACCTTGTCTCCCACGCCCCCAGTCGAGTGCTTGTCGACGCGGGGTGTCGACCACGAGTCGAAGGAGAGGCGCTGGCCCGAGGCGAGCATCGCGTCGGTGAGGGCGGCGAGCTCGGGGCGCTCGAGCCCGCGCAGCAGCACCGCCATCAGCAGCGCCGACATCTGGTAGTCGGGAAGGCGCCCGTCGGTGTAGGCCGCGACCAGGGCGGACCATTCCTCGGGCGTCAGGGCGCCGCCGTCGCGCTTGCGCTCGATGAGTGGCACGACCAACATTACCGCCCCGCTCCCGTCCGGAGTCGCCGATGCGCGGATTGACGTCCCTGGTGCCTGCGTGCCTCGCCGTACCCGCCGTGCTCGCCGGCCAGGCGCGGCCCACGGTGGCGGAGCATATCGCGCTGGGCGACAGCGCCTACGCCGCGCTCGCCCCGCAGCAGGCGCTGGGCCATTACCGCGCGGCCCTCGCGCTCGACTCGCTCAACTATCAGGCGCTGTGGAAGGCGGGCCGCGAGCTCGTGGACATCGCCAAGCAGATCACGGGCAAAGACGACTCGTCCAAGCACCTGCGGGACAGTCTCTACACACAGGCGCGCGCCTTCGGCGAGTCCGCGGTGCGGGTGAACCCCACCGGGGCCGACGGCCATTTCACCATCGGGCAGGCCCTGGGCCGGCTGTCCCGCACCAAGGGGGGCAAGGAGCGGGTGCGCTTCGCCAAGATCATCTATGATGAAGGCATGAAGGCCATCGAGTTGGACTCGACGCACGACGGCGCCTGTCACTTGATCGGCGCCTGGCATGCCGAGGTCAAACGGCTCTCGGGGTTCGAGAAGTTCTTCGCCAAAACGCTCTTCGGCGGCGGCTTCCTCGACAAGGGCAACTGGGACGACGCGCAGAAGTACCTTGCGAAGGCCGTCGCGTTGAAGCCGAGCAACATTTTTCACCGGCTCGACCTCGGCGAAGTGTACGTCGATCTCGGGCATTACTCCAAGGCGCGCGAGCAATTCACCGCGATCGAGTCGCTTCCGATCGGCGATGTGCTCGACCACGAATACAAACAGGAAGCCAAGCAGCTCCTCGAAGACATCAAGGGTGAAAAGGACGAGACTTAGCGTCCGCCCCGGCTCATGAGGCGCTCGATCTCGGCCGTGGTCTTCGGCGCCTTGGCGGAGAGCCACTCCGCGCCCGCCGGCGTCACGAGCACGTCGTCTTCGATCCGCACCCCCAGGGCCTCGGCCGGCAGGTAGATCCCGGGCTCGAGCGTGAGCACCATCCCCGGCTTCAGAGGCGTGCTGTAGTCCCCGACGTCGTGCACGTCCATCCCGAGCCAGTGCCCCAGGCCGTGAATGAAGTACGCGTCGCACGATTGCTCGCCGCACTGCGTGCCGGAGTGCGCGCGCATATACTCCCGCGCGATGCGGTTGAGCTGGGCCATGGTCGCCCCGGGACGCGTCGAATCGAACGCCGCCTGCTGCGTGGCCAGCACCAGATCGTAGATCGCTTTCTGACGCGGCGTGAACTTCCCGTTCACGGGAAATGTGCGGGTCACGTCGGCGGTGTACTGCCCCCACTCGGCCCCCGCATCCACGACGACCAGGTCGCCGTCCCGCGTCTGGCGCCGGCTCACGTCGTAGTGCAGGGTCGTGCTGTTGGGACCGCTGCCCACGATCGACGGATAGCCGAGGCGGTCCGCGCCGTTGCGCCGGAAGGCGGCCTCCACCACGGCCTCGATCTCGTACTCCCACATTCCCGGGCGTGCGGCCTGCATCGCCGCGACCTGGCCCGCCGCCGAAATGTCGACCGCCTTGCGCATCCGGGCGATCTCGTCGGCGTCCTTGACGAGCCGCATCGAGTCGACCAGCGGGCGCAGGTTGCGCACGTCGCGTCCGGCGAACACGAGCGCCTTGAGGCGCGGCTCCTCCTGCGTGGTCGCGTCCAGCGGGACGTACAGCGGCCCGGCGGCGCGGGACAGCGCCGCGAGCATCCGATCGAGCGAGTCCGTGGGCAGGACGCGGGCGATGCCGGAGCGCCGCGCCGCCGCGCTGTCCGGGCCGAGCCGGAGGCCGGTCCAGCGCTCCTGCGCCGGGGTGCGGGGCGGGAGGAAGAGCACCGTCCCCGCCGCGTCGCTGCCGGCCACGATGAGCAGCCACGCGTCCTGGGTCTCGAGCTCCGTTAGATAAAAGAAAGTATTGGTCTGACGGAAATCGTTGTCCTGGACGTAGTCGCGCTCGACGTCACGCTCGTGCGCCCCGGGGACGAGGACCATGCCGCGGCCGATGCGCGCCGCCAGGGTGCGTCGCCGCAGCGCCACGGCCGTCGTGTCGACCGGGCGGCCCATGCCCGGCAACTCCGGGACGGGAGTCCAGGCCCCTATCGGCTGGACGGGGGGGAGCGGCGGCGTCGAGCGGGTCTGCGCGGCGGCGACGGCGGTGAACGTCACGGCGACGACGACGAACGCGAGCGGTCGCATGGGCCCGGAAGCTACCGCGCGCGATGCGACGCGGCAACTTGACGCCGCCTCCGCTGCGGACGCAAACTATGCCATGCCTTCGTCCAGCGCGGCCACGGCTGCCGACGGTGAGCGCCTCGCGGCACGGGTGGCCGAGCTCGAGCGCGAGCGCACGCATCTCCTCGCCGTCATCGAGATCCTCAAGGAAGTCTCCACCTCGCTCCACTTCATCGACATTCTGCAGGCGATCGCGCGCAAGCTCGGCGAGGCGTTCGGTCTCGACCGTTGCTCGATCTTCCTCGCCGAGCGCGGCGGCCGCTCCGTGCGGCTCGTGGCTTCGTACGAAGATCCGACGATTCGCAACTACGTGGTGGACCTGGAGCGCTATCCCGAGCTGAAGCGCGCCATGCAGAGCGGTGAGACGGTGTTCATTCCCGATGCAGCGACCGATCCCAGCTTGAAGCACGTGAAAGGCGAGATGATCAGCCGCCGCGTGAAGTCCATCACGGTGGTGCCGATCACGTGGCGCGGGGTGTCGATCGGCGCCATCTTCCTGCGCACCTTCCGCGACGGGCCCACGTTTTCCGACGACGATGTCCGGTTCGTGCAGGTGGTCGCGTCGCTCACGGCGCAGGCCCTGCGCAACGCCCACCGCTACGAGCGGCTGGCGCAACGACAGCAGGAGAGCGGCGAGGCGATGCGCCGCATGGAGCTGGAGCGGGTCGCCCTGCTCTCGTTCCTGCGACGCCTGCTCGGCGCGTTCGGCGAGCGCGAGGGCGCGTGGGCGGAGGGCCTGCTGCCCCGCGCCAGCGCGGAGGAGCTCGACCGGCTGGTGGGTGTGGCCATGGCCGTGATCCAAGAAGAAGCCAAAGGACGGTGAAGGGCCCCGCCGCACGGGCGGCCGAGCTGCGGCGACTCCTCGAGCGCGCCAACCACGCCTACTACGTCCTCGACAAGCCGGAGCTGTCGGACGCCGAGTACGACCGCCTGTTCCGCGAGCTGCACGAGCTCGAGGCCAAGCACCCGGAGCTCCGCACCCCCGACAGCCCCACTCACCGCGTCGGCGCCGAGCCGGCCGACAAGTTCCGCAAGCATCGCCACCTCGTGCCCATGCTGTCGCTGGCCAACGCGTTCACCGAAGCGGAGCTCGCCGAGTGGGAGGACCGGAACGCGCGGCTGGTGCCGGAGGTGAGGACGGCGGGCTACACGCTCGAGGTGAAGATCGACGGTGCGGCGGTGAGCCTCACCTACGCCGCGGGCGTGTTCACGGTGGGCGCGACGCGCGGCAACGGCATCGAGGGCGAGGACGTCACCGCCAATCTGCGCACCATCGGAGAAATCCCGCTGCGGCTCCAGGGCAAGAGCTGGCCCAAGCTGATGGAGGTCCGCGGGGAGGTCTACCTGTCGAAGTCCCGCTTCGCCGAGCTCAACCGGGAGCGCCAGCAAGCCGGCGAGCCGACGCTCGCCAACCCGCGCAACGCCGCGGCCGGATCGCTGCGCCAGCTCGACCCCAAGGTCACGCGCAGCCGCGGTCTCCGCATCTTCTGCTTCCACATCGAAGCGCCCGGTCAGAAACCGACGGTGGAAACGCAGCACGCGCTGCTCGAGCGGCTGGCCGCGTGGGGCTTCCCGGTGGAGCCGCACCACACGCTCGTGCCCGACCTGGGGCACGCGCACCCGGAAGTGACGAAGCTCGAGGCGCTGCTGCCGGGGCTCGACTACGGCGCCGACGGCGTCGTGGTGAAGGTGAACCCCCTCCGGCTGCACGCGGAGCTCGGGACGGTGGGCGACCGAGAGCCGCGCTGGGCGGTGGCGCGCAAGTTCGCGCCCGAGGTGCGGGTCACGAAGCTCAAGGAGATCCGGATCAACGTCGGACGCACCGGGGCGCTCAATCCCTATGCGGTGCTCGAGCCGGTGGAGATCGGTGGTGTCACCGTGTCCACCGCCACGCTCCACAACTTCGAGCTCATCGCCGCGAAAGACCTGCTGCCCGGCGACCTAGTGGAAGTCACGCGGGCCGGCGAGGTCATCCCGCAGGTCCTGGGCCGTGCGCCGACCGCGCAAGGTCGTCCTCCGCGGAAGCACCGGAAGACGTTCGAGCCGCCGGACAAGTGTCCGGTGTGCGGTTCGAAGGTGGAGCGCCCGAAGGACGAGGTGATGGTCTACTGTCCGAACGTGTCGTGCCCGGGGCGCATCCTCGAGAGCATCGTGCACTTCGCGAGTCGCGGGGCGATGGATATCCGCGGCCTCGGGTACGAGCGCGTGCGGGCGCTGCTCGAGGCGAAGCTCATCGCCAACGTTGCGGACCTGTACGAGCTCCAGCACAAGAAGCTCCAGCTGCTCGCGCTCGAAGGGTTCGCCGAGAGGTCGGTGGACCAGCTGCTCGCGGCCATCGAGGACTCGAAACAGCGACCGCTGTCCACGCTGCTGTTCGCGCTCGGCATCCGGCACGTCGGTGCAGAGGGAGCGGGGCTGCTCGCGCGCCACTTCGGGAGGATGGAGCGCCTCAAGAAGGCCAAGGCAGCCGACATCGGCGAGATCCGAGGCATCGGCCCCGCCATCGCCGAGGCTGTGGCCGGATTCTTCGCCGAGCCCCGGAACCAGGAGTTGATCCACCGGCTCGAGAAACTGGGGCTCAATATGAAGGAGCCGGCCACGTCCGAGCGTGAGGGCCCGCTGGCCGGCCAGACGTACGTCGTCACCGGGACCCTGCCCTCGCTCTCCCGCGCCCGGGCCGCCGAGCTGATCGAGGCGGCCGGCGGACACGTGACCGACAGCGTCTCGAAGAAGACGACGGCGCTGGTCGTGGGCGCCGACGCCGGCTCGAAGCTCGACAAGGCCAAGGCGCTCGGCGTCCCGCTCATCGACGAAGCCGAACTCTTGCGCCGCGCCCGCGCCAAACCCTAAGTTGGCGTCCGATATGAGCGGCCCGGTGCACCCCACCGCCGTGACCGATGGCCTCACTATCGGCCGCGGCGCCCTGCAACAGCTCCACCGCAGCCTGCTCCGCGACGCGGCCGACGCCGCCATCCCGATTCTCCAGGAAGTGGGCTTCGCCGCTGGCGAGGGCATCTACCAAGTGTTTTGCGCCTGGCTTCCCCGGGAGGGCGGGGTGCCGCATCCCGGCGACCTCGACGCCGGCCGGCTGAACGAGGTGCTGTCCGCGTTCTTTCAGGCCATCGGCTGGGGCCCCGTGAGCGTCGCGCCGTTGGGCCATGCGGCCCTGGTGGTGGACTCCGCAGATTGGGCGGAAGCCGATCCCGGCAGCGCCCAGACGCCGATGTGCTTCTTCTCGTCGGGGATGTTCGCCGACTTCCTGGGCCGCCTGTCCGGCGAGCCCGTCGCCGTGATGGAAGTGGAATGCCGGTCCCGTAACGACGGCCGCTGCCGCTTCCTGTCGGCGTCCCCGGATACGCTCAACGCCGTCTATGCACAGATGAGCGAAGGGCGGGACTATGCGGAGGTGTTGGGCGCCCGCGACTAGAAACGGAACGTTTGCTTCAAGCTGCAACAGGGGGAACACCGCACGTCGGCACGGCCGTTGCACAAGCGGGCGTCGAACCAGGAGGGCAGATGCTCGCTCTAAATCTCAATCGCGACGAAGCCGCATTGCTCACGCGGATTCTCGACGCATACACGGCGGAGCTCAAGAGGGCGGCGGCGGACGGCAGCAGCGGCGACTTGTCGACACGGCTGCAGCGGGAACAGCCACTGCTTCGGGACGTGCTCGCCCAGCTGGTGTCGCAGCAGCGGGCGGCGTAAGCATCAGCGCCGGGCCACGCTCACGCCGTCGAGCAGCACCGACGGCGTGTAGCGTGAGCCGGCCCAACGCGCGTCGTTGCCGAAGCCGCCCACGCGCTTCCACAAGTCATACGCGTTTCCCGCAACCGCGGCGTCCTTCACGCGGCCGCTGATCGCGCCACCCTCCACGCGGTAGGCGAGCGCGACAGGGTGACTGAACGCCCCACCGATGACGTTGCCCTGGCCGACGCCGATCAGCTCGTCGACCAGGAGGCCGTCCCGGATCTCCGTCAGCAATCCGCCACCTAATTGTAGGGGCGCAGCATGCTGCGCCCCTACATCACCCAACGTCCCCCCTTCCCCCAGGACGATGTTCGTATATCCCGGCACGGGCTTTCCGAAGATCGTGCGCTGGCCGTGACCCGTGCTTTGGGCCCGGGCACGCGCCGCGGTCTCGAGGTCGTAAATGAACCGTTGCACGACGCCACGTTCCACGAGACACGTGGTTCGCGAAGGCACACACTCATCGTCTAAGGGACGGGACGCGGCACGACCGGCGCGCAACGGATCGTCGGTGAGTGAGAACCGACTGTCGAACACCTGCTCGCCGACGCGCGCGGCCAGAGGCGAGATGCCCTGCAGCACCGCTTTGCCGGAGAGCGCCTGGGTGACGGGGAGCAGCAGCGCCGAGAGGCCGGGGGGCGTGAAGACCACGGGGAGCGCCCCTTGCGGCGGTGCCACCACGCGGAGGGCGTGCTCGAGCCGCGCGTTGACCGAGCCGACGAGCGCGGCCAGCGCAGCGTCGGAGGGAAGGTCGGCCCCCTCGAAGGCATCCCCGATCGCCAGCACGTCGTCGCCCGCAATGCGCCACACCTCGGCGCTCACTCCGATCGCGGTGGAGCGATACGCCCCGGCGGCGCCGGCCGAATTCGCGACCCGTGTCTCGGCGGTTTCGCGCTCGATCGTGACGTTGACCCGGCAACCCTCGCGCTCGAGCTGCTCGAGGAGGGAGCGCCCGATACCGATCAGGTCGTCCAGAGACGCGTTGGCGGCGCGGTCGAAGAACGTAACCACGGCCGGCAGTGGTGCCTGCGCCGGAAACACCAGGTCCAGCTCTTCGCCCAGCGCAGCGGATGCGAGGCCGCGATCCAGTAGGGGCGCAGCATGCTGCGCCCCTACGTCATCCGTCGCGACTCCCGTCGTCCCCGCCACCGCCGTCGTGCCCGCGACGCCGATTCGTCCCCGGTGGCTCACCCGGAGATTCGCGCCCGCTTCCTCCGAGACGCCGGCCGCCTTGAGGCGACCCCACTCGAACGCGACCGAGGTGCGCTCCACCTGCCGCCACAGCGCGTCCGCCCCACCGTCCGCACGCCGGCGCGCCAGCTCCAGCAGCCGCTCGATCACCTGGAGCGGGAGGCCACGTCGCCCCCGACGAGCGCCTCCTCGATGCGCACGTGCGGCGCCCCCTCGGTGACCGGCAGCGGCGCCTGCCCCCCCTTGCCGCAGCCCCCGCCCATCTGGTTCCAGCGAAAGTCGCCGGCGATGTGGTCGATCCGATCCAACGTCTGGAACAGGTTGCCCGCGAGCACCACGTCCTTGACGAGCTCGGCCAGGTGTCCGTCCCGGATCATGCGGCCATAGGCCGCCGTGAAGGAGAAGTTTTCGAGCAGCGTCTGGCCGCCGAACGCGCCGCACGCGTACACGCCGAGCTTCACGTCGCGGATCAGATCGTCGAAGCTACCGCGTCCGTTCGCGATGTAGGTGTTGGTCATGCGGACGATCGGCGGATGGCGGAACGAAATGGCGCGCGCGTTGCCCGTGGCCCGCTCGCCCATCGTGGCCGCCGTCTCGCGCGAGTGCAGCCGGCCGACGAGGATGCCTTCCTTGATCAGCGGCGTGTCCTGCGTGGGCGTGCCCTCGTCGTCGAACGGCAGCGTGCCGCGCAGCCCCGCGGCGGCACCGTTGTCGCCCACGTTCAAGGCCGGCTTCCCGAAGCGCCGGCCCAGCGTCATCATCTCCCGCGCCTGGGGATTCTCGTACACGAAGTCCGCCTCGGAGAGGTGCCCGAACGCCTCGTGAATGAACACACCCGCGAGCTCGGGGTCGAGGATCACGGGGTAGGCCGCGCCCGTCACCATGGGCGCGTCCAGGAGTTGCACGGCGCGCTCGGCGGCCTTCCGGAATCCGGCCGCCTTGTCCTGGACGGAGTTCCACCCGCGGCGCAACCCGATGGACTCGAGCCCCTTCTCGATCGTGCCGTCGCGCCGCGCCACCGCCGTCCCCGAGAGCGTCACTTCGGGTCGGAGCTCGTGCAGCGCGGTGCCTTCGGAGTTGACGTACCAGTATTCGCTAACCTCGTCGCGGTAGCTCGCGACGGTGTCCACGACGCGGTCGCTTACGGCGAGCAGCTCGCCGTTGTACGCCTCGAGCAGGCGCTTCTTCTCGGCGATCGGCACGCCGCGCACGTCGCCGTCGAGATCGAGGATCGCATCAGCCTGGTGGGGCGCCACCTCGGCGAGGCGGATCGACGGCGTTACGCGCACGGCGCGCGACAGCTCCACGGCGCGGGCCACCATGGCGTCGAGCCGATCCAGCGAGGTGAAGGAGGCGACGCCCCAACCGCCGCCCGTGGCGAGGGCGCGCACGAAGCCGCCCTGGTCCTCGCTGGCGGTGGCGGATTCGAGCCGCCGCCCGCGGAAACCGACCGCGGTGCTCCAGGTACGTTCGACGCGGATTTCAGTGTAGTCGGCGCGGGAGCGCTCCAGCGCCGCGGTGAGCCGGTCGATCAACCCCCGAGTTCCTTGAGCTTCACGGCGTAGTCCGGCCGCATCACGATCTCCCCGTCGATGATCACCTCGCGGTCCCAGGGGAGGATGATGAACGTGTCCGTCTGGAGGGCGTAGAAGTCCGGGCGATATTCGCCGGTGCGGAACGAGACGGCCGTCTTGACGGCGGCGGGCTTGAGCTCGCGCACCGCGTTGAGGCCGAGCTTCATGGTCGCCCCGGTGTCGCACGTCTCGTCCACGATCAGCACGCGGCGACCGGCCACGATGCGCGGTGGGCCGGCGATGACGACGGGGCGGCCACCGCTCTCCGTACGGGTGATGGCCATCGACGCGAAGTCGCGCTGCAGGATGCTCGCCACCACCGCCCCCGGGATGACGCCCGCGCGGGCGATGCCGATCACGACGTCGGGATCGTACTCCCGGAAGATCTTGAGGGCGAGCGCCCGGCACATTTCGCCGAAGAACGGCCAATCCACCTCGAGCACGCCGTGCGGCGCCTTGCGGACGGTGCCGCCGCTGTTGCGGGGCGGCGGGGTGCGCGGCGGGGGCGGGGCGGGCATGGGGTGAGAAGCTACATTGCACAGTCACGCAGCCGCAAGCTATTTTCGGCCCATGGGTTTCTGGCGCCGCCTGTTCGGCGGCTCGGGCGCCGACGACATCGCACCGCAGCGCCTCGACTATCTCAACGAGGCGCTCGCCCTCGAACGCCAGGGTGACTACGACGCGGCCCTCACGTCGTACCGCTTGGCGCTGCGCGATCACCCTACCGACGCCCGCATTCTCCAGAACATGGCCATCGCGTTCACCAAGACGCGCCGCATCGACGAAGCGATCCGACACTACCGCCGGGCACTCGAGCTCGATCGCGACCTGGCGGGGGCGCACTACGGGCTCGCGTTCCTGCTGCTCAAGCGTGGCGACCCGGACGGCGCCACCCAGCACCTGCGGGCGTTCCTCACGCACCCCCCCAAGGGACCGGACGCCCAAAAATGGATCGAGCACGCCACCCAGGCGCTGCGCGACCTGGGCGCCTCGGGACCGACCCAGGCCGCCGCGGCGGAGGCGCCCTGAGGGCCGGCGTTCTCGGCCTCATGCTCGCGGCGGCCGCGGCGTGCAAAGTCAGCACCGACCTCTCGCGCAACATCGCGATCGAGGTCACCGCCCCCGACAGCCTCGAGGAGTACGACACGCTCAAGCCCACGGCGCGGGTGCTGACGGGTCACGGCGACTCGGCCGCGACCGCCGTCTTCTGGTTCTCGCCCGACACCGTCCTCGCGGTCGACAGCGCGACCGGGTGGACCGTGGTGATCCACACCGGGCAGACCGGACGCCTCGTGGCGAGCGGCGGCGGCCTCGTCTCGAATCCCGTCGCGATTCGCACGCTCGCGGCCGCGGACACGGTGTTCCCCACTGCGCCGACGCTCGACACGGTCGACATCGCGGGGCCCACGGCGCTGGACTCGCTGTCCGACTCGCTGCGCATCGAAATCGCGGATACGATCGCCGCCGGCGCCGGAGGTAATCAGATCGTGCCGCTCGCCGGTCGGCCGGTGATCTACACGATCGTCCACCCCTCGGTCGCCGGCCCGGTCACGCTGGTCCGGAGGGACACGGCGCACGCGGTCGCCACGACCGATACCGCGAGCTCGAACAGTTCCGGCGTCGCGTTCGTGAAGGTCCGGCTGCTCGCCCCCGACACCATCCCCGACAGCGTGGTGGTGGTCGCCAGCGCGCAGCGGGCGAACCACGCCCCCGTGCCCGGCTCACCAGACACGTTCGTCGTGCGGTTCCGCGGCGTCGCCGTGGCCGACACGCTGGTCGCGGCCGGCCCCATCGCCGACACGGTGCAGCTCTCGGCTGCCCCGCCCGACTCGCTCTCCGACTCCCTCAGCGTCGAGGTGGGCGACACCGTCGCGGCCACCGGCGGCATCACGCCGCTGGCGGGTCGGGCCGTGGTCTTCGCCATCACGTCTCCCACGACACCCGGACCGGTGACGCTGGTGACGAGCGACACGGCGCGCACGCTGGTCACGACGGACACCGTCACGACCGACGTGCGGGGCATCGCCGCGGTGCGGCTACGCCTCATCGCGGGCCCCGCACCCGCGAGCGTCGAGGTGACCGCCAGCGCCAAGCGCGGCGTGAGCGCCCGGCTGCCGGGCTCTCCGGTCAGATTCACCGTGCGGTTCACCTCATGAGCGCCCGGACCCTGACCGAGCTGTTCTTCGCCGGCGTGGAGCGCTACGCGGATCATCCCGCTGCGTTTCGGTACAAGGCCGACGGCGCGTGGCGACCGGTCACTCACCGGGAGGTCGCGGAGCGCGTGAAGGCGTTCGGCGCCGGTCTCGTGGAGCTCGGCATCCGGCAGGGCGACAGGGTGGGGATCCTCGCGGAGACCCGGCTCGAATGGGCGCTCGCCGATTACGCGTGCCTGTGCGTGCGCGCAGCCGACGTACCGATCTATCCCACGCTCCCGGCCAACCAGGCGGAGTACATTCTGCGCGACTCGGGGGCGGTGGCCGTGGTGTGCTCGACGGCCGCCCAGGTGGCGAAGGTACGCGCGGTGCGGGGCGCGCTGCCCGCGCTGCGACACGTGATCGCATTCGACCCCGGAGCGGGCGGCGACGGTGTGATCTCGCTCGCCCAAGTCGAAGCGAGCGGGCGCGCGGCCGCGGGCCGGCACCCCCGCTTCCGGGAGGACGCGCTCGCGGTCACGCCCGGAGACCTGGCGACCCTGATCTACACATCGGGCACGACGGGCCAGCCGAAGGGCGTGATGCTCACCCACGGCAACATCTGCTCCAACGTGCGGGCCTGTCTCGAGGTGCTGCGCGTGAGCGAGGGTGACAGTTGCCTCGCGTGGCTGCCGCTGTCGCACATCCTCGAGCGGATGGTGGAGTACTACTTCTTCGACGTGGGTGTGACGATCAACTACGCGGAGTCCGTGGACACCGTGGCGCAGAACCTCCAGGAGGTACGCCCCAGCGTCGTCGTGGCGGTGCCCCGCCTGTATGAGAAGGTGTACGCGCGGGTACTGGAGAACGCCCTGACGGGGAGCGCGCTCAAGCGGCGCATCTTTCAGTGGGCAAAACGCACTGGCGAGGCCTGGACCGCGCATCGGCTGGCCGGCGTCCCCGTACCCCTGGCGCTGAGGCTCCGGCAGGCGGTCGCCGATCGCCTGGTATTCTCCAAGCTGCGAGCGCGCACCGGGGGGCGAGTCAAGCTGTTCGTGTCCGGCTCGGCGCCGCTCGCGCCCGAGATCGCGCGCTTTTTCTACAGCGCCGGGCTGCCGGTCATCGAGGGGTACGGTCTCACGGAGACCTCGCCGGTCCTGACCCTCACCCCGCCCGGGCGGCCCAAGCTCGGGGCGGTCGGGAAGCCGATCCCCGGGGTCGAGATCAGGATCGCCGCCGACGGCGAGATTCTCGCCAAGGGACCCAACATCATGCGCGGCTATTACAACCTCCCCGACGCCACGCGCGAGGCGATCGACGCGGACGGCTGGTTCCACACCGGCGACATCGGCGAGCTCGACGCCGACGGCTACCTGAAGATCACCGACCGCAAGAAGGACCTGCTGAAGACGGCGGGGGGGAAGTACATCGCGCCGCAGCCGATCGAGAACACCGTGCGCCTCAACAAGTTCGTGGCCAACGCCGTGGTGCTGGGCGATCAACGCAAGTTCCCGATCATCCTGGTCGTGCCCAACTTCGACACGCTCGAGCAGTGGTCGAGGGAGCGGAACCTCTCCTACACGTCGCGCGCCGAGCTCATCGGGCTCGCGGACGTGAAGGCGAAGATGGAGCGCGAGGTGATCGGTGGCCTGCGGGACCTCGCCAAGTTCGAGATGCCCAAGAAGGTGGTCCTGATCGAGCGGGATTTTACGATCGAATCGGGCGAGCTTACGCCGTCGCTCAAGGTGAAGCGCCGCCAGGTGGAGAAGAATTACAGAGAGACGATCGATCGCGTCTACGCGGAAGCCGATCCCGCCGCCGCCGCGCTCGAAGGCTGACTAGCGCCGCTCGCCCACGAACAGGCCTTCGCCCGCCGCCAGGCGCGTGAGCCCGACGGGCACGGGCATGTCTTCGCCCTCGATCACCACGCGGCGGCCCGGCAACACGACGCGGCGCGCCTCCGCCAGCCAGTCGGACCCCAGCCGGTCGGACCCCACGACCACCCCCCGCGCGATCGTCTGCCGCAACGGAATCATGCCCGGGCAGACGAGCAAGCTCAGCACGGGCAGCTCCTCGACGTCAACGGGGGCGTTGATCCCGATGAAGTGGATGCCGCCCATCAGTCCGGCGAGCCCGACCGCGTGGCGCGCCGCCGCACCGACGAGGACGACGTAGCCGCCGGGGCCGCTGAGATCCAGGAGCGCTTGGAGGCTCTCGGGATCGACGTCGGGAAACGGGAAACGGGAAACGGGAAAGGTGCCTTGGGTGGCACCCGCGTTTCCCGTTTCCCGTTTCACGTTTCCCGAGAAGTCCACAATCCCCTTTATGATGGGAAACTCCCGCCGGCAGATCGGGCACCCGAGTATCCCCGACCGCACCATGCGCCCGTGCATCTCGCCCGTGGACATCACCAGGAAGGCTTCTCCGTGGGGCTCCGGGCAGCGCAGCATTTCCGTCAGCTCGATGTGCACGACGGGTCAGCCTCGGGCCGTGTACACGGTGGGCATGAGGCGAATCTCGGTGACGTCCACACGGGCGGGTTGAAGCACCGCGTAGCGCACGGCGGCGGCGACATCCTCCGCCCGCATCATGTCCGCGCGCTTGGTGAATCCCGGTTTGGCGTCCGGGTCCACGGCATCCCAGATCGGCGTATCGACGGGACCGGGCGAGACGAGGGTGGTCCGCACCCCGGTACGCGACAGCTCGGCGCGCAGTACTTCGTGCATCCCCCGGAGGCCGTACTTGCTCGCCGCGTAGGCGGTGGAGCCGGTGTAGGGCACGTGATCGGAGACGGAGCCGATGGTCACGACGTGCCCGGTGCCGCGACGCACCAGATGCGGGACGAACGTGCGCGCGATCAGGAACGGACCGGTCAGATTCACGGAGATAGTGCGGGCGAAGTCGTCCGGCGTGGTGTCGGCGACCGGCTTGATGAAGAAGATGCCGGCGTTGTTGAC
>QHUT01000106.1 GCA_003222055.1 Gemmatimonadota bacterium
CATAGAGCGGCGACAGCACGCCCGAATGACTCGCGGCCGCCGAGAATACATCGGGATGCGCGAGCGCGATCGTGACGGCCCCGAACCCCCCCATGCTCAACCCCGCGATGCCCCGATGCCGGCGGTCGGCGAGCGTGCGGTACGTCGAATCGACGTGGCGGACGAGGTCGCGGGCGATGTAGTCCTCGTACCGGGCCTGGACGACGCACAGCGCCGGCGCCGCGCGATTGAGCAGGGTGTCCGCGAGGCACGCGGCGTACGGCTCGGGCGCCTCCTCCCAGTTGGTGTACCAGCCGTCGTCGCCGTCCGGCATCACGAGGATCATCTCGGAGCTGCCGCCGGCGATCAGCGAGTCGGCCACCACGTCGATGCTCGCGAGCGATACCCAGTCGGCTTCGTTCCCGGTCAGGCCATGGAGATAGTAGGCCACCGGGTAGCGTTTGGCGGGCGCGGCCGCGTACGACGGCGGCAGATAGACCACGTAGTGCTTCTCCACGCCCAGCGCGGGCGCGAAGAACCGTTCCACCCGGACCGTGCCGCGGGGCGGAGCGACCAGCAGGGCGACGCCGGCAAGCGCCGCGCAGGACCGAGCGAGCACCAGGAGCCTCCTCTTCTGAAAAGCCGACGGGCCGCCCAGCGGGGCGACCCGTGACTTGCGGCTTGAGCCTTGCGGCTTATTTCTTGTTCACCACCTGCTTCAACTGCTTGCCGGCGCGAAACGCGGGGGCGATCGACGCTTTGATCTGAATCACGCCGCCCGTCTTGGGATTGCGACCCATGCGCGCCGCGCGCTTGCGGGCTTCGAAGTTCCCGAAGCCGGTGATCTGCACCTTGGCGCCCTTCTTGAGCTCGCCGGCGATGATCCCCTTGTCGTCGAACAGTGCTTCGATCGCCCGGCCGGCGTCGGCCTTCGACATCTTGGTCCGCATGGCCAGTGCCGCGGTCAGCTCGGCTTTGTTCACGGTGTCTCCTTGTGAGGGTCCAGGGCCGCAAAAACCCCTAGGAATTCCGCCCGTTTCGCGGGGGGGCACCCGAAAACCCGCATAAAACCGCCACAATATGAGTCCCCACCCCCAAAAACCGCAATAGACGGGCACTTCCGTGCCCCACCCCCCCTCCCCGTTGCCAGAACCTCTTCGGGCTGCTTCCAGACGCAAGCCGTAAGTTGTCGCCAGTTCCACGTAAAGGCGTTGCCGCACTGGCACCTGGTATCTTATGACCGCTTGCGGCTTGGCATCTGGCAACTACCCTGGCGTCTGATCGCTGTCCCCTGGAGCCCGCTGTGTTTCACGGTACGCGCCCCGGCTGGATCGAGGTGATCGCCGGCGTGATGTTCTCCGGAAAGAGCGAGGAGCTGGTGCGCCGCGTGCGGCGCGCGGTGATCGCCAAGAAGCGCGTCCAGGTCTTCAAGTCACACCTCGATGCCCGCTACGCGGGCTTGTACACGGTGAGCACGCACGACGGCGGGCTGGTGGAAGCCGAGCCCGTAGATTCGGCCGAGGCGGTGATCCGCGCGCTTCGACCCGACACCGAGGTCTTGGCCGTGGACGAAGTGCAATTCTTGGACGACGGGATCGTGACCGCCGCGAACGGCCTCGCGGACCGGGGTGTCCGCGTCGTGCTCGCGGGCATCGACATGGATTTCCGCGGCCTGCCCTTCGGACCGATGCCCACGCTCCTCGCGATCGCCGAGATCGTGGACAAGCTGCAGGCGATCTGCGTGGTGTGCGGCGGGCCGGCCAGCCGCAACCAGCGGCTCGTCAACGGCAAGCCCGCGCTCTGGGAGAGCCCCACGATCATGGTGGGGGGACGGGAGTCGTACGAGGCGAGATGCAGGCATTGCCACAAGGTGCCGAGGGCGGATGAGGATCAGACAGCCTTGCTGTGAGCGGGAAGCGGGAAGCGGGAAGCGGGAAGCGTCCCTGCCACACCCTTCCCCCTTCCCGCTTCTCGCTTCCCTCCGATGCTGAACGTCGCGTTGACGGGCAACATCGCCGCCGGGAAATCCACCGTCGTCGATCTGTTCCGTCGCTGGGGCGCCACGATCATCGACGCCGACGAGCTGGCGCGAGAAGCCCAGGCGCCCGGTGGCGAGGTGCTCGCGTCGATCGCCCGGCGGTTCGGCGCCGATGTCCTCGCCGCCGACGGCTCCCTCGACCGCGCGGCGCTGCGCGGTAAGGTGATGGGCGATCAGGCGGCGCTCGACGCGCTCAACGCCATCGTCCACCCGGCCGTGCGCCGGCGCCGCGACGAGCTGGCGCGCGAAGCCGCCGAGCGCGGCGACGTCCTGGTCGTGAACGACATCCCGCTGTTGTTCGAGGCGCTCGATCCCGCGCAATTCGACGCGGTCGTGCTGGTGGATGCGAGCGTCACTCTGCGGCGCACGCGCCTGCGCGCGATGCGTGGCCTCTCGAGCGACGAGGCGGACCGGATGATCGCGGCGCAGATGCCGGCCGAGCGCAAGCGCGCGCAGAGCCACTTCACCATCGAGAACGAGCGCTCACTGAAGACCCTCGAGCGACGCGCCCGGAAGGTGTTCGAAGAGCTGCGCCGCCGCGCCGCGGCGGCCGCACTCGGCCGCCCCGCCCGTACCCTGCTGCTCGTCGCGCCCCCGTCGGACGCCAAGCATCCCGCCCTGAGCGCCATCGGCGCCCGCTACGGCGATGCCGGACTCGCCGTGCACCGCGTCGCCGACAGCCGCTCGGCGCTCGAGAAAGCGCTGCAGCGGCCCGACGAGCCGCCCGACGCCATCGTCGCCGTGCACCCGGCGGCTCCCGCTGCCGAGCAGGCCTGGACGCGCGCGGGCCGCCCCGGCGTGCTCGCCTACCTATCCGACGACCCCGACCCCGTGGCCGTGCGACTCGATCTGCGCCCGTGGGGCTACGAGCGGTTGCGTCTGATGGAGCCCGGCGCCGCCGGTTTGGCGCCGCGACCGGATCTGTTTCCATCGGCCAACCCGTTGGGTTGACAGAGGTTTCGCGCGCCGGTAACCTTCGCCGCGACCATGGCGAACATTCCGTCCGAGCTGCGCTACAGTGAAGACCATGAGTACGTGAAGCGCTCGGGCGACGGTTCGATCGCGCACATCGGCATCACCGACTACGCGCAGGGAGAGCTGGGCGACGTCGTCTACGTCGAGCTCCCCAAGGTGGGCGCGACGTTCGCGCGCCGGGACGTGTTCGGCACCATCGAGGCGGTCAAGGCGGTCTCGGAGCTGTACGCGCCGGTGGCGGGCACGGTCACCGAGGTGAACGCCGCGCTCGAGAGCGATCCCGCGCTCGTGAATCGCGATCCCTACGGCGCCGGGTGGATGATCAAGCTGAAGGTGAAGAACCCGGCGGACATCGATCACCTGCTCTCGAGCGAGGCGTACAAGAAGCACATCGGGCAATGAAGCCGTCAGGCAGCGGACGCACGCTCACGATCACGTTCCATGGGCACGCCTGTTTCACCCTCGAAGGGGACGGACATCGCCTCGTTGTCGACCCGTTCCTGACGGGCAATCCCGCGGCCGACATTCCCGTCGACCGTCTCCCCAAGGTCGACGCCGTGCTGCTGTCGCACGGTCACGGCGACCACCTGGGCGACGCGATTCCGATCGCGACCCGGGACGGGGCTACGATCGTCGCCACGGCCGAGCTGGCCCGATTCTGCGGGCAGCGGGGTGCCACGGCGCACGCCATGCATATCGGCGGCGCGCACCAGTTTCCGTTCGGCGGGGTGAAGCTCGTGCCCGCGTTCCACGGCGGCCAGGTCGAGGGCGACGAGTCCGGCCGGTTCACGACCAATCCCTGCGGCATCGTGGTCACCCTGGCGGGTAACACCGTGTACCATTGCGGCGACACGGCGCTCACGCTCGAGATGCAGCTCCTGGCGGATCAGGTGGACACGATGCTGGTCCCGATCGGGGACAACTACACCATGGGCGTCGCGGACGCGGTGCGCGCGGTGGAGTTCGTGAAGCCGCGGACGGTGATACCGATGCACTACAATACCTGGGACGTGATCAAGGCCGATCCGGAGGAGTTCAGGCGTCGGGTCGGCGCGCGGGCGGAGGTGGTCGTGCTCCGGCCCGGGCAGTCCCACACCCTCGCGTAAGGAGCGATCAAGGCCCCGCGTCCATGTCCACCGTACGCGCTTCCCTCGCCCCCGCCGACCGTTTCGTGACGCGCCACATCGGCCCCAGTCCCGACGAGACGCGGGGCATGCTGGCGACGCTGGGCTACGAGTCGCTCGACGCGTTCATCGACGCCGTCGTACCGGCCGACATCCGCCTGCGGCGGCCGCTGGCGCTGCCGCCCGGGCGCACCGAGCGCGAGGTGCTGCAGGCGCTCCGGGGCCTGGCCGCCCAAAACCAGTTGTTCCGCTCCTACATCGGCATGGGGTACTACCACTCGTTCACCCCGCAGGTGATCCAGCGCAACATCGTGGAAAACCCGGGCTGGTACACGGCCTACACGCCCTACCAGCCCGAGATCGCGCAGGGCCGGCTGGAAGCATTGCTCAACTTCCAGACGATGGTCTCCGATTTGACCGCCCTGCCGATCGCGAACGCGTCCCTGCTCGATGAAGCCACGGCTGCGGCCGAGGCGATGCATCTCACCGAAGCGGTCGTGGCCGTGCCCCCCGGGACGACGCCCATGTTCCTGATCGCCGAGGGGTGTCATCCGCAAACCATCGCCGTCGTGCGCACCCGGGCCGAAGCGCGTGGCGTGCAGACCGTGGTCGCCGATCCGCATGCGTTCGACTTCCGGCCGGGCGTGATCGGGGCGCTGCTGCAGTATCCCACCACGGACGGCAAGATCGAGGATTACCGCGCGTTCTGCGAGCAGGCCCATGCCGCGGGCGCGCTCGTGACCGCGGCGACGGATCTGCTCGCGCTCACCCTGTTGACGCCGCCCGGCGAGTGGGGGGCTGACATCGCCGTGGGGAGCTCCCAGCGGTTCGGCGTCCCCATGGGGTACGGCGGCCCGCACGCCGCGTTCTTCGCGACCCGCGAGGAGCACAAGCGTCACGTCCCCGGTCGCATCATCGGCGTGTCGAAGGACGCCGCAGGCCGACCGGCGCTGCGCATGGCGCTCCAGACCCGCGAGCAGCACATCCGCCGCGAGAAGGCCACGTCGAACATCTGCACGGCGCAGGTGCTCCTTGCCGTGATGGCGAGCATGTACGCCGTGTATCACGGGCCCGAGGGCTTGCGCCGCATCGCCGAGCGCGTCCACACGCTGGCGGTGCTGCTGGGCCAGGCCCTCACGCGACTCGGCTACCGCGTCGTGCACTCCTCGTTTTTCGACACACTGAGCATCGAGGTCGAGTCCTGGGCGCTGCCGCGCCTGATCGACGCCGCGCGCACCCGCCGCATCAACCTGCGCGTCGCGTCGCCCACGCGCGTCGGCATCTCGCTCGACGAGGCCACGACCCTGGGCGACCTCGCCGACCTGGTCACGGCGTTCTCGCTCAACGAGGTGCTGCCGTTCATGGTCGAGGACCTGGGCGCCAAGGCCGACGCCGCCATCCCCGAGGCGCTGCGCCGCGCGTCGCCCTACCTGACGCATCCGGTGTTCCACCGCTATCGGTCCGAGACGGAGATGCTGCGCTACATCAAGCGGCTCGAGGCGCGCGACCTCGCGCTCACCTCGGCGATGATCCCGCTCGGCTCGTGCACGATGAAGCTCAACGCCACCACCGAGATGGTCCCGCTCTCCTGGCGCGAGTTCAACCGGCTGCACCCGTTCGCGCCGCGCGAGCAGGCCACCGGCTACCGCATCCTGTTCCGCCAGCTCGAGGACATGCTCGCGGAGATCACCGGGTTCCCGAAGGTCTCGCTACAGCCCAACTCCGGCGCGCAGGGCGAGTTCACCGGACTGCTCGTCGTCCGTGCATACCACCGGTCGCGGGGCGAGGGCCATCGGACCACGTGCCTCATCCCCGCCTCGGCCCACGGCACCAATCCGGCGAGCGCCGTGCTGGCCGGCCTCCGCGTCGTGCCGGTGCGCTCCGACGAGCGGGGCAACATCGACCTGGCCGATCTGCGGGCCAAGGCCGCCGAGCACAAGCACACGCTCGCCGCGCTGATGGTGACTTACCCGTCGACGCACGGCGTCTTCGAGACCTCGATTCGCCAGATCTGCGACATCGTGCACGCGCACGGCGGGCAGGTCTACATGGACGGCGCGAACATGAACGCCCAGGTGGGCCTGGTCCGCCCCGCCGACATCGGGGCCGACGTGTGCCACCTGAACCTCCACAAGACGTTCTGCATTCCGCACGGCGGCGGCGGCCCCGGGATGGGGCCGATCTGCGTCGCCCCGCACCTCGCGCCCTTCCTTCCCGATCACCCGGTCGTGCCGCTGCGTCAGCAGCAGCCATGCGGCACGGTGGCGGCGGCACCGTGGGGCAGCGCCTGGATCCTGCCGATCTCCTGGGCCTACGTCGCTCTCATGGGACGCGAGGGGCTCGTCGAGGCGACCAAGATGGCGATCTTGAACGCGAACTACGTCGCGCGCCGGCTCGCTCAGCCGTATCCGCTGCTCTACACCGGGGAGCACGGCCTCGTCGCGCATGAGTGCATCATCGACTGCCGCCCGTTCAAGGCGTCGGCCGGGATCGAAGTGGAGGACATCGCCAAGCGGATCATCGATTACGGCTTCCACCCGCCCACGGTCTCCTTCCCCGTCCCGGGAACCCTGATGATCGAGCCGACCGAGAGCGAGTCGAAAGAAGAGCTGGACCGCTTCTGCGACGCGCTGATCGCCATCCGCGAAGAGATCCGCGAGGTCGAGCAGGGCACGCAACCGCGCGGCAACAACTTGCTCACCAACGCGCCGCACACGCTGGAAGACGTGATCGCCGACGGGTGGGAGCGCCCCTACTCGCGCGAGCGCGCGGCGTTCCCGGCGACTTGGACACGGCAGCACAAGGTGTGGCCCTCGGTGGGACGCGTGGACGGCGCCTACGGCGACCGCAACCTGGTGTGCGTCTGCCCGCCGGTGGAAGCCTACGCCCTTGCCGCTGACTGACGGCGGTCGCGCGCGCGGGGGCGCCGCGACGGCCGCCGAGCCCGGCGTGGCCGCCGGCCGGAGCGGCGCCTCCGGGTGCTCGACCGCCGTTCGGTGGCAGCTGCTGCTCGAGCCGCAGGGGCGCTCGGGCCCGGAGAACATGGCCGTCGACGCGGCACTCCTGGAGCGCGCCGACCGGATGGGCGAGGCGTTCCTGCGGCTCTACCGGTTCGACCCGCCGTGCCTCTCGTTCGGCCGCAACGAAGCATCGGGGGGCTATGACCGCGCGGCCATCGCGCGGCTCGCCATCGACGTCGTGCGACGGCCGACGGGCGGTGCCGCCGTCTGGCACGAGCAGGAGCTGACGTACGCGGTCGCCGCTCCGATCGCGGCATTGGGCGGCCTGCGCCAAGCGTACCACGCGATCCATGGGTGTCTCGCCGCGGCGCTGCGCGCGCTGGGCGTGTCCCCGACTCTGGCCCCCGACCGCCCTCTACCGCCCTCTACCGCCCTCTACCGCCCGGCCGGCTGCTTCGGCTCGTCAGTCGGCGGGGAGATCCTCGTCGGCGGACGAAAGCTCGTCGGCTCCGCGCAAGTGCGCCGCGGTGGGGCGTTCCTGCAACACGGATCGATTCTGCTGGACGGGTCGCAGGACCTCATTCAAGCCGTCAGTCGTAAGCCGCAAGCCGCAAGTGCGGCGACCACGCTTTCAGAGGAGTTGGGACGGCGGGTGACCTGGGACGAAGTTGTCGAAGCACTCGGACGGGCGTGGCGCACCGGGGTCACCTCCCCCAACCTCCCCCAACCTCCACCAACCTCCATCGCCTTGTTTTCCGACCCCGCCTGGACCTGGCGCCGCTAACGGGCCCGTGGAATCTTAGGGCGCCATGCCGACCATCCGACCGACCCGCCGGCTGACCGCCGCCGCGCTCGCCGGCCTGCTCTTCGTTGCCGGTTGCACCCGCAAGGGTGGCTGCACGGGCGACTACTGCGGCACGCTCGTCATCGCGACCGGGGGGGAGCCCGACGTCCTGCTGCCCGTGGTCAGCGATCGGGCGATCACGCGCGACGTGACCGATCAGCTCTTCTTGAAGCTGGCCGACCTGGGGCTGTCGGGCAACACGGTCGGCGACGAGGACTTTCAGCCCCTGCTCGCCGAGCGTTGGGAATGGGATACGCCCACCACCCTCGTGTTTCACCTCGATCCACGGGCCCGCTGGGAAGACGGGCGCGCGGTCACCGCGGCGGACGTCGCGTTCACGTACGACATCTACACGGATTCGTTGGTGAGCTCGCCTTTCCGGTCTGCCTTGCGGCACATCGCGGCGGTCACGACGCGCGACTCGGTCACGGTCGTGTTCCGGTTCCGGCAGCGCTATCCCGAGATGTTCTACGATGCCGTGTACCACATGCGCATCCTGCCGTCCCACCTGTTGCGCGAGGTGCCGCGCAGCCAGTGGCGCAGCGCCGCGTTCGGACGCGCGCCCGTCGGCGACGGCCCGTACCGGTTCGTGGCGTGGCGGGCGGGCGAGAGTCTCGAGCTCTCGGCCGATTCCACGTTCTTCCTCGGCCGTCCCCACCTCCGGCGCCTGATCTGGCGTTTCACGCCCGACCAGCAGGTCGCCGTGACTCAGCTGATCGCGGGCGACGCCGATGCGGTGGAGGTCCTGATCACGCCGGACAACGTGCAGCGAGCGTGTGCGGACGCCAAGCTCTCGTGTTACCCGTACAAGGGATCCGCGTACGGGTACGTCGGCTTCAACCTGGCGGCACCGGGCGATTCGACCAAGCCCCACCCGCTGTTCGGCGACCGCGAGCTACGGCGGGCCCTCTTCATGACCGTGGATCGCGGCGCGTTGCTGCACAACGTGTTCGGCGACCTGGCCAAGGTCCCGCCCGGCCCCATGTCGCAGCTCTTCTGGATCTGGGATCCCGAGACCCGTGAGCTGCCGCACGACAGCGCGCGCGCCGCCCGCGCGCTCACGCGGCTGGGCTGGACCGACTCGGACGGCGACGGGATCCGCGACCGCGACGCGCATCCGCTCGCCTTCCGGCTGCTCGTCCCCACGACCAGCGCCGTGCGCCGCCAGTACGCGCGCCTCTTGCAGGAGCAGTTTCGCACCATGGGGATCGACGTGCAGCTCGACGAGGTCGACTTCAGCGTGTTCAACGAACGCGTCCGTGCCGGCCGGTTCGACGCCCTGATCAACACTTGGAACACCGATCCGACGCCGTCGTCCGGCATCTCCCAAGCGTGGACCCGGGCGGGGTTCGGGCGCTCCAACTACGGCCGCTACGAGAACCCCGCGTTCGAGCGGCTGGTGGACCGCGCCGTGGCCTCGGTGGCCAGCCGGGCCGAGGCCAAGCGGACGTGGCGCGCCGCGATCGAGATCCTGAACCAGGACGCGCCCGCCATTTTCCTGTTCGCCACCGAAAACGTCGCGGCCGTGCACAAGCGTGTCGCGGACGTGCGGATCCGACCGGACGCGTGGTCCGCGCTGGTCCGGACGTGGCGCATCCCGGCGGATCGCCTGACGGATCGAGACCGCGTGGAGCGCTAGGTGGCGGCGTGGTTGGTGCGGCGTCTCGCCGCCTCGATCGCCATCGTCTGGGCGGTCGTCACGCTCACCTTCGTCGTCGTTCACATCGCCCACGGCTCGCCCTGCGGGCAATCCGATGGGCGGCCGGTCGCTCCCGAGACCTGCGCCGCGCTGATCCGCCGGTTCGGCCTCGACCGGCCGATCGGGATCCAGTACGTCAAGTATCTGGGCGCCCTGCTGCATGGCGACCTGGGCGAATCGCTCGCGCTCCACCGCCCTGTCGCCGACGCGCTCGCCGAGGCGCTCCCGAACACCCTGACGCTCGCACTCACCGCGCTCATCCTCGATTTCGCGCTCGGCCTCGCGCTCGGCGTCTACCAGGCCGCCCGCGAGCGTCGCTTCGGCGATATCGCCCTGGGGAACGCCGCCCTGTTCGTCAACTCGATGCCCACGTTCTGGCTGGGACTCGTGCTGCTGCTCCTGTTGGCCCAGTGGCTCCGCCTGTTTCCGGTGGGTGGCCTGCGCGACCTCGTTCTCTGTCCCCGCCTGGACTCGCTCCCCTGCCTCGCCGACTTCGCGTGGCATCTGACGCTCCCTGCGCTCACGCTCGGGCTGGTGGGCGCCGCGGGCACGGCGCGCTACCAGCGGGCCGCCCTGCTCGAGGTGGTGCGCCAGGATTTCGTGCGCACCGCGCGTGCCAAGGGACTGCCGGAGCGGCGCGTGCTGCTGGTGCACGCCCTCCGCAATGCCCTGCTGCCCCTCATCACCCTCTTCGGACTGACGTTTCCGTTCCTGCTCACGGGCGCCGTGCTGGTGGAGACGGTCTTCGCATGGCCCGGGATGGGCCGCCTGGCCGTGACGGCGATCCTGCAGCGCGATTACCCCGTCGTCACCGCGGCGGCCCTCATCGCCAGCGTGATGGTCGTGCTCGGTAATCTCCTGGCCGACGCGCTGTACGGGGTGGCCGATCCGCGCATCCGCGTGCGCGCGACGTGACCGTCTGGAACTGGCTCGCGGTCGGCGGTGCCGCCGTGCTGGCCCTGGTCGCGGTCGCGGAGATCCGGCGTCGCGCGGGGACCGGCACCTCGGCGCGGCGCTTCTTTCGGCATCCGACCGCCGCCCCGGCGCTGTTCGTGCTCGCCTTCTTCGTGACGGTCGCGCTCGCCGCACCGCTCGTGACCCCGTACCGGCCGTACGTCCAGATCGACATCGCGCGGCTCGCCAACCACGCGCCGTCCGCCCAGTTCCCCCTCGGCACCGACCCGTTCGGCCGGGACGTGTGGAGCCGGCTGGTCTACGGTGCGCGTATCTCGCTCGGCATCGGGGCGCTCGCGATGCTCGTCGCCGTCACCACCGGCGTCGTGGTCGGCGGCGTGGCCGGCTACTTCCGCCGCTGGGTGGACGCCACGCTGATGCGGCTCGTGGACGTCGGGCTCGCCATGCCGCGCGTGTTCATGCTCTTGATGGTCGTGGCGCTGTGGGAGCACGTCCCGCTGACGGTGCTGGTGCTGCTCATCGGGCTGACCGGGTGGTTCGGCACCAGCCGACTGGTGCGCGCCGAAGTGTTGAGCGTGCGGGAGCGTGAGTTCGTCGCGGCGGCGCGGGCGCTGGGGGCCGAGCCGGCCCGCGTGATCTTCCGCCATGTCCTCCCCAACGCCGCCGCTCCCATCATCGTGTCGGCGGCGCTCGGCATCGGCAACGTGATGCTGCTCGAGGCCGGGTTGTCGTTCCTGGGGCTGGGCGTCCCATCCCCGGCCCCGAGCTGGGGCAACATGATCGCGGACGGGTGGCCCAAGATGGCGGTCGCCTGGTGGGCGTCGACCTTCCCCGGGCTCGCCATCTCGCTCGTCGTCATGGCGCTCAACGCGGTGGGCGACGCCCTGCGCGACGCGCTCGATCCGCGCAAGGAGACGGCATGACCGAGCCGCTGCTCCGCGTGCGGGACCTGAAGACGTACTTCGTCACCGAGCACGGCAGCGGCACGGCCCGCGCGGTCGACGGCGTCTCGTTCGACCTCTATCCGGGCGAGACCCTCGGTCTCGTCGGGGAGTCGGGGTGCGGCAAGACCGTGACGTCGTTGTCGGTGCTGCGGCTCATCCCCGAGCCCCCCGGGCACATCCGGCCCGGCAGCTTCATCGAGTTCGCGGGACGCAACCTGCTCACCCTCGCCCCCCGCGAGCTGCGCGCCATCCGTGGCAACCAGATCGCGATGATCTTCCAGGAGCCGATGACGTCGCTCAACCCCGTGTTCACGGTGGGCGACCAGATCGCCGAGGCGGCCATCGTGCACCAGCGGCTGTCGCGCCGCGCCGCGCGCGCCCGCGCGATCGAGATGCTCAAGCTCGTCGGCATTCCCGATCCGGCGCAGCGGGTCGATCACTACCCCCACCAGATGAGCGGGGGGATGCGCCAGCGGGTGATGATCGCCATGGCCCTGGTGTGTCACCCCAAAGTGCTCATCGCCGACGAGCCGACCACGGCGCTCGACGTCACGATTCAGGCGCAGATTCTCGAGCTGCTCGAACGGCTGCAGGCGGAGCTCGGCATGGCCGTCATGCTGATCACCCACGACCTCGGCGTGGTGGCGGGAAGCGCGGACCGGGTCGTCGTGATGTACGCCGGCCAAGTGGTGGAGCAGGCCCCCACGCCGGAGCTGTTCGCGCGACCGCTCCATCCTTATACCGAGGGCTTGCTGGCCTCGGTGCCGCGGCTCGACGCGCCGCCGGCGCGCGCCCGTGCCCGGCTGCACGGCATCCCCGGTCAGGTGCCGGCCTCGAGCGACTGGCCCGGCGGCTGCCGCTTTCACCCGCGCTGTCCGTACGCCTGGGACCGTTGCCGCGAGGAGGAACCGCCCCTGCTCGATGCCAGTAGCGGCGAGCCCGGCAGCCACACGGTGCGCTGCTGGCTCCTCACCGAACCGCAACGCCGTACGACGCGCCCCGGTCCGTGACGTCGTCCGCCTCCGCGCTCGTCGACGTGCAGGGGCTGGTCAAGCACTTTCCCGGGGAGCGCGCCTTCTTCGGGCTGGGACGCCCGCGTGCCGTGGTCCGGGCCGTGGACGACGTCTCGTTCGCGATCACGCCGGGCCAGACCCTCGGCCTGGTGGGCGAGTCGGGGTGCGGCAAATCCACCGTGGGACGCACCATCCTCCGGTTGATCGAGCCCGACGCCGGACGGGTGCTGATCGACGGGTTGAACCTGCTGACGTTGGGGAGCCGCGAGCTGCGGGCGCTGCGGCGCCGCATGCAGATCGTGTTCCAGGATCCCTACGGGTCGCTCAACCCGCGCCTGACGGTGCGTCAGACCCTGGCGGAGCCGCTCGCGATCCACCACCTCGCCACGGGCGCCGACGCCGGGCGCCGCATCGCGGCGCTGCTCGAGGAAGTCGGCCTCGACCCGGGGTTCGCGACGAGCTACGCGCACGAGCTCTCGGGCGGGCAACGCCAGCGGGTGGGGATCGCCCGAGCCCTCTCGGTCGAGCCCCAGTTCCTCGTCCTCGACGAGCCCGTGAGCGCCCTCGACGTGTCGGTCCAGGCGCAAGTCCTGAACCTGCTCGCCGACCTGCAGCAGCGGCGGCGTCTGACCTACCTCTTCATCGCCCACGACCTCGCGGTGGTGAAGCACATCGCCGACCAGGTCGCCGTGATGTATCTGGGCAAGATCGTGGAATGGGCTCCCGCCGCGCGCCTGTACGCCGCGCCGCGGCATCCCTACACGACGTCGCTCCTCTCCGCCGTGCCGGTGCCCGATCCCATGGCGCAACGACGACGTATCGTCCTCACGGGCGACGTGCCGTCGCCCGCGCACCCGCCGGCCGGATGCCCCTTTCACCCCCGCTGCCCGCACCCCAAGAAGGACGCGCGCTGTCGCACCGAGCCGCCGGCCCTGCGCGAGGTCGCGCCGGGGCAGCTCGCCGCCTGCCATTACGCCGAGGAGCCGCTGTGACCCGCTGGACCGCCATGCTGCGCGACGCGCAGTTCTGGGTGCCCGTCGCCGTGCTGGTCGGCGGCCTCCTGGTGCTCGTATGGATCCGCTAGCCCCCTCGCTCGACCCGTCCCGCCTGCGCCGGCTGCAGCTCGCCGGCGTCGCGAGCGGGTTCACCGCGGGCGCCTGGCTCGGGGCCGCCGAGGCGCCCACCAAAATGGTCGTGCTCGGCCTGTCGCCCGTCGTGATCTCGCTCGCGATGGTCGTGGGCGTGTTTCTGGCGCGCTGGAGTCTTCCGGCCCTGCTGCGGGGCACGACCGCGATCGGGGCCGACGTGCGGCAGGCGCCTCACCTCGTGGTCTGGGCCATCCTCGCCGGATGCCTGTGGGCCGTCGCCAACACACTCACCATCTACGCCATCAAGGACATCGGCTTGAGCGTCGCGTTTCCCCTGTGGAACGCGAACAGCCTGCTCGGCATTCTGTGGGGCGCCGTGTTCTTCAACGAGCTGCGCGGGGCCGGCTGGTCCCGCGTGGTGGCCGTGCTGGGCGGGGCCGCGGTGATGTGTGCGGGCGCCACCCTCCTCGCGGTCGCCTCGGCGGCGCAGGCGCCCGCGGGTCACGCCGCACGCGGCGTCGCGGCGGCACTCGCAGCGGGGGCGCTTTGGGGCACCATGTACATCCCCTACCGCAAGGCGTACCTCACGGGCATGAACCCGCTCGCGTTCGTCACGTTCTTCACGGTGGGCGAGCTGGGCATGATGACCGCCCTCGCGCTCGGCGACCGTGGCGGCGTCGCCGCGCTCGTCGCCGACCTCGGCGCCGCCCGAGACGTGCTGTTCTGGCTGCTGCTGGGCGGCTTCGTGTGGGTCGTGGGGGACCTGTTCCAGCAGTACGCCGCCAAGTACGTCGGGATCAGCCGGGGAATCCCCTTGTCGAACACGAACCAGTTGTGGGGCCTGGTGTGGGGCCTGCTCGTGTTCGGCGAGTTGCACGGCGGCGCGAGGGCCACGTATGCGCAAGTGATCGGCGGCTCGCTCTTGATGGCGCTCGGCGCCGCGCTCATCGCGCTCGCGTCCGCGACCGGTCCCGAGCACCGGCGCTGGCAGGAAGCGGCGGCGCGCGAGGGGCAGCGGTACCGGATCGACCCCGCCGTCGTGCGCGCCGGGCTCGCCGGTGAGAGCGCCGGCGGTCCGGCGCGGCGGCGCACCTGGCTCGACTGGACGCTCGTGACGAGCGCCACGGCGGTGTTCATCGGGCTCGGACTGGTGGCCCGGGTTCCCGACTTGCGGCTCGGCTGGGGCTGGGTCGCAGGTCTCACGGTCGCGATGCTCGCGCTGCTCGCGGGCACCGGCGTCCTGCTGTGGCGGACGACCCGATTCAACTGACGAGCCGTCTCTCGAGACGACCGGGCTCACGCAACGGAACGTTTCCTCTCGCAGCATTTCGGTGCCGCCGATCGGCAGTTCATCGGTAACTTGATCCCCACCTGATCAGCAACTTGTCCGCCTCCTCGTGAACCCCGGGCTTGCGCCCGGGGTCAGTTAGCGGCCGGTCCTCTGGTACCTGAATCCCCGGGCTTGCGCCCGGGGTCAGTTAGCGCCCGCTCCTCTTGTCCAGAGGATCGAGTTACGACTTAGCAGCCGCGCACGCCTTTCCCCTTCGACACGAGGAACAAACCGAGCGGCCGACGGTGGCGGGAGAGCGGGTTGGCGATCGGGGCGCTGGACGCCTTGCCGAACTGGACACCCCGGGGCGCGAAGCCCCGGGGCGTCACCGGTCTCATAGGCTGATCGTGTACTGATAGCAGCCGCTCGTCAACACCACCGCTCCGGTGGCCGCGTCGATAACGCGGAAATGAATGTCGAACTTCGACCCCACCGGGAACGCGGCGAGGTTGCGGAACAGCTGCTCGCGGCCGGTCCCGCTCGCGTCGGTCGTGATGGCCTGCGGCTGGAGTCCCTTGCCCAGGGTGAGCCACCCGGTGCTGGTGCAGTCGTCGTCCACTTTGGTGTCCACGGCTCGCTGGAGCAGGTAGCTCGTGTTCGGCGCCAGGTCGCGCACCCAGGTGTCGAGGTAGACGATCTTGTCGGCGTCGTTCGGCTGCCGGAACTTCACCAGGCCGAAGCCGTCGCCGCGCAGCACGACCTCGAGATTGAAGTTCGGCGTCTCGGGGCCCCAAGGTTGCGCGGCGTCGAACGCGGGTCCACCGGTCGCGGCGAGCTCGGTCGGGCTGCGCTGCGGGTCCGAGCAAGCGCCCAGCGCGAGCGCAACGGCCGGCGTGAGGATGAGTCTGGATACGGAGCGCATAGGTCCTCCCAGGTGATGGCTGTGGCTTACGGTTCCGGCACCTGGGCAACGACGCCAGACGCGAAGCGGTGTAGCGGAGGATTCCGCGGCGCGTAAATTGCGAACCGGCCAGGCACCGTCGACATCCTACGTCCGGCGGGTGACCCACCTGTGATGCCAGCGTGACTCGGTCCTCTATGATCCGGTTGCGGACGTTGGGCGCTGTGGACTTGAAGGATTCGGAGGGTCGCGAGCTACGCCCGCTCCTGACCCAGCCCAAGCGTCTGGCCCTCCTGACCTACCTCGCCC
>QHUT01000024.1 GCA_003222055.1 Gemmatimonadota bacterium
AAGAACCTCCAGGCCGTCGTCGACGTGGGCAAGTCACAGAATAACGCGCTGTTGTGGGGCCCCGCCCAGGTGCTGCGCAGCCTTGTGTTCAGCTACATCACCGATGTCTGGGGCGACGTGCCATACTCCGAGGCCCTGCGAGGAGACAGCGGCGTCATCACGCCCGCATACGATGCGCAGAAGGATATCTACACCGGCTTGTTCGCGGACCTGGACGCGGCCACCACCGCCATGGCTGCGGCACCAGCCACCGCGATCAAGCTCGGCGCGGCTGATCCGTTCTTCAGCGGCGGCGCGGCAGGATGGCAGCGGTTCGCCAACTCGATTCGGGCCCGCCTGGCGATGCGGCTCGCGAACGTGGACCCGACCAGCGCCCAGGCTGAGCTCAACGCCGCCTTGGCCGCGCCGGGAGGGCTCATCTCCTCGAATGCGCAGAACGCCAATTTCCCCTGGCCGGGCGACGGGGTCTACGACAATCCGTGGATGGTCAACTTCCGCACGCGCGACGACCATCGGATGTCGAATACGCTCATGAACGAGATGCTTCCCGTTAACGATCCGCGCGTCTCGGTGTACGCGCAGCCGACAGTGGCGGACTCGACCGTGTACGCGGGCATGCCCAATGCGCTCACCCAGTCCGGAGCGTCGGCCTACTTTACCATCTCGTCCCGCCCCGGCGCAGTGTTCTACGGGGCCACGGTGTATTCGTGTCCCACCTGCGGCGCCCGCACCGGAGCGAAGTACCCTTCGTTCGCCCTGACGTACGCCGAGGTATCCTTCATATTGGCCGAGGCAGCCGAACGAGGTTGGGTAACCACCGCAGGGACGGCGGCCGCGCTGTACAATCAGGGCATCCAGGCCTCGATGGACCAGTGGGGGGTGACCGACGCCGCGGCCGTCACCGCCTACCTGAATGACAGCGTGAATATCGTGTACAAGGGAGGGACGCCGGGTCTGCGACAAATCGCGCTGCAGAAGTGGATCGCGCTCTACACGAACGGCGTGCAGGCGTGGGCCGAGTGGCGCCGCACCTGCGTGCCGGAGACGCTGGTCCCCGGACCCGACGCGGTTCAGAACACGGTGCCGCGCCGTTATCAGTACTCCATCAGAGAGTTGTCGGTCAACGAGGCGAACGTCAAGGCCGCGGTCGCGCGCCAAGGCCCCGATGTGTTTTCGACAAGGATGTATTGGGACAACAATCCTACGGCGGCACCGACGTATCCGGGACCGACCTGCGGGACGCGGCCGTAGCGGCCGGTGCTACTGCGTCCTGGTCCAAACGAGGATCAGGCCGCAGAGACGATTCGAGGGATCCAGATATTGCGGCGGGATCCCGGCGGAAGATGGGTAGAACTCGATTCCCCCGATGTCGCTGGGCTGGATGACGTCGTCCAGCTCGGCGCCGGGAATGCGCTGCCCGTCGACCCATACGGTTGGCTGGCAGCCCCGGATACGAATGGTGTTCCCGCCGGTCGTGGCGGCGCGGATCGTAATGCCCGGGACGGTTCGGAACAGCTCACTCGCGCTCTTGGGCGCGAGCCGCCGGATGTCTGCGAGCTCCAGAAAGCGGGCGAACGACCCCCGCTGCTGCCGGTGATCGTAGAACTCTCGAAGCCGCCCGAAAGGATTGGGCTCGACGCGCACTTCCTCCATCTGGGCTGGAGCAGGCGTGACGATGATCTCGAGGAAGGTTGTCGCGGCGGTAGCGCCCAGGAGCACCTCGATGGTGCGCGGCTGGTAGCCGAGGCGCCTGACGCGGATGGCGATCAGACGTGCCGGAATGTCACGAAACGCGAACCGCCCGGCGGCGTCGGTCGCAACTAGTCGGCGCAGCGTACCGGATTCGATCACGGCGACATCCGCCTCGGGAACGGGCGCGCCGGAGGAGTCCTTGACGATGCCCGTCACCTCGTAGGCGGTCGGCTTCGCCGGTGGGGCCGCAGGGTCCTGCGCGGCGACGCGCCCGGCCATCGGACCCAATAGCGCACACAACGCGAGGGCTGCAAGGCCTGTCTTGACCATCGGTTTCGTCCCCCCAGGCACGAGCAATATGGCATCGGCGACGGGGCGCGCCTAGGTCGTGCGCGTGTGGACCAAGGGCGGTCACCCGGCCCCGCTCATTTTGACTGAGCGTGAGTGGCGCGAGTCGGCGGACGCGTTCCCGATCGAGTACGAGGACATGCGGGACGCGCACCGGCTGCTCGCGGGGCGCGACCCGTGGCCCGGCATCGTTTTCCCCACCCTGAAGGGTGGGCTCGGCGGCGAACGTGCGCCCTGAAGGGTATCGCCCTTTAGGGCATACCCGCGCCGAGCCCGGGCTTCAGCCCGGGGACCATATTCGGAACCGCATATGAGCTGCCTGTGACGCTGTCCTTGCCGCGCAACTCCAGGTTGGGACAGCGGCTGTACTGTGACCAACTCGAGATGTGCAGCTGCGGCATCGCTTTCCTGACGGCGTCGAGGACGGTGCGGCCGGGGTCGGCCGAGAGCGCGTCGCCGGTGATGATCACGCTGCCCGCCGTGGTCGGCGACAGCGGCCTCCCGCCGGGCTCGGTAGACCGGTCAAACGGCCGAGATGTCGTGCAACCCAGGACGAGGAGAGGAAGCACGAGGAGGGGCGGGACTGGACGGGAACGCAGCATGACGCACCTCCGCGTAGGACCAGCTGCCGAGTGTACGTGGTGCGGTCGCCCTCGGAGCGCCAGCCCCTGGCCCGGGTCCCGGTCCTGTTGATTCTCTGCGACAGCATGCACATTCCCCTGCATGGCCGCACAGCTGACCATCGACACGCTCGGTGACGCGGTGAGCCGTGCCCTCGGCCCGCGGCTCGTGTCGCTGTTGCTGTACGGCTCGGCGGCACGCGGCACGCACGTGCCGAAGCGGTCCGACGTGAACACGCTGCTCATCTGCGACGCGGTGGACGGGGCGCTGTTCGACGCCCTCGTTCCGGTGGTGCGCGCCTGGACCAAGTCCGGTCACCCGGCCCCCCTCATCCTCACGGAGCGGGAGTGGCGCGAGTCGGCCGACGCGTTCCCGATCGAGTACGAGGACATGCGGGACGCGCACCGCCTGCTCGCGGGGCGCGACCCGTGGCCCGGCGTCCGGGTCGAGCGCGATCATGTGCGCCGCCAGGTCGAGCACGAGCTGATGGGCAAGCTGGTGCGCCTGCGTCAGGCGTACGGCGCCATGTGGGCCGAGCCGAAACGCCTGGCGGGCGTGATCGTAGGGAGCGCGCCGGGCTTTTTCACAATGCTGCGCGCCCTGCTGCGGCTCGCGGGCAAGCCGGTGCCGGCCCGCCCCGAAGCGCTCGTGGGCGCCGCCGCGACGTTGATCGGCATTGCAGCGGGGGATCTGACGCCGCTCATCCGGCATGCGGAAGGAGGGCCGGCCTTGAAGCTCGAGGGGGGAGCCAGAGACCCGCTGGTGGCGGCGTATCTCACCGCGGTGGCGCGGACGGCGGAGTATGTGAACCAACTGAAGTAGCCAACCCTGTGGAGGGCTGTGAGCCGAGGGCGGGTTTTCCCACGCTGAAGCGTGGGCCCTATGAGACACAACGCTGACGCGTGAGCCATGTGCTTCAGCACAGTGCAATGCCGGGCCCAGGCTTCAGCCTGGGAACATCGGGGACGACTCTGACAGGTGGCAAGCTCTGACGGCCGGCAAGACTCTTACAGGAGTGATCCGTACGTGGCTACGAGAGAGCGCAGGTGGGGATACGCGGCAGTGCTGGTGGCCGTGTTGGCGGCCGGCTGCGGCTACAACAAGATCCAGACCTATGACGAGCAGGTGAACGCCGCCGCGTCGCAGATCAAGGTGCAGCTGCAGCGGCGCGCCGATCTCATCCCGAACCTGGTGGAGACGGTGAAGGGATACGCCAAGCAGGAGCAGACGGTGTTCACGGAAGTGGCGGAAGCGCGCGCCAAGCTCGCCGGAGCGGTGCAGGGCGGTAACCTGCAGCAGATGGCGGAGGCGAACAACGCCCTGACGGCGCCGCTCGGCCGGCTACTGGCGATCGCCGAGAATTATCCTCAGCTCAAGTCCAACGAGAACTTCCGGGCGTTGCAGGACCAGCTCGAGGGGACGGAGAACCGCATCGCGGTGGCGCGCCAGGATTACAACGAGTCAGTGAACCGCTACAACGCCTACATCCGGCTCTTCCCGCAGGTATTGACCGCCAAGGTGCTCGGCAAGGGGCCGCGCGAGTACTTCGAGCTGCAGACGCCCGGAGCGGCGCAGGCGCCGAAGGTGGATTTCTCGAAGTAAGCCCCTTCCCGACGCCGCCGAACCTAGAGGGTCTTGAGAAACGCGATCAGTTCGGCTTCTTGGGCGGCTGACAGGGCTGCGAAGCGGTCGCGCGCGGCACGCGCCTCGCCCCCGTGCAGGAGAATCGCGTCGCGCAGGCTCGTGACCCGGCCGTCGTGCAGCAGCAGCTCTCGATAGCGCAGCCCCATGAGTGGCGCCGTACGCAGCTCGGACGGCGTCGCCCCAGGCCCGCATACGTCCGCGAGCGCCGGGCCCACGTCGTGGAGGAGGAGGTCTGAATAGAGCGCGACGGGTCGCCGGTCGAGCGCCGCCACGGGGGACGGACCTGTCGTAAGCGCGGGCACGTGGCACGCCGCGCAGCCGATCTGTGCGAACTGCCTCTCCCCCCGCGCCGCTGTAGCAGCCGCCTGCCCGGTGCGCGGCGGAAGCCGCCCGGGTGGAGCCAGGAAGCGGACGAAGTCGGTGAGCCGGGCGACGACCGAGTCGGCGACCTCGGGATCGGGTGCCTCGTCCGCGTGCGGCGGCACGCGCTGCCCCTGCACGGCGTCCCGAGGGTAGCGCGAGGTCGTGAGGCCCATCTCGAAGCGAAGCGCCGTGGCGGTGAACTCGGCGAGCGTCGCGACGTCGGCCTTGCGCCCGAACCGCCCCACCCGCCCATCCGCCGTTCGGCCCACTCTCCCCGACGTGCCGTCATGGTCCGCGTGCTCGGCGCCCTGCTCTGCGAGGAGCGTCGCGTCGGGCACGGCGTCGACGAGGCCCAGGCCGAACAGGGCCGGCGCCGTGAAGCGCCCCGTTTGCGCCCCGGGCGGCGGCGCTTCGCGACCGAGCCCGAGCGCCCGGGCGTGGGGGGTCAACTGCCTGCGGACGTTCTCTCCACCGGCGTCGACGAGCTGGTTGCACCCGGTCCGCGGGTCGAACCGCGACGCCTTGAGCACCCGCTCCCCGCCGACGCCGCCACTGGCAGGAGACGTGTGGCAGGCGCTGCACTGGTTCTCGTTGAAGGCGGGTCCGAGGCCTTCGGCGGGGCTGAATACCCGGTTGAACAGCTCCGCCCCCGCCTGGAAGCGGGCGAGCTCGGCGGGTCCGAGGCCCGGGAGCGGGGCACCGGGCTCGCCCGTGGGGGCAGCGCGGCCACCACACGCCGCGGCGCCGACCACCGCGACCAGCCAGAGCTCACGGCTTTTCGTCACGCCCGCGACGGGTCCAGATGACGACCACCCCGCACTGGGTCGAGGTACTCGTCCCGCCGAATCGGACCGGCACCTCCGAGGCCCTGCGGTATACCTCGACGGCCTGGATATCCTCGGGCTGGACCAGGTCGTCGAGTTCCATCTCGGGGCGCTCCGCTCCAGGAAGCGCTGCCTCGGTGGCCGCCGGGAGGCCAGACACGTCGAGCCCCCGGGCTCTGGCGTCGCCACGAATGACCATGATCCCGTCCACGAACACGCGCGGATGGCACCGGCCGCCATGGGAAAGGAGGGAGCCGTCCAGCTCGATGCCGGCGCGGCCGAGCCCACTCGTTCCTGGTACGACGCGCACGCCGGGAATGCCGGCCAAGAGGTCGGTGACCCGTTGTGGAGCGCGGGCCTGGATCTGCTCCCGGGTGATGAAATGGCCGAAATCCGATCGCTGCCGTTCGTAAAAGCCGACACCGGCGAGGAAGGCGTCCGGTGGCGGGGGCGCGCCCGCGACCTCGAGGGGAGGGAGGGGGACGGGGAGCGGGCGGAGGCGAACCTCGGTCTCCCGGTCGTCGCCGGCGTGCAGCTCGACGGGACCATCGATCCAGGTTTGGTACCCGATACGGCGGGCTTCGAGCAGAAAGCAGCCCGCCGCCGGCGCCGCCAGGCGATAGGCGCCGTCGGCCCCGGTCAACACCGAAGCTACCCGCTCGCCGCCACACCGCACCAAGGACACGAGTCCGTCCGCGATCGTCTCGTTTGTGCGGACGTCGCGCAGATGGCCGCGCACCATCTGTCCCAAGGCCGGAACAGCAGGCCCTCCGACGAGCGCCACGGCCAGGGCAAGCGCCATCGCCCTGGTTCGTGCGCTCACTGCCGCGGATCCTAGATTCCTGGGGGGATCAGCGGGTTCGCGGGTGGCTGGATGTTTGGGTTCCCTTGGTACTCTTCCAAGGGGAGTGGGAAGCAGGTCCAGATGCCGTAGACGCCCCACTCCTGATTGACGTGGTTGCCCGTCGGGAAGAAGTCTCCCACGCCGTCGCGCTTCCAGCGACGCAGATCCCCGAGCCGCAACCCGCCCTGGTAGAAGTCGCGGGAACGCTGCACCCGCAGCTCGTGGAACAACGCCGTGTCGGTGAGAGTCACGGGGGGCTCGTTGCCGACCGCCCGCCGCGCGTTGACGAACTGGTTCACCGTCTGATTGACGGCGGAGTCGTTGATCGCCTGACGTATCATGGCCTCGTACAGGTCGTGCTGCGCTTCGAGGTAGTCCGCCAACAGGACCTTAGTGTCCTTCTGGTACAGCAGCAAGGGTGCTTTATCGCCCGTCGGGTCGGGGACGGCCCCGGTGCAGTTGGGACACGACGCAGAGGAGTCCGCGATCGTTTCCCCCGTGTAGCCGCTGAATCGCAGTCCCTGGTACGGCTTGTAGAGCTTGGTCAGGCCGTTGTGGCCGAAGGTCCAGCGGGTGGTGTGCTGGATCCGGGGGTCGGTCTGCGTCGCCACGATGTCCTGGGTGCCGAAGGAACCCTGGAGGAAGAACGGCGAGACCCCCATGGTGTGATTGGCACCGTGGGTCCGGCCGAACAGGCCGTCGAACTGCGAATCCTGGACGGCCGCATATTCGACCCAATACTTGAACGCCGAATCCGTCACCTGTGACGCCTCGACGATCGTGTTCGCGAAGTCTCCGAGGTTGAGGTAGGTGCGTGCGAGCCCGACGTGGGCGAGCTTCACGATATTGGTTTGACCGGTGGCGGTGGCCACCTGGATCGCGCGCTGAAACCAGGGGATGGCCTGCTGAAACACCTCCGGCGGACTGAGGATGGTGGTGCCGGGGTTTTGCGCCGTGCCGAACACGGCCTGGCACATGTTTTCGCCGATGAACACATACCCATACGCCGCCAGGACGGCTGTCGTGGCGATGCGTTTGTCATTCGGGTCGGCGAGCGTGTCGAGGCGTGCCGTCACGTCCTCCCCTAACCGCACCACCCGGCTCAGCCCGCTCCACAGCGAGAAGACAGGGCCCTCCGTATAGTTGACGATCCGCTGGTTGACGCGGGCAAAATCCTCCCAGTTGATCCCGGTCACCTGCTCGTCGGTGAGGAAGTTCGCGCTCCACAACAGCGCGCCGTTTCTCCTGGTGTAGATGTTCTCCAGCTCGCTGATCACGCCATTGACTTCTGCGGTGAGGAGCGCGGAGTTGTTGAGCTGGTCCAC
>QHUT01000107.1 GCA_003222055.1 Gemmatimonadota bacterium
CCGCACGTTCTTCAAGAGCATGGGCGCCACCGCCACCGACCACGCCGTGCTCGAGCCGTACACGACCTGGCTGTCGCCGGACGAGGCGGAGACCGTGTTCCAGCGCGCCCGCCAGGGCGACGTGACGCCGGCGGACGAGCGGCGCTTCACCGCGCACCTCCTCATGGAGATGGCGCGCCTGTCGGTGCGCGACGGGCTGGTGATGCAGCTTCACGCCGGCGCCCTGCGGAACCACAACCATCTGGTGTTCGAGCGCTTTGGTCCCGATCGGGGCGCGGACATCCCCGTGGCCACCGAGTTCACCCGCAACCTGCGCCCGCTCTTGAACGCGTACGGCAACGATGCACGTCTCACGGTGGTCGTATTCACGCTCGACGAGTCCACCTACAGCCGCGAGCTGGCCCCGCTCGCCGGGCATTACCCCAGCCTGCGCCTGGGGCCGCCGTGGTGGTTCCACGACTCGCTCGAGGGCATGAGGCGGTTCCGCGAGCGCACCACGGAGACCGCCGGGATCTACAAGACGGCGGGCTTTAACGACGACACGCGGGCGTTCTGCTCCATCCCGGCGCGGCACGACCTGGCCCGTCGCCTGGACGCCGACTTCCTGGCGGGACTCGTGGCGCGGCACGTCATCGACAAGACCGACGCCCGCCGCATGGCGCGCGCGCTCGCGTACGAGCTGGCGAAGGAGACCTACAAGCTGTGACGCCGCAACCGCGCCGCCGCCTGCGGGAAGGAGTGCAGCAACCGGGCGCCGCGCTCGTCGTCGAGCACTGTGAGCGCGGTCGCGAGCCCGTCGGCCGTGACCCCGTCCGGAGCGACGACGGTCGCCTCACGGCGACTGGTCAGTCCCATTCCGGTCCGCGGATCGATCACGTGAGAGTACCGCACGCCGCCGATAATCACGAACTGCTCCGTATCGCCCGACGTCGAGACCGCGTGGTTGGCGAGGATCGTGTCTCCTTCGGGAAGCGCGATGCGCCACCCTCGCCGGCCGGGGGGCGCGTCGCCCAAGACGATGTCGCCCCCCGCCTCGAGCAGCGCGCGCGTCACGCCCTGCGCCCGCAGCGCGTCCAGCGCGCGATCGAGGATATACCCCTTCGCAATGCCCCCCAGATCGATGCGCATCCCCGGCGCATCGAGCCGTACCGTGCGGGCGACGGAGTCGAGATGGACTTTATCCGACCCCACGCGCCGGGCCGCCGCATCGAGCTCGGCGCGCTGCGGCAGCCGTCCCGTGCGGCGCGCGGCGCGCCACAGCTCGACGAACGGTCCCACGGTCGCATCGAACGCCCCATCGCTCCGTCGCCACAAGTCGACCGCCCGCGCCAGCACGACGAACAGATCGCCGCTCACGGGGATTGCCGCGCCCGCCCGCGCGGCGAGGCGGCGGACCTCGCTCTCGGGGCGGTAATCGCTCATGACGTCCTCGAGCAGCGCCATGCGGGCGTAGGCGGCACGCGCCGCCCGCCGCGCGGTCGCGTCGTCCGGAGCGTACAGGACGATCCGCGCCGCCACGCCCATGTGTAGCTCGGCATACTGGCGGCGCACGGCCTGCGCCGGCGCCGGCCGGGCGGATAGCGCCGCCGCCATGAGGGCGACCGAGACCAGGCGCAGGCTGCTCATGGCCACCAACCTAACCCTCGCGCCGTTGCTCGCCGCGTGGGCGGGGCCGGCGCGGGGCCAGGCTGCTGCCCGCCCGGTCCCGTATCGCGATTCGATCCCGCCGACGCTCGTGACATTCGAGATGGTCCCCGTACCCGGCGGCACCGTAACGCTGGACTCCCCGGCGGGCCCGCGCGTCGTCGCCGTCGCGCCGTTCTGGATCGGCAAGACCGAAGTGACCTGGGACGAGTACGACGTGTGGGTGTACCGGCTCGACGTCGCGGCGGGCGCGCCCGGAGGACCAGACTCGGCCGACGCCACGGCGCGGCCCAGCCGCCCCTACGGCGCGCCCGACCGGGGGTTCGGCCACCAAGGCTACCCCGCGCTCGCCATGACGTACCCGGCGGCCCGGGCCTACTGCGCGTGGCTCTCGGCCAGAACCGGACGACACTACGGACTTCCCACGGATGCTCAGTGGACGCGGGCGCTCGAACTGGGCCTGGGCACGGACACGTCGCTTTCGGCCGAGCGCCGCGATGCCCTCGCCTGGCACGCCGGGAACGCCGCGAACCAGGCGCATCCCGTGGCCACGAAACAGGCCGACGCGCTCGGCGTCCACGATTTGCTCGGCAACGTGGCCGAATGGGTCACCGTTCCGGGCGGCGCCCCCGTGGTGCGCGGGGGATCGTGGGCCGACCCGGCGGCGCGCGTGGGCCCGCGCGCCCGAGCCGCGCAGACGCCCGCGTGGAACGAGACCGATCCGCAGTTTCCCAAGAGCCGCTGGTGGCTCGCCGACGCTCCGTTCGTCGGCTTCCGCATTGTACTCCTTACGCCATGAGCCCGTCATGACCCCCAAACACCCCCGAGATGTCACGCGTCGCGAATTTGTCGAGACCACGGCGGCGGCGACGGCCGCCATCGCGCTCCCCCTCGCCCATGCCCCGTCGATCGCCCGTGGCGCCCCGCAAACGATCCGCATCGCGCTGATCGGCTGTGGCGGGCGCGGCACCGGCGCGGTGAAGGACTGCCTCACGTCGAGCGAGAACATCGAGCTCGTGGCGCTGGGCGATCTCTTCCCCGACCACCTCGCGAAGTGTCGCGAGAGCCTCACCACCATGGCGACCGAGGACCCGACGCTCAAGCCCAAGGTCAAGGTGAAGGATTCCCAGTGCTTCGTGGGGTTCGACGCGTACCGCAAGGTGCTCGAGGGCAACGCGGACCTCGTGCTGCTCGCGACGCCGCCTGCGTTCCGGGCGCGCCATCTCGCCGCCGCGATCGACGCGGGGAAGCACGTGTTCATGGAAAAGCCGGTCGCCGTGGACCCGCAGGGGGTGCACGCAGTGATGGGCTCCGCCGAGCTCGCGGCGCAGAAGGGTCTCGCGATCGTGGCGGGGACGCAGCGGCGCCACGACGCCGGCTATCGCGCCGCCATGGAGCGGATCCACGACGGCGCCATCGGCGACATCGTGGCGGCGGACGTCTACTGGAACCAAGGCGGGCTGTGGATGAAGCCGCGCGAGCCCTCCTGGTCGGACGCCGAGTGGCAGATCAGGAACTGGCTCTACTTCACCTGGCTCTCGGGCGACCACATCGTCGAGCAGCACATCCATAATATCGACGTGGCGAACTGGGCGTTCGGCGCGCATCCCGTCAAAGCCATCGGGGTGGGCGGCCGGCAGCGGCGCACCGACCCCGCGTACGGGCACATCTTCGACCATTTCGCGGTGGAGTTCGAATACCCCAACGGGGCTCGCCTCAGGAGCATGTGCCGGCAGCAGGACGGCACGGCGTCGCGCGTCGGGGAGCGGTTCGTCGGCACGCGCGGCACATCGGACGGCCACGCGGTCATCGAGGGAGCCGCGCCGTGGAGTTGGGACCCGCAGGCACCGAAGATCAACCCGTACGTGCAGGAGCATGCCGACCTGATCGCGAGCATTCGCGCGGGCCGACCGCTCAACGAGGGCCGCCAGGTGGCCGAGAGCACGCTGACCGCGATCATGGGTCGCGAAGCCGCCTACACCGGCCAGGAAGTCGCCTGGGACGAGCTGCTGAACTGCCAGCAAGACCTGGTCCCGACAGAGGTGCAGTTCGGGCCCATGCCCGTGCCGCCCGTCGCGATGCCGGGGCAGACGATCCTGGCTCGCAGTTGGCGGAGCGCGTGACAAATGGAACGGCGCGACTTCGTGGCGGCGGTGGCGGCGGGGCTGGCTCGACGGGACCCCGGGGCATCGCCCCGGGGTCAGCCGCGCCCCCGGCTCGCGGCCGATCGGCCGATGGTCGGCATCCAGGTGGGGGCCGTGTCGTTCGTGGATGAGGGCACCGACAAGGTGCTCGATGGCTTCCAGGAGCTGGCCGCGATCAACACCTTGTTTCTGGCGACGTTCACCTATGGCCGCGGCATCGCCGGCCGCCAGCTGCGAGGCCAGCCGCTGCCGGATCACGGCAAGCAGGAGTACGACGACGCCTTCCGCGGAGGCAACTTCGCGACGCCGCACGCGCAGTTCTACCGCCATACGAGTATCGCTCCCGAGAAGGCGCCGGATCACGCCGGCTACGACGTGATCGCCGACGTGCTGCCGGCCGCCCGGCGCCGCCAGATGCGGCTGTACTGCTGGTTCGAGGACGTGTTCCGCCAGGACGTGCCCGGATTCGACCAGGCGGCCGAGATCGATCTGCACGGCAAGCCCACGGGGCTCGCCTGCCACCGCAATCCCAACACGCGCAGCTTCTGGCTCGCTCTGGCCGAGGACTACCTGCGGTCCTACGACGTGGACGGCCTGATGTGGGGCAGCGAGCGCCAGGGGCCGCTCGACAACGCCCTCGCCGCGAGCCACGGCGGCGGGAGGAGCGCGGTCGCCTGCTTCTGCCGCCACTGTCTCGATGCGGCGCGCCAGGGCGCGATCGACGTGGGCCGCGCCCGGGAAGGCTATCTCGCGCTCGAGCGCTGGGTTGCGGCGCTGCGCGGCGGGCAGCGACCCGCCGACGGAGCGTTCGTGACGTTCTGGCGCCTGCTGGTCAAGTATCCGGAGCTGCTTGCCTGGGAGCGACTGTGGAACGAGGGGCTCAACGACACGTACCGGGACCTGTATCGGCTCGCCAAAGGCATCGCGCCCGATAAAGGCATCGGCTGGCACGTCTGGCACAACAACTCGTTTTCGCCGTTCTATCGGGCGGAGCAGGATTACGCCGAGTTCGCCAAGTACTCGGACTTCTTGAAGGTCGTGATGTACAACAACTGCGGGGGTCCGCGCCTGGCACAGTACGTCCGCAACGCCCAGGCGACCCTGTTCGCGGATCTCACGCCGGAGCAGGTGCTCGAGTTCACCTATGGCGTGCAGCAGTATCGCGAGCGGCCGCTCGATCGGATTGCCGCGGAGGGCCTCTCGGCCGACTACGTGCTGCGCGAGACGCGCCGGGCGGTGACGGGGGCGGGACCGCGTCTCAAAGTCTGGCCCGGCATCGATATTGACATCCCCACCGGGGCGAGCGACAAGAAGACCCAGCCCGAGGACGTGTATCAGGCGGTGCGGGCGGCGTTCCAGGGAGGCGCCCACGGCGTCCTCCTGTCGCGCAAGTATTCCGAAATGAAGCTCACGAACCTCGAGGCGGCGGGTCGGGCGGTGCGGGAGCTGGCGCCGGCGTGAATCCCGCATCGGAGGGTGGCCCCTTGCCCGTCCCGGGCCACCCTTCGTAGCTTGCTTCAGCATCGACAGCAATAACGCAAAGGACTCTTCTTCGATGATCCGCATCCGCCACGCCTCACACACGCTCCGCTGCCGGGCCTCCCGGAAATTCGTGTATCGGGCCGGCCCGCTGACGGGCGCTGACGGGCGTATTGCGTCTTACGACGCCGCGGTGCGGCGCCGACGAGCCCCCTAGAAGGATAGGATCCACTGCCGTGATCCGGCCTTCCGGGGTGCTCTACCGAACCCCGGGAGGCCGTTCTTGTTGTCTGGACATTCGAACACGGATCACGAGCATGGATACTGAGCGTCACAAGCTCCATAACCTCCACAACCTCGACTCTGAGATTGTGGCGCGCTACACCGACCAGCCGCCCCGGCTGCCGGCCGAGCTGCGGCGCCTGATCGAGGCGTCGTGGCACGGGGCTCCGGTGCAGCTGTACGCGCTCGCCGACTTGGACCACGCCCTGCGGCTCACTCACGTGTGGGTCGCACTCGGACCCGGGCATCTGAGCGTGGCTCGGCCGGTGGACGGTGGAGCGCGGTGGGAGATCGACAGCGTCGAGCGCGCCCGCATCCAGGCGGTGCGCGAGGCGCCCGGTCTGTCGGCCAGCACGCTCACGATCCTGGGCCGTCCCGGCGATCCTCCGCTCGCGGTGCTGCGCTACAGCCACCGCCAGCGGCGCGCCTACGAGAACCTGAAGTTCGTGCTCGAGGAAGCGCTCGAGGGGCGCGCGGTCACCGCGCCGGACGCGGACCAGGAATACGTGGCGAGCGTCGCGGGTCCGATTCGTGACGCGCAGGCCCTCGTGTCCGGGCGTCAAGTGGCGGTGATCCGGCGGCTGCTCGGCTACCTCACGCCATACCGCCGCCGGCTCACGCTCGGCATGGCCGCGGCCACGCTGATCACGCTCGTGAGCCTGGTGCCACCGTACCTCGCGGGGTACGTGATCGACCGCGTGGTCCGGCCGGCGCAGGAGGGCCGGCTCGACACCGGTCACGCCGCGACGATTGCCTGGCTCGCGGTCGGCGCGATGGCGCTCGTGTACCTGGTCCGCCAGGCGGCGGCGCTGCTGCGGCTGCGGCTGATGGCCGTGCTGGGCGAGTGGGTCGCGCGCGATCTGCGCGCCGAGCTGTACGAGCACCTGCAGCGGCTCAGCCTCGCGTTTTTCTCGCGCAAGCGCACGGGGAGCCTGATCACACGCGTGTCGGCCGACACCGACCGGCTGTGGGAGTTCCTGGCGTTCGGGGTGGTGGACGTGTCGCTCTCGCTCGTGATGCTGGCGGGACTCGGCGCCGTGCTGGTGTCGCTCGACTGGCGGCTCGGCCTGGTGATGACGCTTCCCGTGCCGCTGTTCTGCTGGGCGATCTACCGACACGGCGAAGCGCTCAACCGCGTGTTCCTGCGCGTGTGGCGCAAGTGGTCGCGCCTCACGGACGTGCTGTCGGACACCATGCCCGGGATCCGCGTCGTCAAGGCGTTCAACCAGGAGGCGCGCGAGGTCGCGCGGTTCGACGGCCACAACGACGACGTGACCGACGAGATCAACCGGCTGCACGGCCTGTGGACCACGTTCTGGCCGCTGCTCATGCTCGCCGTGCACGCCACCACGCTCGGCGTGTGGGTGCTGGCCGTGCCGCGCCTGCTGGGCGTCGGGCCGGCGCTGTCGGGGGGAACGTTCGTCTCGTTCCTCTTGTACACGACGATGTTCGTCGGGCCGATCGAGGTCATCGGCCAGATGGCGCGCACCATGCAGCGCGCCACGACGTCGGCGCACCGCGTGTTCGAGGTGCTCGACACCGAGCCCGAGGTCACGGACGCGCCGCGCCCCGTGCGGCTCGAGCCCGTACGCGGGCGCGTAACGTTCGAGAACGTGACGTTCGCGTACGACGGCGTCCGCCAGGTGCTCCGGGGCGTGAGCTTCGACGTGGCGCCGGGTGAGCTGATCGGGCTCGTCGGACCCTCGGGCGGGGGCAAGACGACGATCGTGAACCTGATCGCGCGGTTCTACGACGTCACGGGCGGCGCGATCCGGATCGACGGCGTGGACCTGCGGCGGCTCGAAACCGGACACTACCGTCGCCAGATCGGGATGGTGCTGCAGGATCCGTACCTGTTTCACGGAACCGTGCTCGAGAACATCCGGTACGGGTTGCCCGCCGCGTCGCTCGAGCAGGCGGTCGCGGCGGCGCGCGCCGCTAACGCTCACGACTTCATCTGCAAGCTGCAGCACGGCTACGACACGGTGGTGGGCGAGCGGGGGCACACCCTGTCGGGCGGCGAGCGGCAGCGCGTGTCGATCGCGCGGGCGATCCTGCACGACCCGCGGGTCCTGATCCTGGACGAGGCGACCTCGAGCGTCGACACCGAGACGGAGCGGGAGATTCAAGAGGCGCTGGAGCGGTTGATCGCGGGCCGCACGGTGTTCGCCATCGCCCACCGCCTCTCGACGCTGCGCAAGGCGTCCCGGCTGTTCGTGATCGCGGACGGGCGCGTGGTGGAGAGCGGCACGCATGCGGAGCTGGTCGCGAAGCCGGACGGGAAGTATCGGCGGTTGTACGAGATGCAGGTGGAGCTGGCGTGAACTGGGGTCAGGGGTCAGGGGTCAGGCGACCCGCGGTGTGCGTTTCCGACCCCTGACCCCCGATCCCTGACCCCTAGGAGACAACATGGAAACAACTGCGGTCAGGAGACGTGAGTCCGACGAAGACGCGACCCCCGCTGGCGCGCTTACTCTCGAGCGCCGCGCCGATGGCAGGCTCTGGGCCGTGCTGGGTGAAGTGGAGCGCGCCGTGTGGGTCCGCCGCTGTTTTCCGTGGTCCGAGCCGGCGCGGTTCGTGTCGCTGCGCGATGACGAGGAGCGCGAGTTCGCACTGGTGCGCGATCCCGCCGACCTCGCACCCGCCTCGCGGCGCGTGCTGGAAGAGGCGATGGTGGCCGCTGGCTTCGTCTTCGAGATCATCCGGGTGATTGTGATCGAGGAGGAAGTGGAGATCCGGCACTGGCGGGTCGACACCCGGCAGGGGGCGCGCTCGTTTCAGACGCGGCTCGACGCCTGGCCGCGCCTGCTGCCGCACGGGGGCCTGTTGATCCGTGACGTGGCGGGGGACCTGTACCACGTGGCGGATCCGGCGGCGCTCGACAGGCAGAGCCGGGCGCTGTTGTGGGCGTTCGTGGACTAGCGGTCATGGCCTCGACTCCTCTGACCGCCGCGTTCGCGCGCGCGTTCGGCGCTCCCCGCTCCCCCCACGGCCCCGTGCCCGTGGCCCGCGCGCCCGGGCGCGTGAACCTGATCGGCGAGCACATCGACTACTGCGGCTTGCCCGTCCTCCCCATGGCCCTGCGCCGGAGCATCCACGTCGCGTTTCGCCCGCGCGCGGATCGAGAGACGCGCCTCGTCAACCGCGATCAGCGCTTCGCGCCCAGTGCCTTCACGGTGAACGCGCAGATCCCGCCGGCTGCGGGGGGGGACTGGAGCAACTATGCCCGAGCGGCAGTCCAGGCGCTGGCCCACCGATTCCCGGATCTGCGGGGCGTCGACGCGCTGGTCGAGACCGAACTCCCGATCGCCGCGGGGCTCAGCTCCTCGTCCGGGCTCGTCGTGGCCGTGGCCCTCGCGATCCTGCACGCGAACCAGGTGACGGTGGCGCCGCTCGAGCTGATGGAGCTCCTGGCGCAGGGCGAGCGCTACGTCGGCACGGCGGGCGGCGGGATGGACCAGGCGATCATCCTCGGCGCGCGGGTCGGCTGCGCGTCACGGATCGACTTCCACCCGCTCCGGCTCACGTTCACGGCCGTGCCCGCCGACTGGCAGTTCATCGTGGCTTGGAGCCTGGTGCACGCCGAGAAATCCGGGGCCGCGCGACAGGCGTACAACGAGCGCACGCGGCAGTGCGACGAGGCGCGGCGCCTCGTGGCCACGCGGCTCGGCCAGCGGGAAGACATCACCTACCCCGCCCTCCTCGCGGCAGCCCCGGTCGAGGAGCTGCTCGAGCTAGCGGGCGCGACCCTCTCCGGCGTGCTCGCTCGGCGGTTCCGCCACGTGGTCACGGAGGGAACGCGGGTACCGCAGGCGGAGGCGGCGATGGTCGCTCGCGACCTCGCGGCGTTCGGGCGACTGCTCGATGCCTCGCACCAGAGTCTGCGGGACGATTACGAAGTGAGCCACCCCGAGCTGGACCGGCTGGTGGAGCTGGCCCGGGAGGCGGGCGCGGCGGGGGCGCGACTCACCGGCGCCGGGTTCGGTGGCTCGATCGTGGCGCTGTGTCGCGTCGAGCGCGCGCCGGACGTCGTGGCCGCTCTGCGGGAGCGCTACTACGCGCCGCGCGGCGCGGCGAGCGACGTCGCGCGACACATGTTCACGGCCGAGCCGTCGGCAGGTGCGGAGGTCCTAATCCCGGAGTGAGCCCCGGGCTTGCGCCCGGGGTCAGCGACCATCCGATCGCGCAGGAACTTCAGGCCGCGAGCGAGCTGCGTTTCCACGGTCTTCTCGCAGATGCCGAGCCGGTCGGCGATCTGGGCGTAGCTCAGGTCATCGATCAGCCGCAGTTTGCACACGGCGGATCGTTTCGGGGGGAGCTCGGCGAGGGCTCGTTCCACGGCGGCGACAAGTTCTGCTGCCTCCAGCGTGGGCTCGATCTCCGCCGCGGTCGCCACCTGACCGATACGCCCCACCCAGCGGCGCGCCACGGCGGCACGCTCCAGCCGGTCGCGTGCGGCGTTGCGGACGGCGAGGTAGAGATAGTTCCGCACGGCTCCGGCGGGGATCCAGTCCGCCCGGCCGCGCCAGATCCGGAAGAACACCTCCTGCACGACCTCCTCCGCGTCCTCCTTCGAGCGTACGTAGCGGAAGGCAAACGCGTAGAGCGGCTGCCAGTACTTGCGATATAGTGCCTCGAACGCGTCCACGTCCCCCGCGCGGATGCGATCAGCCCACACGAGTTCCGCGGCGGAAGTCTCAGGCTCGTTGGTGAAGCGGCTCTCGAAGGGCATCGACGGCGACCGCATGCGTTCAGACGTCTTAAGCGTGTGCGTAATTCTGCGGCGTCGCAAGATCCGGGCCGCCCGGTCATTCGAACTCCCGATATGCCCCGAAGGTGGCCAGCTGGTCTTCGCCGAGCTCGGTAGGCATTGGCAAACACGGCTCGTTCAATCGCTCGCAGATCTGCTTCCACAAGCCGGTGCGGGTGTAGCGTTGATGGACCTTCTGGAAGGAAACCGATAGCAGCAGTCGCTTGGCCGTTTGATACTCGCCCTTATCGATCAACAGTTGCACGCGTCGTTCGATGATCCGCTCATCTTGCGGCGCGCCAACCTGGTCCAGCCATGTCTCACGCTCCGCCAGCGTATGTGGTCCGAGATTGCGAAGCACGGCATCGCGCTCGACAACAATCTGTGGATGTATTTGCAACCACTTCTCCTGAATCGATCTGAACGCTGATGCGGCCCCCTCGACATCGCCTTCGAGCTGGAGCAGCCTGGCCAACAACGCCTTGGCAACCCCCAGGCTGTTCGCCGACAGCACTTGGATGGCTGGCTTTCGCTTTCCTGTGCCGGCGAGCCAGGTGCCATAATGGAAGTTCCAGCGTTCTGCCGCGTCACCAGTGGTAATCTGGATCGCCCATTCAAACGCGACCGTCAGGTCTTCCATACCGGAAGGAGCCCACAGACCGCGCTCGACTTGAGGGGGTTCCGGTGGTGTTTGTCCGCTGCGGTTGGCATGCACGAGATCGTTCCACACCTTCACTTCGTCTTCTCTTGCCCAACCGAACACAGGAACCTGTGTGACGGGCCGGAGCGCGACATTGGGAACTTCTAGCGCATGGATGTTCAAGGGCTTGGTTGCAGGGATCCAGAACTCCACGTGCCAGCGTGTTTCGCCGGGGTGCAAGTCCAGCTTGATCGACTGATCCGCGAGCGGTCCGCCCTGTATTTCGGCGTACGGCTCCTGTCCTGCCGTACTCAGCGTCGCCCAGGCGCGGTCCTTGCCGATGCCATAGCTCCACAGTTTCATTCCCGGCGCGATCGCTTCATCGGCGACGTGATACAACCCCGCACCGCGTGACGGCGTGAAGGCGCCAAACGCATTCGCATCCTTGGTCTTCCAAAAGAAGCCCGTCATTTCCTGGATGTCCGCCTCGCGCTTCGGCCCTGACTCCTGCCAATCGATGGTCGCGAGCCTGGACGAATGGGCTAACACCTGGCCATTGGGGAAATGGTATTCGGTATCGGGAGCACACGGCACGGCGGCGTTGGACCACGACATCCACGGACACGCGGCGGTTCCGGGATTGTGAAACACGGCACGCTCGGTCAAGAAGTCCTCGTCACTACCCAGGGAGTATTCCACCGACCACTGCATGCCGAACCGCAATTCTCGCTCTCCACAGGTGACATACACCCGCTGTGGCGTTCGATCGATGGCGTAGAGCACCGGGTCGTTTTGCGTGGGAGAATGCGAGATGGGGAAGCTCACTTCGATCCCGCCGGCCACAAAGCCGAACCGCGGCAAGATGCGCGTCGGCCGGACGACGTCCGGAACGTACAACACCTCCTTGCCTGATCCCTTATGAACGATCGATGTGACTCTTCCTCCCAGGTCTGGACAAATCACGACCTTGATCTTGTCGTTCTCTAATGCCACGAACCGGTACTTCTTAGGTACCGGTCGCTCCGAGGTCTCCGAATAGCTGACGTAGGGATAGACACCGTCCGGATCGAACGCGGTCGGGACCGGACCGGCAGGCGTCAGTTCGTGGGTGAGGATGTAATCGTGAAGTTCGCTACAGACCACTCCGCTATTTCGCAAGGCGCTCGCTTAACGCCTCCAGCATCCGCATCCCCGTGTGGACGGCTTCCGTGATTCTCGTCTGATCGTAGCTCCGCTTGCTGTAATCGCGATCTCCTACGAATGTGGTCAACTGGTCGTCAAGTTCTCGCAGCTGCCGTTTGATCGTGCCATCCGTTGATCGGGATGCCAGCGCTCGCAGGGTGCGAATCTTCTCGTAATCCACGATTCCCTCACGCAGCTTTTCAAACCGGACACTGCTGCTCGCTCCGGGATAAACGAGAAACTCATCTCCCGCCGGCCACAACGCGTGCCGGGCATCGCGCACCGGGTCCGCGGGCCAGGCATCGTAGGCCCAGCGCAGGAATCCGTCATACCCGTACGCCGCCGCATACCAACCGATATAGCGGCCTTCGATCGGCGGCGAAAACACAAACGTGTTGGGCTTCTGCGGGGTGCAGCAGACATAATAGGTCGTGGTGGACCCCCGCGTGGAGCGGCCTCGCACCTCCTGCTGGCTCGGCTCGCTGGTGATGATCGGAGAGTAATCGTTGAGGAGCGAGTCCAGCTCGGGATGCCAGTTCCCCGCGTAGGTGATCTTCCATTGCGGGGAATGCGCCTTGATCACGCGGATCGCGGCCAGCGTGAGCGGCATTTCGTTTTCATTGATGCCGAGGTAGGTCCGATTGAACCAGCCGCGCTGCTCCAGGTGGCGCTTGAGATCGCCGAGAAACGCACGCCACACCGACGCGAATGTCGCGGAGTCCGGCGCCCACGTCTCGTAGACGTAGTTTCCCGATCGTTCGTCGAGGTAGCGAAACCGGTTGCCCCAGGGAAGCGGTGTATAGATCGTGATCGCCTTGGTTATGCCGACGGCCATCGCCAGCTGCACGTATTGGTCGAAGATGTCGTAATCGAACTTCCATGTCCCGTCCGACCGCTTGGTCCATTCGATCATGGATCCTTCGATCATGTAGGAGTTATCGGACCAGGGAGAATGGACGGCGTAGGTGGTGATGTATTTCCCACCCGCCTCCGCATACAGCCGGAGATGCTCTTTGAGCAGCGCTTTGTGCTCGGCTGACCACGGCGCGACGTGATAATACCACGCGACGACCCAGGGATTCTGCCATAAATCCAACCTGAATTTCCAATCCCTGGGTGGAGGCAAGGTCTGGGCTTGAACGGTGATTTGAGTCCGGAGCGTCGCGCTTCCCTTCTCAGAGCCGACGGCAATCGTGCCCCGGTACAGCCCCGCGGGCGTGCCGGCGGGAATATCCAACGACAGCCAGATGGGCCTGACGGTGCTGGCGGGCAGATCGAACCGCTGGAACGGCTCCAGCCGGTCCGGCATGAGGTAGGGGGGGTTCGAATCGGTCGCCCCGCAGCTCACCTCGTTGGCACCGTAGGGATAGTTCGATACGACATAGCGAACGAGATAGACGTGCACATTGCCGCCAGCCAAAACGTTCCCTTTGTCGTTGACGAGATCGCTGACGGTGACGCGTATCTGGCTCACCGTATCCGGTGACCAGACGACCAGCTCGGTATTCAGCCGTTCGCCTTTCCATCCGGTCGCTTCCCACAGCTGGGATTGCTGTGGCAGATCAGGGACCTCGCTTCTGAAGTACGCCTGATCCGTTGAGGCGAACGACACATTCAGCCCCTTCGGCTGCGCTGACCACCGCTGCGGGTCTCCCGGAGCATCGAAGGTGTATTCCGGTTGAAAGTGGTACGGCGGGACGGGCACCTTGCCGGAAGCGATTTTCGCGCGGTGCTCCTGTCCGTCCTGAGCGGGGACTCGGGCGGCGAGCAGACAGGAGAGGCAACAGGCCGCGAGGATCCCCCGCATCACCAGCCTGGATTCTGGATGAGCGTGCCGTGCGACAATTGAACCTGCTGTAACGGAATCGGATCTAGATAATGCATCGGGACGATGAATTGGCGTGAGGCCGCCGCCTCCGCGACAATGAAGCCGCCCGGGTCGACCTGGACATCCCTACCCACGTGCACGCTGGTATCCCGCTGCTGGTATTGCGTGCCGACAAATTTCACGCCGCGCAGCGCCTGCGGCATCTCCGTTTCCGCCGTTTTCCAGCGCCTCAGGTCGTCACGCCGGAATCCTTCGAAGGCTAATTCGACGGTCCGCTCTCTCCTGATCTCGGTCAGCATATCCAACCCGTTGCCGGTCACAAAAGCGTTGTTGAGCGCGGGCATGCCGACACGGGCGCGCAGCAGATTGATCGTCCCGTTCAAGTCGACATCGGAGATCACACCGTCGCGCTCAAACAGGGCCTCGGCAAGGGTCAACAGGACCTCACCGTATCGGAATTCCTTGAAGTCATACTCACCCTGGAACTGGGTCGCCTCAACCGTTTCGTCCAGAAACTTGCGCAGCATGTAGCCGGTGCGGGTCGCGCTACTGCCCGTGAAACCCGGAAAGACGGGCTGGAACCCCTTCTCCTGGAAGACGTCGCTGCCCGGGACGACGAACGTCATCGCCATTCTGGGGTCCCGATTCTGGAATTCACTCGTCAGCGAATCGTACCCCTTGAACAGCGGCGAGCTGGTAATGGGCAGCCCGTCCGTGGCCAGGTACATGTCCGCCAGCTTCTTCGTGGGAATCATGTAATTGAACCACAGCTCTCTGGTCCAGTTGTGGGTGTAGCGACCGGCGTAGTACCTCCTGGCCAGGATCACTTCCTTACTGTCATCACCTTGCAAGATGAACAAGTACTTGTAGCTCTGCGCCCCTTGATCGGTATAGAGTTGGTACTCACCCGAGCCGACGAGCTGTTCGGCGGCGCTGATGGCTGCGGCGAGGTAAGGCGTTGGATCACCGCCACCATGGTACTTGAACCATGTTCCCTGGTATAACGCAGCTCGGGCTTTGAGGGCGAGAGCGGCGCCTTGCGTCACTCGCCCGAGCTCCGAGGCGCTCAGCTCGCTCTGCTTCACCAGTTTTGCAGCGGCGGTGTCGAGATCGCCGATGATGAAATCGATGATCTGTTGTTGCGTCGATCGCGGCGTGTACACCTCTGCCGAGGACACATCCAGCACTTTGGTGATCAGGGGAACGCCGCCGTAGGTCTCGACCAGATTCCAGTAGTGATAGGCCCGGAAAAACCGCGCCTCGCCTACCCAGCGATCGATCTGCGCCCCCAAACCGGATTCCGCCGCCTTCTGCAACAGATAGTTCGTGGCCCGAATGCCGGTATAGGCGTCATCCCACACCGCTGAATTGGCGGGCGGCAGGTACGACCCATTGCTGACCGAACGGAAATCGGGAGGGGGATTAGGGATACCCGAGACTCCAAACGCGATATCGGAATTGACTTCGGTGTAGTTGGGCCCCTTGAGGCTGAAATAGAAATCGTTGGCGGCCAGCTCGAACTGGTCCGGGCTCTTCCAGAACGACGCATCCGAAATCTGATCTTTCGGGTTGAGATCGAGCGGGTTACACGCGCCGGCCAGCACCAGGCAGAGGCCGATCCGCGCCGCAGTCGCTTGTGTTTTCATGGTCGCCCCAAGCCTAGAACGTGATGTCGGCGCCAACCGAGTACAGTCGCTGGAATGGATAGTTGAACCCATTCGCGGACGCTTCCGGATCCCAGCCTCCCGGCACCTGGTCCGTTTCCCACAGGTCGAATCCACTGAAGTAAATCCGTGCGCGGGACAGTCCCGCCCGCCGTGTGAGTGCTTCCGGGAGGGAATACCCGATCTGCAGGTTCTTCAATCTCAGGTACGCGGCGTTGATGGCGGTCAGTGTCGACGACTGATAATTCCAGTATCTGATGCTGCCGTGACTGAGGCGCGGATACGGCGCA
>QHUT01000025.1 GCA_003222055.1 Gemmatimonadota bacterium
AGGGCGCACGAGGCGATCCGCGCGGCGCTGGCGGCGGCGGCCGTGCGGCTGGGTGCGTCCGTCTCTGCGGCCGCAGTCGAGCTGGAGCGCCCGCGCGACCCCGCGCACGGAGATGTGGCGACGAACTTGGCGCTCACCCTCGCCAAGTCGCTCACGCAGAAGCCCCGCGCCGTGGCCGAGCGGCTCGTCGCGGCACTGGAGCTGCCCCAGGGGCTGGTGCGCGAGATCGCCGTGGCCGGGCCGGGCTTCATCAACTTCTTTCTCGCCGAGGAGCAGTTCGCATCAGTGGTCGCCGCCGTGCTCGCGGCGGGCGCGCGGTACGGGCGCAGCGACGCGGGGGCCGGGAAGCCCGTCAATGTCGAGTTCGTGTCGGCGAATCCCACCGGCCCGCTGCACGTGGGCCACGGTCGCCAGGCGGCTCTGGGCGATGCGATCGCCGCCCTGCTCGAATGGACCGGCTGGCAGGTGACACGGGAGTTCTATTACAACGACGGTGGCGTCCAGATCGTGAATCTGGCGCGGAGCGTGCAGGCCCGGATCCAGGAGCTGCGCGGCCGGACGGTGCCGCTGCCGGAGGGCGGCTACCACGGGGAGTACATCCGCGAGATCGGGGAGCGCTACCTCGCCCGGCACCTGGAAGATCCGGAAGGTGCGGACCTCGAGGCCGTGCGGCGCTTCGCGGTCCGGGAGCTGCGCGAGGAGCAGGACCGCGACCTGCAGGCACTCGGGGTCACGTTCGACGTCTACTTCCTCGAGTCGTCGCTGTACGCGTCGAGCAAGGTTGAGAAAACGCTGCGCCAGCTGGTGGCAGCCGGGCATACGTACGAAAAGGACGGCGCGGTCTGGCTCAAGACCACGGACTTCGGCGACGACAAGGACCGCGTGATGCGGAAGCGGGCCGAGAAGGGCGGCGACTATACCTACTTTCTTCCGGACGTCGCGTATCACGTCGACAAGTGGGAGCGGGGGTTCTCGCGCGCGATCAACGTCCAGGGCGCCGACCACCACAGCACGGTCACCCGGGTACGCATCGGCCTGCAGGCGCTGGACATGGGAATTCCCACGGCCTATCCCGAGTACGTCCTGCACCAGATGGTGACGGTGATGAAGGGCGGCGAGGAGATGAAGATTTCCAAGCGCGCCGGGAGCTACCTGACGGTGCGCGAGCTGGTGGACGAAGTGGGGCGCGACGCCGTGCGCTACTTCTTCCTGATGCGCCGCGGCGACTCGCACCTCGTGTTCGACGTGGACCTCGCCAAGAGTCAGACGGAGGAAAACCCGGTCTTCTACGTCCAGATGGCCCACGCCCGCATGAGCGGGATCTTCCGTGTCGCCAGCCGCGCGCCCGACGCCGTGGTGCCTCAGGGCGCCGACGTGGGGATGCTGCACCAGCCCGAGGAGCTCGAGCTGATGAAGGAGCTGGCCGAGTTTCCCGCGATGGTGGCCGGCGCCGCCCAAGCGCTGGAACCACACCGCCTCACCGGCTATCTGGAAGGCCTGGCCCGCATCACGCACGCGTGGTACCACAAGTATCGCGTGCTGGGCGAGCCGGAAGAGACGGCGCGCCTGGTGCTGGCGGCGGCCGTGCGCCGGGTGCTCGGCAACGGCCTCGGCCTGCTGGGGATCAGCGCCCCGGATCGGATGTGAGGTGAGCCTGCTCGTGGTGGGCTCGATTGCCCTCGACTCGGTGGCGACTCCGTTCGGCGAAACGGCGGACGCGCCGGGCGGGTCGGCGGTTTTCTTCGCCGCCGCGGGTGCGATCCTGCACCCGGTGCAGGTGGTGGGCGTGGTGGGGAGCGATTATCCGCTCGCCGCCCTCAAGTCGCTCGAGGCGCGCGGCGTCGACCTCTCGGGCGTGGAGCAAGCGGCGGGGGAGTCGTTCCGCTGGAAGGCGAAGTATTCCTACGACCTGTCCAGCCGCGAGACGCTCGACACGCGGCTCGGCGTATTCGCCCAGTTCCGGCCCAAGCTCCCCGAGACGTTTCGCCAGGCGCGTTACGTCTTTCTCGGAAACATCGACCCGGAGCTGCAACTGGGAGTCCTCGACCAGATCCCGCACCCGGCGCTCGTGGCGTGCGATACGATGAATTACTGGATTCACTCGAAGCGCGATCTGCTGCTCGAGCTGCTGCGCCACATCGACATCCTCATGGTGAACGACTCCGAAGCGCGCGAGCTCTCGGGCGACTGGAACATCTACCGCGCCGCGCATTGGGTGCTCGAGCGGGGGCCCAAGATGGCCGTGATCAAGCAGGGTGAGCATGGCGCGCTGCTGGTGGACCGCGAGACGACCTTCAAGGTACCGGCCTATCCGCTCCAGGAGGTGTTCGACCCCACCGGCGCCGGGGACGCGTTCGCGGGCGGGTTCATGGCGCACCTCGCCGCCACCGACGACCTCACGCCTCCCAACCTGCGGCGCGCGATGGTGTACGGCGCGGCCATGGGCTCGTTCGCGGTGGAAGCGTTCGGCGTGCAGGGGTTCGAGCGCGTGACGCCGGCCGACGTGCGTGCCCGGGTGCGCGGCTTCAAGGACCTCGTCCACTTCGACGTGGACGAACGCCGGGCCCCGTGACGGAGCACTACGCCGCCGCCGGCGTGCGCCTCGATGCGGCGGAGGAGGCCCAGCGCCGCATCGCGGCCCTGGTGCGGACCACACGCACCCCGCTGGCGCTCGGCGCCATCGGCGCGTTCGGCGGCATGGTGCGCGTGCCGCCCGGCTACGAGCGTCCGGTGCTGGTCCTCTCGACCGACGGGGTGGGCACGAAGGTGCTCGTCGCCGCGCGCGCCGGCGTCCACGATACGGTCGGGGAAGATCTCGTGAACCATTGCGTCAACGACATCCTGGTGCACGGCGCGACGCCCCTCGCCTTCCTCGACTACGTGGCCACGGGGCAGCTCGAGCCCGAGGTCGTCGCCGCGATCGTGGCTGGCGTGGCGCGCGGCTGCCGCGCCCACGACGTCACGCTCGCCGGGGGTGAGACCGCACAGCTTCCCGACCTGTATCAGCCCGGGCACTACGACCTCGCCGGCACGATCGTGGGCGTGGTCGAGGAGCGGGCGGCGCTGCACGGCGACCTGGTGCGCGCGGGCGATGTGTTGATCGGCTACGCGTCGAACGGACTGCACACGAACGGGTACACACTGGCGCGGCGTATCGTGTTCGACACGCTGCGGCTCGACGTGCTCGATCCGTTTCCCGAAACGGGCCGCACCGTGGCCCAGGTGTTGCTGGACGTGCACACGAGCTACGCCACGGCGGTGACCCCGCTCCTCTCCCGCCTGCACGCCCTTGCCCACGTGACCGGCGGCGGCATCGCCGGGAATCTGGTGCGGGTGCTGCCAGCGGGCGTGGTGGCCGTGATCGACGCGGGGGCGTGGCCATGGCCCGTGGTATTTCGCGTCCTGATGCGCGCGGGCGACGTGTCGCTCGGCGAGATGCGGCGCGTGTTCAACCTCGGCATCGGGATGATCGCCGTCGCCGGGCGCGACGACGCCGAAGCGGCGATCGCCGCCGCCAAGCGGGCCGGTATCGCAGCATGGATCATCGGGGAAGTGCGGGCGGGGACCAGAGGAGTGAAGTTTTCCGAACGGTAGGAGGCTGCATGCGTCACATCGTGACAGTACTGGCATTCATGGTCGGCACCACGTCGCTCGCTGCGCAGGAGCCGCAGTGCAACCTGCCAAATCCCGACGCCACCGCGGCGTGCAACACCGCGGTGGACGCGATTCGGGCGTTCCATCCACTCGCCGGGATGATCGTGAGCGGCGGCAACCCCGTCATCGGCACCGCGACGACGCTGGGCGGGATCGGACATCTCAGTGTCACGGCGCGGGTGAACGCGATCAAGGCCGCGCTCCCAAACCCCGACTCGGCGAACAGCACCTCAGTGCCCGCGAGTTTCCACGGCGCCATCCCGGCGCCGATCGTCGAAGCGAGCCTCGGATTGCTGGGAGGAAAGGGGGGTCTTCTCTCCGTTGATGCGCTCGCCTCGGCGGTCATACTGCCCACCAGCGGCGTGTCGGGGTTGTCGGTGGATTCGAACGCGACACACATAGGCAGCGCGGCCCTCGGGATCGGATACGGCGCGCGCGTGGGCGTGCTGGGCGGTCATTTTCCTGTCCCGGCGGTCTCCGTGAGTTGGATGCACCGCACGTTGCCTCGGCTTCAGTACGGCACCCTGGGCGCGACGTTTCTCAGCGGCGACCAGTTCGCGTTCAGCATGGACCTCCGGGCGGACAACTACCGCGCCGTCGCGAGCTGGAAGTTCGTCATGGTCGACGTCGCGGCGGGGCTCGGCATTGACCACTATACGTCAAGCCAAACGAGTATCAGCTTCCACGATGGAGCGAGTCCCACGAGCGTGACGACCATCGTCATCAATCCCAACAACACGCGCGAGGTGCTGTTCGTGGACGGCGGGCTCAATCTCGCCGCGGTGAAGTTGGTGGCGGAGCTCGGATTCCAGACCGGAAAGGATCAGAGCTTCGCGACCACGTTCCGGGATTTCGATCCCAAGGCGGGACATGTCTTCGGAGGGCTCGGCGTCCGGTTCGGCTTCTGAACGACTAGCGATGGAACGCGCCCTCGACCTCGCACGCCGGGGTTGGGGGCGCGTTGCTCCTAACCCCCTGGTGGGTGCCGTCCTGCTGGCCGGAGACACCACCGTCGCGGAGGGCTATCACGCCGAGTACG
>QHUT01000026.1 GCA_003222055.1 Gemmatimonadota bacterium
TCCACCTGTCCGCGGAGAACTGCGTCGCGTTCCTGGATCCGCTGATTGAATCCTGGGACATCGACCTGGCGACGTTCGGTCTGGAGATTGTCCTGAACCACAGCCTCGTCCCAGGGCAGGCGAAGCGATTCGCGTTTGTCGAGCAGGACGCCGAACAGCCTCGTCGCGAAGAGCCCGGGCTCCAGGAATTCCTTCAGGACTCTTCCCTCAGCGGCAGCGCGACCGCGGGAGAAGTCGCCTTTCTCAAGCGGCTGACGTTCCAGGGCCAGCGGCCGACCCCCCTGTACTACTACCGGGAGGTGCAGAATCTCCGGGACCCGCTCCATTTTCGCACCTTCGTCGACCGGAACAAGGAAGAGGCATGACCATCAAGCCCAATGCCTTTCCCAGTCGGCTGAGCGTCCTCCTGGGACTGCAGGGCGTGGTGCTTACGGACGAGGAGCTGTCCCACACGACGGAGCGTTACCCCCGGTGTCGGGGGAAGGAGCACTGGGGCGTGCGTGAATACGTCCGGCGCACCGGGGTTGGCGCGCGTGAATATCGGGTGGTGCGGGGCAGCAGCATCGAAGATGTGTACCGCAGCGTCGAGCGGGTCCGCGCGGCCGCCGTAGGGACGGCGCTGAACGAGCTCGATTCCCAGGAAACCCCAGGATGACCCGGAGGAAGCAGCCGTGGGGACAGCAGCGCGGCTGGATCGTCCCGGCGGACGGCAGCCCACCGCAGGAGTTGCCCCAGCAGATGGTTGGCCACAAGCTCATCTCCTGGCCTGGAACGATGCCCGAAATGCAGCCCGCGGAGCCCGCGAAGAACCTTGCCTCGAAGGATTACTATCATCGCTACGTGCTGAACCCGGAGGGTGTATCGGTCTACGTACCCGAGGGTCGGGACGCAGAATCCCTGCCAGAGGCCATCAAGAACGAAATCCGGCGCCAGCTGAAGGGACAGTCGTAGGCTCTTAGATCCATTCGACCTTGAACCCGCGCTTGAGGAACCAGGCCTCAACCTCCTGCTCGCTCTCACACGGGGGCATCTCCACGAGCTCACCCACAAGGTGCCGAGCCGCGAGCTCCTCCATCTCGTAGTCCTTCATCCCGTCGCGACTCGACCACACGATCTCGCCTGCCTTCGGATCGAAGAAGGCGCGATCGTTTGGGTTCGCTTCACGCGAGCGACGCGCGACGATCCACGGCGCGTAATCAGGATGCCAGAGGAACAACCCATCGGGATCTCGTTGCAATCTCAGCGTCTTCATGCTCCCCACACCGGACGACGAGGAGGCCTGGCCGCCGATTGACGACTAGGGCTGGCGGCCTCCGAAGATGGCCTGCAGCTGGCGCAGCGCCTCGCCCAGCTGGGACAGCGCTTCGCCATAGCTGGCCCAGTCGCCGCCGCGCTGCGCCGCGACGGCGCGCTGGTACAACTCGGCCGCCCGACGGGCGAGATCCGCGGCGCGCCCGTTGTTCGGAAGGGCGGCGCCGGTCGGCGCGGCGATAGCCGCGGTGGGCTCGACCGCGCCACCGAACAGCCGTGCCAACCCGGCGTCGAGCGTCTCCTCCATGACCACCCGGTTCTGGTGAGCCACGACGACGCGCTTCATCTCAGGGATGCGCCCGCCCTCGGCCCGCAGGTAGAGCGGCTGCACGTAGATAAGCGACTCCTCGATCGGGATGACCAGGAGGTGGCCGCGGATCACCTCCGAGCCGCGCTGGTCCCACAGCGAGATCTGGCGAGAGATGTCGGTGTCCTGGTTGATCCGGTTGACGATCTGGGTCGGGCCGTAGACCAGGCTTTGCTTGGGGAAGCGATACAGCACTAGCCGGCCGTACTGCTTCCCGTCGTTTCGCGCCACCATCCAGGAGGCCAGGTTGTCCTTGCCGCGCGGCGTGAACGGCACCATCAGGATGAACTCCGCCTGCCGCTCCTCAGGCAATCGCATCACGATGTGGCGCAGGAAGGGATCCGGCCGCTCGCCCGGCCGCGACAGCACCGGTTTCTGCCACTGGTCCTCCCGGTGGTAGTAGATCTCCGGCTCGGACATGTGGTAGGTGGCGTACATGTCGGTCTGCACCCGGAACAGGTCTTCCGGGTAGCGCAGATGCGCGCGCAGATCCGCCGACATTGCGTCGAGCGACTGGAAGATCCCGGGGAACACCTTGGCCAGGGTGCGCACCAGGGGGTCGCGCGGGTCGGCCAGGTAGGCCGTGACCGTGCCGTCGAAGGCGTCGATCACGACCTTCACGCTGTTGCGCATGTAGTTGATGCCGTTGTCGAGCGGTTCTGCGTAAGGATAGCGACTGGTCGCGGTGTAGGCGTCGAGGATCCAGCGCAAGCGTCCCGAATCGCTCACGACGAGGTACGGGTCGTCGTCAAACAACAGGAACGGCAGCGCCGTGCGCGCCCGCAGCCGGATGTTCCGGATGTACATCGCGCGGCTATCGCTCGTGATGTCGCTCGAGAGCAGTACCTTCAGAGAGCGGAGGTAGGTCGCGAGCACCAGTCGGCGCGGAAACGAGCCCACACGCACACCCCCGGTTCCCGTGTAGGAGGTGAAGATGTTCTCGTCCCCCGAGGGGTAGTCGAACTCCCGCTGGTGGGTCCGGGCGAACACCCACGAATCAGTGAGCTCGCCGAAGTAGAGCTCCGGCCGCGTCACCTGCAGCGACACACTGGACGCGGGCGGCAGGTCCTTGATGAAGAGGACCGGCAGTCCCTCCGACGTCACTTGGTTCACCGGCCCGAGCGTGAGTCCCATCCCATGCGTGAAGGTGAGCCGCTCGTTGATGAACGTCCGGGTGGGGAGCGAACCCGAGTTCAGCTCGCGCGGTGAGAGGAGCACCTGGCGGTACTGCCCGTCGATCCAGTAGCGGTCGTCGTCCACGGAGACGAAGTCGTAGTAGGTCCGGATCTCCTGCAGCTGCCCGAACGTCTGGAGCAGCGGGTCGCGGTCCCACAGTCGGACGTTGTCGATGGTCGGCCGGTTGGCCCGGATGTCCCCCTCTGTGAGCCGGGCCTCGCCGGTGAGGTCGCGCGTCACGACGCTGTCCAGCCCCCAGGCCTGCCGCGTCGCCGTGATATGGGAGGCGAGCTGCGGCGTCTCCTTCACCAACTCGTTCGGCGCCACGATCAGTTTCTGGACCATCGCCGGGTAGAGGGCGACGCCGAGCAGTGACACGCCGAAGTAGAGCCCGAGCGCGAGCAGTGCGTTGCGGGCCAAGCGCTGGCTCTTGGCTCCCCACAGGACCAGCGCTCCGCCCGCCAGCGCGGCTAGCCCCGCGATCCTCAGGCCGGTGAGTGCGGCGTGGAGATCGGCGAAGCTCGCTCCCACGAGCGGCCCGGTGGTGGAGTACAACAGTCCCGGAAGCCGGACGAAGTACACCCGCAACGCCGCCAACAGGAACAGCAGAGCGATCAGCAGGGCGAGGTGCAGCCGGGCTGAGGGCTCCACCGTCACGCGCCGCCCGAACACCACGACGTCACGGCGCAGCACATACAGCCCGATGGCTGCCACCAGCGCGAACGTCGTGAGGGTCGTGATGAGCCCGAGGGCACCGGCGATCACCGGCACCGTGAACACGTAGTAACCCACGTCGCGGCCGAACACCGGGTCCGTCACGCCGAACGGCGTACGGTGCAGGAACTGGAGCACGCCAAGCCAGCTGCCTGCGGCGCCCATGCCGAACAGCAGCGCCAGGCCGAGCGCCGTCGGCAGAGCCAGACGGCGCACCAGCCGGGTCACGTCCACGGCGGCGGCCCCGGCGCTGAACTGGACGACCAGCGGGTTCGGGACGAGGCCGCGCTGGGCGATCCGCAGGTTGAGATAGAGGAACGCGAATACGAGGCCGCCGACCCCCACGCCGAGCAGCGCCTCGGCCACCAGCCGTGTCGTGAACACGCGCTCGTAACCCAGGGCCTGGAACCAGAGCCATTCGGCGACGAGCGGGACCAGATTGGAGAAGAGCAACAAGAGAGCGAGCAGGACGACCAGCACGACCAGGCTCAGGCGACGGCGCCGACGAGGCGGCAGACGGGCTACGCTTAGCCGAGCGGTCATGAAAGGCAGACGACCTCAGGAGCGGGTTGCGACCTGCGCTTGGATGAGCCTTAGGCCTTGTCGGACGGCACCGTCCACATGAGTACGTTCGGCGCGTACCGGCGAAACAGCCGGGGCGCGGCGGCAGCTTGCTTGGTCACGACGATGACCGCGTCGTCCGCTTCCCGCACTCCCACGAGGGCGAGGCGTACCTGGCCGTCCGTCTGCACCTGGAAGGTGAAGCTGTCATGCGACGGACGGGTCGCATACGGTTTCGCCCACACGGGCGGCTTGGCGGCCGAGAACGCGATGACGTGCAAGGGCTGGGCGAGGGTGACGTCAGAGAGGACCTGCCGCTCGTACCAGGTGCTCGTGCCCGAGCTCGGGGCCTTGATGTGCCGGTGGCCGGTCTTCGGGTACGTCGTGTGCCTGCCCGTGGGACCGCAGGCGACGATCACCCCGTTGGCGGTGCTGCTCAACGACGCGACCTGGTACGGCGTGCCGTGCCAGACTCCCACGACGTCAATGTCTCTGGGCATGCGAGAAAGGTAGCAGCGCGCCGGCTCAGGGGTCTGCGCCCGGGGGTTCCTTCGTGTCCCGGAACTGGAATGTATCGCGAGTGCCAGGTACAACGAGCGCCCGACCCCGGGGCGCGCTCGCGTGGCGGTGGTCCATTCCGCTGCGGCGTGACGGAACGCGACGGCGTTCGCCGACGCGGCGGTTGGGAAACACACGGGGGAGTCATTCGCGACAATGGTGGGCCTCTGCGAAGACGGACGATCGTAGTTCACCTGCATGACCGCCTCCTCACTTGAAGTTAGCGGTCACCAGGGGCCCCGCCTGAGTACCCTTCACCTTGTTCGCCGAGGTAGCCCCATGAGTCTAGTTTTAGCACCGCCATGCTGGAGTCCAGCCTACGTTTTCGCTTGGTGATCGCCCGGGCCGCTGACTCAACACCGGGTGACGTGAGCGGCATCGTAACGCGATTGCACACCGACACCGAGTTGTTTTGGTTGCTGCGCATCGCCCGACCTGTAGCGGCGGCGCCGAAGGTGTGTCGTCGGTCGGTTGCTACTTGTCTGGCGCTTCTCATGCTGGATGACCACCTGAGGGTCCTCAGGGTCCTACCAATGGCCTCAGTTCCCCACACACCGGGTACGGGCGTCCTGCGCAGAGACGGGGTCATCCAGACGTACCTAGGTGGCGTACTCCCCCCCCGTGCGCTCGCCGACACTAAGCGAATCGCTGAGTTGCTGATCGCCGGCCACTCGTCGTACTTGGACACGCTTTGCCAGGCGCTGAGCGGCGATGAGACGTGCGATGGCTTCGAGGCCGTGCCTGCGGACCATGAGCTTTATGACCCGGAGGCGGA
>QHUT01000108.1 GCA_003222055.1 Gemmatimonadota bacterium
GATCGCGGCGCAGCCGCTCCAGGAACTCCCGTCCGCTCATCCCCGGCATCCGCACGTCGGAAATGATGACGTCGAAGGCGCGCTGCTCGAGCAGGCGGATCGCCTCCCAGCCGTCGGCGACGCCCTCGACGTGGATGTCACGGCGCTGCAGGAAGCGCAGCAGCGCCTCGCGCAACGTCACCTCGTCGTCCACGACGAGCACGGCGAGCCGGCCGGTGGCGGCGTGGGGGGCCGGCTCCGAAGCGGCCGCCGGCACGCGCGCCTCCTCGCGCTGGTCGCGCGGCAGCAACACGCAGAACCGGGCGCCCCCGGCGGGCTCGGACTCCACCCAGATGCGGCCGCCGTGGTCGCGTGCGATGCCATAGCAGATCGACAGCCCCAGCCCCGTGCCCACCCCTTCCGCTTTCGTGGTGAAGAAGGGATCGAAGATCCTGGTGCGGAGATCGGCGGGGATCCCCGGGCCCGAGTCGGCGATCTCGAGCCGCGTGTCGCTCTCGTCGGCGCGGGTACGCACGGTGATGGTGCGGGCCCGCTCGATAGTCACGAGCGCCTGCTCGGCGTTGATCAGCAGGTTGAGCAGCATCTGCTGGAGCTCGGACGCGTCGGCCCAGATCTTCGGCTCGCTGGGATCGAGGTCGAGCGCGACCGTGATGTTGAGCGTCGAGAGGTGGTAGGAGCGCAGCGCAAACGTGCGGCGGGCGATGTCGTTCAGGTCCACCAGGGCTCGCTGCTTGCCGCCCGCCCGGGCGAACGCCAGGAGGCTGGCCGTGATGCGCCCGATGCGCGTGGCTTCGTCGTATATCATCTGGAGCATTTCGCGGTGCTCGGGCTTGAGCTCGTCGAGCAGCAGAGTCTGGGCGAAGCCCGAGATGATCGCTGCGGGGTTGTTGATCTCGTGGGCGACCCCGCTCACCAGCTGGCCCAAGGCCGCCAGTTTGTCCGCCTGCTGGTACTGCGACTCGCTGCGTCGCTGGTCGGTGACGTCCCGGGCAAGAATGAGTACGCGGGTGATCTTGCTCCCCTCCCGCACCGGCGAGTACAGTAACGCCGCAGTCCCGTGGCTCGCGTCGGCACGGATCAGCGGGATTTCGATGCGCTGAACGTCGCCCTCGAAAGCGGCGTCGAGCTTCTCCTGCACGACGCCGACGGCATCGGGGCTCACGACGTCGAACAGGGTCGGCCGCTGCGTGGTGCCCGGGACGGCCCCCATGCCGCGCGCCGGCTCGTTCGCTTCGAGGACCCGGCCGGCGCGGTCGACCACGACGATGGCATCGGGCACGGCGTCCATGACGAGCCGCAGGTTGCGCTCCGCGGCCGCGGTGGCCGCCAGCGAATCCATCAGCGATCGGGTCTGACTCGCAACCTCGTTCTCGAGCAGCGCCGCATAGCGGCGGTTCGCGCGCAACGAGTACGTGAACCGGACGCCGATGCTCGCCACCGCGGCGCCGATCAGCACGGCGGCGACCAGGGCGCGCGTCGCCCGATCGGCGGAGGCGAGCAGATAGGCCAGCACGATCACCAGGAACGAGAGGGCGGCGATCGCCACCAGCATGCGGGTAAACCGGTTGAGGGGGGGCACAGGCGACCTCCGCGCTAACCTAACGGCCATCCCCGGCGGCCGGGAGGGTTCGTTATGTTTCGCGGCCGTATGGACCTCCTGGGATGGAAAGACGCGCCCCGCGCGTCACTGGCGCAGTGGGATGACCTCGTGCGCTTCGCCGACGCGGCGCGGCGCGACGGGTTGACGCATACGGTCGTGTGCGGGATGGGGGGCTCGAGCCTCGCGCCGCAGGTGCTCGCGGCGAGCTTCGGGCAGGCCCGCCTCTCCGTGCTCGACAGCACCGACCCGGCTGCCGTGCTCGCGGTGGCGCGCACGCCGGACTTCGACCGTACACTGTTCGTGATCACGAGCAAGTCGGGGAGCACGGTCGAGACGCTCTCGTTCTATCGGTATCTGGCGACGCGTGCAAAGCCGGGCCAATTCGCCGCGATCACGGATCCGGGGAGTCCACTCGAGACGCTGGCGCGCGAGCGTCGCTTCCGCGCGGTGTTCCCCCACCCGCCGGACGTGGGAGGACGCTACGCCGCGCTAACGGTCGTGGGGATGCTGCCCGCGGCGCTCTCGAGGATCGACGGTCGCGTCCTGCTGGAGCGGGCGCTCGCGGTGGATCCGGCGGCGGCGCGCGCCTTGGGCGCGCGTGTCGCCGCGGCGGCGCTCGCCAGCCGGGACAAGCTGGTGCTGCGCCCACCGCCGGCGGTCGCGCGCTTCGCCGATTGGGTCGAGCAGCTCGTGGCCGAGAGCACGGGGAAGGGTGGACGCGGCGTGATCCCCGTCGTCGACGATCCCGTCGCTGCACCGGGTCCCGATGGCGAGATCGTCACGGACTTCTCGGCCGAGCCGCTCGACCTGGGTGCCGCGTTCGTCGCCTGGGAATACGCGACGTGGGAGCTGTGCCTCCGCCTGGGCGTGAACGCGTTCGATCAGCCGGACGTGGAGGAGGCGAAGGCGCTGGCGCGCGCCGAGCTGGCGGAGGCACCGGGCGGCGTAGGGGCGCAGCATGCGGCGCCCCTACCTACCCTGACTCCTGAGGTTCTACGCCGGAGCGCCCGCCCGGGCGACTACCTTGCGATCCTGGCGTACCTCGCGCCCACTCCCGAGCTCACGGCCAAGCTCCAGGCGCTGCGTGCGGCGTGGGGACGCGCGCTCGGGTGTGCCACCACGCTCGGCTTCGGCCCGCGCTACCTCCACTCCACCGGCCAGCTCCACAAGGGCGGTCCCAATAGCGGTCTGTTTCTGGTGATCACGACGGACGAGGCCGAAGACGCGGAGATCCCCGAGACGGGGTTCACGTTCGGGCGGCTCAAGCGCGCCCAAGCGCGGGGCGATATCCGTGCGTTGCTCGCCCGGGGACGGCGCGTGGCGCATGTGCATCTCGAGCGCGCGGAAGACGTTGCGCAGCTCGCCTGAGCGTCAAGCGGGCGCGAGCCGCAATCCTTCGTCCAACATGACGTCGGCCCACCCCGCGACGGGCGGCACCCGCTTTACCAGGTCGCGCCGCGCGCGGTGCAGGCACTCGAGCATCCGGTAGAAGGCCATGTGCGCGGCGGCGCCGGGCCCACTCGAATCCTCGTAGGCGCGTAGAAACGATGCTACCACGTCGTCCAGGGCCTGCAGCGAGCCGAGCTGTGTCAAGGCCAAGCGTTGGACGGACACGACGAACCAGGCAACATCGCGACTCGGGTCCGCCACGTCACACTCGTCCAGGTCGATCGTCACCGTGCGCCGGTCGCTCAGGATGACGTGCTCGGGGATGTAGCTGCCATGTCCGGCGCGAGCGTCCACGGTACTGAGCAGCGGAGCCGCGGCCTGCAGCCGCCGGAACAGTGACTCACACTTGGCGGCGAACGGCTCGCCGAAGCCGGCGATCTGGTTGCGCCACGTCGCAAAGCGCGTGAATTCGCGTTCCATGGCCGCCGGCTTGCCGAGCCGAGGAGCGACGGCATGGAAGCGCGCCAGCCACTGCCCGCAGCGCGCGGCCGCCGCTGCGCGCTCCGAGGCGCCCCCGTGGAGAATCGTCTCCCTGGCCGACGACCCCGGCACCTTCTCTTCCACCAGCACGCGCCACGCCGGGAAGTACGCGAGGGGCCTCGGAATCGCGAACTCGGCTTCCGCGCCGAAGCCGGCGCGGCGTATGGTGTCCATCGTCGGCAGCACTTGCGAGCGGTCGTCGTCGAATACCTTCGCGATGGTGCTGTAATGTCCTTGTGTCGTCTCCATGACCAGCTCGAACGTACAGCGCTCGCGATGCCACTTGAGGGCACGCAGCTGAATCTCGCGGAGCGTGCCCCATCCCCATTCCGTGCACGCGAGGCGGCCGAGCTCCGTACGCAGCTCCGGCTGCTCGAGCACGCCTGCAAAGCGAGGGGGGGCGGCGGTCACGCGACCTCCACCGTCTGGCCCATGCACGGCCCGAAGTCCCGCTCGAGCAAGATCGCGAGCTCGCGCAGGAAGTTGCCGAAATGCCGAGACAGCGCCCGGTGCGGTCCCCACCACGCGAGCCATTCGAGCGCCTGATACAGGGCCACGCCGGCCAGCTCCTCCAGAAAGGCCTCGCGGTCGATCTGCCGGCCGGTCTCCGCCTCATACTGCTCGCAGTACGCGCGCCGCATGGCGTCTCGCTCGTCGCTGGTCCACTTGCCCGCGGTGAGGCTCACGAGGTCGAACGTGCCGGGGCCGAGGGCCGCCGTTTCCCAATCGATGACGACGACCTTGGGGCCCCGCGTGCTGCGACGCAGCAGGATGTTCTTGCCGAAGTACTGTCCGTGGAGCACGCACGGCGGCAACGCGCTGAGCCACTCGATGCGCTCCACGAAGCACTCGAGGCCACGCGCCACGAGGTCGTGCTCCGCCCCTTCGAGGAGGGGCAGGAGCTGCGCGACGCGCTCGGCGCACCGCCGGTAGTGCGCCGCATCGTAGCGGGGTAGAAATCGCGTCTGCGTGTCGGGCAGGCCGCGCGTCGCCGCATGGAAGCGCGCGGCCCAGCGGGCTGCGGCCGTCCAGCGGGGCATGTCGAGGTAGTTGTGCAAGACCGTCCGCCCGCCGTCCTCGAAGAAGGCCCAGAAGCGGCTGCGCTCGGGCTCCCAGCGGTACCCGTACAGGTGCAGCGTCCCGAACCGCTCGGGGGAGAGGATCGTTTCGTACATCTGCAACTCCCGCCGACCGGGCTCGAGGTCGAAGGGACGCACGGCCCGCGCCTTCTCCATCTGGTGGTTCGGATCGAGATCCTTGAAGAACACGAGCAGCGGTCGTTTCTCGCCCTTGAGAGAAACGCGCAGGCGTTCCGTGGGGAAACTGGAGCTCCCCATGGAGAACTGGCGACGGAGATTCTGGATCCGGACGGGTCTGCCCCGGAGCCGCGTCAGTCCGGCTTCGAGCGTTCGGCGAATTGCGGGAGTGAGCCGCTCGTCGATCGGTCGCGGCTCGACCGCGCGGGTTCGCTTTTTCGTCGCGATGGCGGAGGTCGACCGCTCGCCGCCCATCATCCGCCATAACACGCCGTGCGATTGTTTCAAATCGCTCATCGCGCCTCCCTCCAGGCGAATGAGTTGTGCGTCGAATGACGGCGGGAAACCACGGGGGCGCCGGGCAATCGGCGTGCCGTACCCATCGCGGACGTGCCGCACGGCGAGTGACGGTACAGGCACGCAAGTGCTTGCCGTGCAACGCGAACGAGGTGTAGGGTTTGTGCGTGCGGCCGTGCGGCGGGTCTGCAGCGTTACACGCTGAACGCTGTGTGGGCCCGTCGCCGCTGCGGGGCGGCACCAGCCCGCGTGATCTCGATCACGCGGGGCCGCGCGGGAGGCGACCGGCGACTAGAGGCTCAGCCAGTAGTTGAACTTGACCAGCAGGATGTTGGTCGGCCGGTCGAGGAACAACTCGCGCCCGAAGTCGCGCGCCACATCGAAGCTCGCATCGAAGGGGAAGGAGTTCGAGCGACTGTGCGTCCAGGCGAGGAAGACCGTGGACCCCGGACGATACTCCCAGCGCCACACCGCCTTGACGCTGAGCGAGCGGGTGCGGAAATCGGGGTTATACAACGCGAACGCCGGCGCCGGCCCCGCGCCGTCGGGGTCGACGCGCGAGCACGCTGTGGGGCCGGTGGTGCAGACAGAGTCGGCCGTGGGTCCCGGGGTCACCGTGGAGCCGTTATCGCGTCCGTACGTGTTGAAGGTGAACGTCTGGGGTGCCCGCAGCTCCTTGAAGCCGCGATAGGCGCCGGTGAACGTGAACGGCTGTGCGTACAGCTGGAAGCTCAAGGTGGGCGAAAACGTGGCGTTCAGCTGCAACTTTGCACTGATCTGGTGCTCGATCAGCTCCGCGAACACGTAGCGCGTGCTGTCGAGCGTCCCCGGTGTGGGGTTCACCCGCGTGACATATTGGGCCGCGACGCGACCCGTGGAGTATCCGGGCGCGAAGGTCAATGAGACGGCCGAGCTGGGCCTCAGCGTGAGCTTCGGGAGCAGGTCGAGCGACCAGCCGCCGGCCGTGTCGTGCGTGACGGCGGCAAACGCGTACGCGCTGACCTTCTTGCGGTCGTCGGTATAGCCGTCGGCACTCAGGTACCAGGAGGGCGGGGTGCGCGCCAGGGGGCCGCCGCGCGTGAGCCGGTCATCGATGGCTCCGCCTGAATAACTCGCGGTCACCTCCGTGATCCAGAAGTTGTGGAATTGGCCGAACGCGTACATGCCGACTTTCCGCTGAATCGCGTCGCCATCGTAGTTCCAGCTGCGGTCGAGCGACAGCTCGGTGACGGCATGCAGGAACACCTTGCCCGGGCGGCTCCAGCGCCGCCGTCCCTTGACCTCCGCGGACTTGCGGTCGACGCGCTCCTGGAACCCGAGGTCGTTCACCTCGAAGCCGGGCGAGACGAACTCGCCGCCGACGCTCCAGGTCCATGAGCCGCCCACGCGATTGAGAAACACGTCCCCGCTGGTCCCCGCGAGCGAGGTGCGGAGCGAGTCGTAGTGGAAGCTCCTGGCGTCGGGCCGCCGATAGTAGCGGCTGGAGGATTTTTGCGCCGCATTGATCGCGGCGGTGTCGCCACGGATGTACGAGCCGCCCAGGCTCGCGGCCAGCGTGTAGGTGTTGCGACCCCAGCGGTGGAAGAAGTCCACCCCGCCCGTGTAGGCGGCGCTGCCGAGCATGTTGAGCGCCGTCGTGTCGAGGTCGCGATTCACCGCAGTGGTGACGAAGCCGATGGTGGTGTTACCGTGGCGCAGGTCGCGCTTCAGGCGGCCCACGAAGTAGTTGGTCAGCGGCTCGACCTCGTGGCTCTGGCGCGAGTCGGTCGTCGCGTCGAACACGGTGGCCCACTCCCGTGCCGTGACGGCGTCGAGCACGCCGACCGACCAGCCGTTTGCCCGCCTGCCGCTCAGCTTCGCAGCTCCGAGGATCGTGCTGTTGGACGGCATGTCGACGAACTGCGAATCCTCCAGGGAGACCTCCCGCTGCGGCGGTTGGCCGATGCGCCGCGAATAGAAGTACTGCGGCCGGTCGCTCAGCTTCGCGAGGCCGTTGCCGTTCCCCGCGAACCCGAAGATGTTGCCGCCTTCCACGAAGAACGGACGCTTCTCCTCGAGCTGCACTTCGAACTGCGTGAGGTTGACGAAGGCGGGGTCCAGGTCGACCTGACCGAAATCCGGGTTGACGGTGGCATCCAGGGTGAGGTTGGAGGTCACCCCGTACTTGAGATCGGTGCCTAGGTTTCCCAGATACGCGCTGCCGTGATCGAAGGGATCGCTCGGGGAGTCCGGTGTGTCGTAGTGGCCGCGCCCGACGACATAGGGGCGGACCTCCACACGCTTCGGCGCGGGGAGGTTCTCGAGCCCCTGAAGATCGGCGAAGCGCGACGCGACACCGCTCTCGGTCTTGCGGACGAGCGGGAGCATGTCGAGCTCGTTCTTGCGCTGGATCCAGCGCTCGAAGCGCACGCCCCACACCTGTAGCAACGCGCCCGAGAACCGCAGCTGCGAGAGCGGAATCCGCATCTCCACCGTCCAGCCGAGCGAGTCGACCGCGGTCGTGGCCTCCCAGACGGCGTCCCAGGAGTCGTCCGAATAGCCGCCGTCGTCTCCCAGCAGGACGTCGCGCTTCACGCCGGCCGCGTTGACGATGAACTCGAACGCGGTGCGACGGTCGTGGTAGCTGTCCAGCAGCACCCGGAATTCGTCGCTGTGCGTGTTCACGTCACGGCGTCCCAACCGGCGGATGATCGCTTCCGGCGACGAGTCGAACAGACGGGCGCCGACGTATAACGCCTCGGCGTCGTACAGGATTCGCACGTCCACCTGCTCCGTGGCGGCCGCGCCCTCCTGCGGGTCCCGCTGCATCAGTCCGTTTATCGGCGTCGCAAGGGTCCAGGCGGCGTCGTCCAGCCGTCCGTCGAGCACCGGCCTGGAGGCGGGTGCCACCCGCGCGGCGGTGACGACCCCCGGCACGTCCGGGACGCGCGCGGGGTCGACCGACACTGATTGCAGGAGCAGCATCGGAATGATCGGGATCACGGTACCATCTCCCTCGTCATCAGCGTGGTGTTGAGCACGCCTTCGAGAACGCGCTTCGCGTCGAACTGCGTCTCTGCGAGATCACGCGCCGCGCGGCAGTGGCGCTCGTAGTCGCGGTTGATCGCGTCGAGCGCGGCGGCGGCCTCGTCGAGCGAAGTGAAGCGGAACATGCCTTCGCCGTTCGGGAGATAGGCGCTCGGTCCCGTGTGCTGCACGACGACCGGCTTGCCGCTCGCCAGGTAGCACAGCGTCCGATCGCTGACCCAGGCGTTCTGGAACTGCATGCACGACGCCTTGGCGCAGCTGAACTCGCCGCGCGAGCGCTGGACGTAGGAGCGGTAGGCATCGGGGCTCCCGGCGACCGCGGTCGAGTGGCGCACTCGCCAGCCGTTTTGGGTGAGCCGAGCGAGATCCGCCGCGTCGCGCTCGTCCGTGTACAGCGCGAGCTCGAGCGGCTGGCTCGTGCGCCGCGGCAGCTCGGCGAACTCGAGGAACGCAACCCGCTTCGTGTTCTCGCGCAGCACGATCTTGCCGTTTTCCGTGACCTTGAGGTAGTCGGTCGTCGACCAGCTCGAGACCGTTGTGAATGCGTCGGCGTGGTGATCGTACGTGAAGGGCCAGAGATCGAGACACACCGGAGGCCGGATGCGGTGCCACTGCAGGCCGCAGTCGGAGAAGCGGGCGGACGGCGTGCCCACCGTTTCGCCAGTGGTCAGGTAGCAGTCATGCGCCGGTACGCTGAGCTGGCCCGTGCCGATCCAGAACTGGAGCAGCCCCGGGTCGATGTCGACCAGCGCCGTGCGCCGAGCGCAGGCGAGCAGGCGCGGGTCGATGGCGTAGTGGAAGTTCAGCAACAGATCGGCCCGCTTCAGCACGCGCTCCACGTCGGGCCACTCGCAGCCCACGAACCGGAAGGCGTCGCCGGCCTTGGCATAGAGGAGCGTCTTCCCTTCGAGCCCGAAGCGCTTCATCCGCTCGAAGAAGGGCGACAACAGCGACGCCTCCTGGGCGGCGTCGCCCGAAGCCGGCGGGCGGAACTGCTCCAGCCAGTACACGTCGCACCCCAGGCGGCGCAGCCCCTGGGCGTATTGCATGTACACCCAGAAATGACCGCCGCCGTCCGGGAAGTTGGCGACCTTGTAGACCGAGATCACCGCGATCACGCTGCGCCCTCCGGGACGGAGAGAGCGGCCACGAGCGTCGGCAGGTCCCGAAACCCCGCCAGGCGAATGCCCCGCTCCGCGAGCGCCGGGCGCACGCGCGGGTCGCACAGGGTGCGCAGCTCGGCTTCGCGCTCGACGGTGTAGCTCGAGGCGAGTCCCTCGTCCACGTAGCCGGGATGACAGGTCAGCTCGGTCACGCCGGGGCCGAGCTCTGCATCCAGCAGCCGCAGCAGGCCCTCGACGCCGATCTGTTCCAGGTGGGTCTCGCCGCCCCACTGCCCGTAAAACTTCGGGAGGTGGCGGACGGCGGAGTACCCCCGCAGCGGCACGCCCACCCGCCGGGCCAACGCCCGCACGTACGGCAGGACGCGCGGATTACGGTGCACGTCGTGGTGCGAATCGAAGTGCGTTGGCGACGCGCCGACCAAATGCACGAAGCGGTCCAGCTGGCGCTGTAACGCGGCGGGCACATCCTCCCGGGTGTCCGCGTCGAGCTCGAGATGCAGCCCGACGCTCAGCGCGGGGCATGCGCGGCCCAGCGCCGCCGCCTCCACCGCCGCCGGCCGGTACACCATCAGGCTGGTGCTGGTGAGGATGCCCTCGCGATGCGTCTCGACGATCCCGCGGGTGACCCCGCGGCTGATGCCGAAATCGTCGGCGGTGACGACGAGCACCTTCGCGGCGCTGGTCATTCGGCGAAGGGCGGCCGGAGCGCCCGGAACCAGTGCTCGAAATCCATCAGCTCGCCGATGCCCCACTCGGCGCCGTCGTGCAACAGCGCCATGGCTGCCCAGACCACGCAGTGGGCGTAGCGCGCGCACTCCATCGTGTGAAACAGGACGTTCAGCGTCCCGTCGTCGGGAAGCCGCCAGCCCGTCCGCTCGACCGCCTCGCGGTAGCGCTGCAGGACGGCCGGCCGCTCGTCCGGCGCCGACTGATAGAGGAAGGTGGAGACGTCGTAGCTCGCCGGCCCCACCCCGACGTGGTCCCAGTCGATGAGCCGGGCCCGTGGCCCGGCGGGCGTCATGGACACGAAGACGTTCTTGGGCCAGAGGTCGCCGTGCAGCAGCGTCTCCGGCCCTCCAGCCTCTTCGATGAGGAGCACGCGCCGCGCGGCGTCGTCGCGCAGCGCGTACAGGCACTGCAACAGGCGCTCGCGGGCGCCGGCGAACTCGAGAGGCACATCGCGGGGAGGCGAGGTGAGCGCTTCCAGCGCCGCGACGGCATCGCGCACGTTCGCCGTGAAGAAGTGCACGCCGTGGTCACGTGCACGCCACCGCGCCTCGGGTATGAGCGCATGACGCGCGCCTCGCACGTGCAGCGCCGCCATGAAGTCCACCGCCGCGTCGAGCCGCCACGGCAGGCGCCCGGCGGCGAGATTGCCGTCGCCCAGGTCCTCATACACGTGCCACACCCAGCACCCCTCGCGCTCCGCCACGGCCCCGAGCAGTTGCGGACATCCGTCGCCCAGGTCGAGGGCGGGCAGCCAGCGCTCGACCACCAGGCGGTCTGTCTGGGCCACGGCCGGCGGGTGCCGCTTGAGGACCAGGGCACGGGCGGGGTCGCTGCCCACCTTGAGCCGGTACACAGCGGGCTTCAGTCGCTCGAGCTGCAGGTCTCCCGGTTGCGCAGCGCCGCCCAGCAGTGTCGCCACGGCCTCGCACAGCTCCGTCGCCCCGGGCTCCTGCCATCGCTCGAGCGAGCGCTCCAGGCGCTCGCGCACGCCCGCTACGCCGCGCGTGGTCATGTGATCGCGCGCTCCAGAACCCGTGTCACCACGCGGCAACCGTCGAAGTGCTCCTCGGCGAGGTTGCGCGCGAGGCGACACTGTTTCTCGTAATCGGCCTCGATCGCCGCCAACGCGCGCACCGCTTCGTCCATCGACCGGAAGCGGAACAGCCCCGCGGCGTCGGGCAGCCGGCTGGGCCCGGTGTGCTGCACCACGGCCGGCTTGCCGCTGGCCAGGTAGCAGATGGTTCTGTCGCTGGTCCAGCTGTTCACGAACTGGACGCAGTACGGTTTCACGCAGCTGAATTCGCCGCGCGACGCCTGGATGTAGGCGCGATACTGCTCCGGCGTGGCGCTGACGTCCCATGCCTCACGCACGCCCCAGCCCAGGGCCCCGAGCCGCTCGCGCCACTCCGCGTAGTGCTCACCCAGGCACACCGCCAGCTCGAGGCGTGCGGGCGTCCGGGACGGCAGCTCGGCGTACTCGAGGTAGGCCGTGCGCTTGTCGTTGGAGAAGGTCGTGCCCGCGAACTCGAACGTCCCGCCCCACCAGTGCGTGACGGTCGTGTAGGGCGACGCGGGATCGGCGCGCGCCACCGGCCACTCGGCGAGGAACACGGGCGGCGGCGTGTAGTGCCAGCGGAGTCCGCAGTCGGGGAACCGCGCCGCCGGCGTTCCGACGGTCTCGCCGATCGTGAAGTACACGTCGTGCGGCGCTACGCAGATGTCGCCCGTGGTCATCCACACCTGGAACAGGCCGGGATCGGTATCGACGAACGCCGTGCGGCGGAATCGGCCCACGACCGCCGCGGGCAGGGCGTGCGACAGGTTCAGCAGCAGATCGGCGTCGGCCGCCGCGTCCAGGCTCAGGCCGGCGGCCGCGAGGTCGTCCGGGAGCCGCGCGCCGTCGATCGCGTACAGCGCCAGCGCGTCGGCCAGCCCGTAGCGTCCGAGGTGCGCCTTCAGGGCGGCGACGCACTCGCGCACGTCGCGGCCGCGCCAGCGCCGGCGGCGCGAGACCGAGCCGTCGCCCGCCGCGTCGTCCACGCCTTCGAGCCAGATCACCCGGCAGCCGGCGGCGCGCAGGGCCAGGGCCCAGTTGAGGTACACCCAGAGGTGTCCGCCTCCCTGGGGATAGCCGATGGTGTTGGCCGGCGCGACGCAGACGGTGAGGCTCACGCGGCACCCCCGACCGAGTCCCGCAGCGGCGGGCGCAGCCGCTCGAACCACTCATCGATGTCCACAAGGCCGCCCCGACCCCACTCGGCTCCATCGTTCAGCAGTGCCATGGCGGGCCAGATGATGCTGCTCACGCCGCGTGCGGTCTCGGCGGCGTGGAACAGAGCGTTCAGCTCCCGATCCCCCGGCAGGCGGTGGCCCGCCCGCTCGAGCGCCTTGCGATACCGGCTCAACATCCACGGTCGATCGTCCAGCGGCGACTGGTAGAGGAGCGTCGAAACGTCGTAGCTCGCCGGGCCCACGCCCACGTGGTCCCAATCGATGAGCCGGGCACAGGGGCGGTCGCCGTCGCTGGCGACGAAGATGTTCTTCGGCCCGAGATCGCCGTGCAGCAGCGTCTCGGGGCCTCCGGCTTCCTCCATGAGGCGGACCTGACCGGGCGCGGCGTCGAGCAGCCAGTACAGTCGCTCGAGCAGCCGGCAGCGGGCCACGGCGAACCGGACGGGCGTGCGAACGGTCGCCAGCGCCTCGAGCACGGCGATGCCGTCGCGCAGGCTCGCGAGCGACGACCGTGCACTGTGATCGCGGCCGTGCCAGCGGACCTCGGGCAACAGGGGGTGGCCCACGCCGCGGGTGTGGAGCCGGGCGATGAGATCGATCGCCGCCTCGACGCGGGGATGCTCCCACCGAGCGGCGAGCGCTTCGGAACGCAGGTCCTCGTAGACATGCCACACCCAGCGCCCCTCGTGCTGCGCGGCGGCGGCGAGGAGCCGCGGACAGCCGTCGCCGAGGCCGAGCGCTGGCAACCAACGCTCGGCGACGAGGCGGTCGGTGTGCGCCATGGCCGGCGTGTGCCGCTTGATCACGAGCGTGCGGCCGGAGGCGCCGCCGACGTGAAGACGGTAAACACCCTTCTGCAGGCGGTCGACGCGGATCGTGTCTCTCGAGGTCTCAGCTCCGTCCAGCAGGCGTTCCAGAGCGTCGCACAGCTCGGCGACGCCGGGCTCGCGCCGCTCGTCGAGCGAACGCGCCACTCGGTCCCGCAGCGGGCTGCCTGCGCTCACGGGATTCGCGGTCACGCTCGGGCTCCGGCCACCTGCCGCTCGAGTCCCCGGGCGGCGCGCTCGGCGGCGGCGATCAGGTACGAGGCGAGATGCTGCGGCGCGTCCGGGACGCCCCCGCAGCCCGGGATGCAGCTCATGTCAACGACGTAGGGCTTTCCCTCGCTCTCGATGATGTCGACGCTGTAGAAGTCGATGCCGAAGGCCTGGCCGCAGCGCCGCGCGATATCGCAGAGCTCCGGGCGGGGTGTGAATGGCTCCCCGTGCCGATCCTGCTCGGTCCTCGCCGGAAACACCTTCTTGACCCCGAACAACCGCCCGCCGATCGCGTAGATCTTCCGGTCGCGGCCCTGGGGCGCGTGGTAGCGCTGCGCGAACATTGGGTCTCTGCGTGCCGGCACCGCGGCCAGCTCCGCGACGCTCTTGACCACCCGCACGCCGATCCCATCCGAGCCGTGATAGGGCTTGAGGACGAGCGGACCCTGAGCGAGCAGTGGCGCCAGCCGATCGGGGTGTGCCGCCACGTACGTGGCGGGGACGGGCACGCCGGCCGCTTGCAGGATCCGGGCGGTGACGATCTTGTCGTGCAGCGCGATGGTCACCGGATAGGGATTGACAATGGCGGCTCCCTGTGCGTGCAGCGCTCCGGCGATACTGAGGGAGAGACGGCTCGCCTTCTTCAGGAAGTAGAGATCGTGTTCGACCCGCACCTGCGAGAGGTCGAGCGCTCCCTGGGTGGGATGAATGACGTCCACGACCACGCCGGCGTCGGAGAGCGCTCGCATCACCGCGGGCACATGCCCCGTGCTGTGCACGTAGCGAGACGGCACGAGGAAGCCGATGCGGAGTCGCTTCATGTCGCGGCTACCTCGCGCGGCGGCGGCGCCACGCGGCCGGCCCAGTCGAGCTCCCTGAGGGCGCCCTCGAGCTCGGCGGCGTAGAGCCGCATGTCGCCCAGGCACGCATGCGCCCCGTCGTTGGCGAGGTTGTCGGCGATCCACGACATGGCGGCGAGCGTCCGACAGACGGTTCCGCAGTATGCGAGCCGCCAGCACGTCTCGAGGCTCACCGTCGGCCAGCGCTCGCGCACGGCCGCCCAGTAGGCCGGGACGTCGGGATTGGCGCACAGCTGGCTCGACGGCATGGTCAGCTGCGCCAGGTCGACTGCGGGGACGCCCCAACCGGACTCCTCCCAGTCGAACACCGCGACGGTGGCATCGCCCTGCTCCCCGCGGAGTCGGATGTTCCGTCCGTTGAAGTCACCGTGCACCAGCGTCTGCGGCACGCCGTGACAGATCGTTTCCAGACGGTCCCAATGCGCGGCGACATCGTCGAGCCGAGCCACGAGCCCCTCGAGGAAGCCGAGGTCGTCCGGCGACAGGACGGGATTGTCGAGGTTACCGCCCGCCGCAGCTCGCACGCGTTGCAGCAGCCGCAGATAGCGTCCGGGCCCTGCCTCCCGCAGCCGGGGACCGTCGGCGACATCCGCCGCTGCGGAATGAAGCAAGCCTAGCCACCGTCCCGCCCGAGCCCGATGCTCGGCCAACAGGTTCGAGTAGGCGGACCCGGTGGCTTCTTCCATGAAGAGCCAGCACGAGTCGTCCGGCTCGGGTACGAATCCGTCGTAGCGCAGCGATGGAACCGGCAGGCGGGGGAGGATGTCTTCGTACACGGTGCGCTCGATCTGCGCCACCGCCGTCGGGCTCCGTTTGGCGATGACCGGCGACCCGCCTTGACCGGCGCCGACGAGGCGGTACACGGCACTCTTCCGACGGCTCGTCCGCAGCGGCGTAATCTGGGCTGGCTCGGTGTGCGGGTGGAGCTGACACCACGCGCGCACCGCTGGATGGCTCTTGATGGTCGCGCGCCGGTCGGCGGCGGGCGCGCGCTCGGTCGGCGCGGGGGCAGGGGGCGGGGCGAGCGTGATCGGCCGCGACGTGTCCGTGACGACTCGCCCGTGGTCGAGTACCAGGAGTCCCTCGCAGCGCTCCAGGGTGCTCGGCCGATGCGAGATCAAGACCACGGTTCGGCCGCGCATCAGGTGCCGCATCGCGCCGAGGATCTTCGCCTCAGTTTCGGCGTCGACGGCGCTCGTGGGCTCGTCGAGGATCAGGACGGGACTGTCCTTGAGGAAGGCGCGGGCCAGCGCGATGCGCTGCCGCTGGCCGCCGGAGAGCTGCGCGCCGCGCTCACCGACCTGCGTGTCGTAGCCGCGCGGCAAGCGCACGATGAACTCGTGCGCGTTGGCGGCGTGTGCCGCGGCGACGATCTGCTCTCGGCTCGCGCCGGGCGCGGCATAGGCGATGTTTTCAGCGATGCTGGCGGAGAAGAGCACCGTTTCCTGCAACACGACGGCGAACTGGCGGCGCAGGTCGGCGAGCCGATAGTCGCGCAGATCAACGCCGTCCAACAGGATCTGTCCCGCGGTCGGGTCGTAGAAGCGCGAGAGCAGGCTGATCAGTGTGGTCTTCCCGGCTCCCGTCGCCCCGACCACGCCGAGGCGCGTCCCCGGCGCGATCACGAAGGAGACGTCGTTCAAGACGGGCCGGTCCGGCCCATAGGCAAAGGAGACGCCCTCGAAGGCGACGGCGCCGGTGGCGCGTGCGATGGGCCGGGCGTGCGGTCGCTCCGGCACCTCGGGTTGCTCGTCCAGCAGCGCAAACGCCCGCTCGGCGCTCGCGAGGTAGCCTTGCAGCCCCGTGGCCTTGCGGCTCATGGTCTTCAAGGGCTCGTACAGCTGTCCCAGGTACCCCAGCACCAGCAGTAACTGGCCGAGGGTGAGCGCGCCGGACCGGACGTGGCCGACGCCGATGAGCAACACGGCGGCCATGCCCAAGGCCGTGACCAGCCCGATGAGGACGCCGTAGCCGCCCTCCAGGACGGCCAGACGGATCCGCGCGGTCACTCCTTCCTGGGAGCGGTGCACGAAGCGGCCCGTCTCCCGGGCCTCCTGGCCGAACGCCTTGACGACGCGCAGCGCCCCGAGCGTCTCCTGGACGACGGCGAGCGCCGAGCTCTCGAGCTTCTTCACGTGGCGCGACTGGCGCCGCATGCGCGGGCGATAGGCGCGCGAGAGGAAGAAGAGGGGAGGAGAGACCGCGAGCGCCACCAGCGCGAGCGAGCGGTCCAGGCGGGCGGTCACGATCCACATCGTTACCAGGGTGACCGCCGCCGACACGAACGGAATCGCCCCGTCGACCACGATGTTCTGGAGCGCGGAGGCGTCGTACTGGATGCGGTAGACGGAGTCGGCGGTGCCGCGCGAGTCATGATATGAGAGCGACAGCCGCTGCACTTGTTGGACGAGCTGGGAGCGGAAGTCGAGCACGAGCCGCTCCCCGATGTAGGTCCGCACCAGCGTCGTCGCGAGGCCCTGGAGCTGGCCCAACGCGGTGACGCCGAGCAGTAACCCGATGGCGATCGCGAGCACGGCGGCCGGACTCGGGCCCGGTGTGCTCGGCAGCAGCGCTTGCAACACCGGCGGCAGCGGCCGGCTCCCCAGCACGGAGTCGACCACGATCTTCAAGGGCACCGGGTTCAAGATGGCGATCGGACTCGCGAGGACGCCAAGCCCCAGCAGCCCCGCGATGTGCCACCAGTAAGGTCGCGTCTGGCGCAGTACGCGCCGGTACAGCGTCAGGTCGTGCATCGGGTGTCTGCGACCCGCAGCCGCGCGACAGCGTCTCGGACGGTCGCCATGGCCGCGGTGGACTGCTCGAGCACGCGCCAGGCGAGGAACCCGGCGCCCAGCCCCAGCACGGCCGCGGCGACCCACGCACGGTCGTGGACCGCGCCGTAGGTGAGCGCCGCG
>QHUT01000109.1 GCA_003222055.1 Gemmatimonadota bacterium
TGGACCTGCTCGCCCCCGACGAGCACACGCCCTCGCCCGACGCTTTTCATTATCAGCACACCGCCACCGAGCGCGCCTGCCGCGGGATCCCCGCCGACCGTCCCGAGACGAGCCATCTGATCGGGGTGGTCCAGAGCGCCGCCGACGCGTATCACACGCATGATGTGGGACTCGTGTTCCCCGCCCTGTTCGCCTACGCACACTACCTCGAGGACGAGATGCGCCTGGAGGAGGCGCTGGACGTGCTGGAGACGCTCGAGCGGGTGGGCGGGGACGCGTTCCGCGCCGAGGATCGGGTCGCGGCGCGGCTGCGGCTGGCGCGCGTGCTGCGGAAGCTCAACCGGTTCGACGAGGCGGAGCGGGCGTACGAGGAGGCGGGGGCGCGGGCAGCGGGCACCGCGGACCGGCACTCGCAGCTGGTTAGTCGGATGGGGTGCGCTTACGTGGTCACAGCGCGCGGCAATCTCGGTGAGGCAGAGCGTCTATTGTGTGCGGTCCTCCACGAAGCGGAAGCGGAGGGGGACTCCGAAGCACAGGCATTGGCTCACCAGGGCATCGCAGTCGTTCAGAGCACCGGCGGTCGACCGGCCGAAGCGATCCCGCACGCATGGCGCGCATACGAGTTGTACGACGACGAGCTATCGCGGATGCGCACACTGACGGACCTCGGCGTGATGTTCCTGACCGTTGGTGATCCAAAGAGTGCGGAACTGGCTCTGACGACCGTCGTGCGAGAAAGCAGCGGGAGAGACGTCATAGACAACGCGATGATCGACTTGATGCACTGCGCTTCGTTCCGTAGGGATCGCGTGGGATTTGAGCGGTGGCGGGAGCGGTGTGAAGCGCGACGCGAAGACATGCCGCCGAACGTTCTCGTGGACTTCACGTTAAAGGCGGCGATCGGACGCGCGCGCTTCGGCCAGTTTTCTCGAGCCGACGCTCTGCTCCGAACCGCGCTGCGCCTGGCCGAGGATGCTGGTCTGCACGAGTTCGTCTTCCGGATCGAGCGGATAAGGGACGGACTCCGCGACTGCAAAGAGGGCTGCAGCTGCAGCCCTCTCGCCGCCACGGAGCCCGCGTTCGGAAGCGACGTGCTTCGGGAGGTGTCCAACGGCCTCGCGTCGCTCGGACGTTGAACCTCCCCGAAGCTTGCTCCTAAGGGTGTCGCTCAGTGGCAAATATTGCCGTTGACGTAGTCGCAACCATGCTGCGGCCCCGTCGCATCGGCACACGCTGAAACGCCGAACGCAAACGAGAGAACCACAAACGCAACGAGCATGCGAATGGTGCGCGACATAAGACCTCCGCAAGATTTTGGGTAACGGGAGTACGACTGCTGCGATGCTAAGCTGGCTCTGTGCGGAGGGCGTGTTTAGGGCGTTTTCGCGGCAGTGAGGGGCGTTTTTGCGACAGCCATGCTCGTCCTAGCGGCCGTCCCCGAGGTCCAGCTCCATAAGCTGCGCCGTGCCGCGGGCCTGCGGTTCGCCTTGGCGCACGCCCGCAGCTGGGATGACGCCCTGACGACAATCCGCACCCGGCCCGTGGAGCTCGCCGTGGTCGACCCGCTGCTCGCCGGCGGCGCCAGTGCCACCGAGATCTCGCGGCTGCGCGTGCTGTTCCCGTCGCTGCCGCTCGCCCTGTACACGACGCTCTCGCCCGCCATCGCCGCCGTGCTGCTCGCGCTGGGCCAGAGCGGCATCCACCACGTGGTGTTCGCGCGCTACGACGACCACCCCGCCCGGCTGCGCGAGGTGCTGGTCGCCGAAGAAGGGCGCTCCACGTCGCACCGGCTGCGTGAGCAGCTGGCCTGGATGCTCGCCCCGTTGCCGAGCGAGCTGCGCTGGGCGCTGGAAGAAGTGCTGCGCTCGCCGGCCGAGCTGCAGACGGTGCAGCAGGTGGCCGCACGCGCGCGCGTCGACCGGCGCACCTTCGAGCGCTGGTTCCTGCGGCTCGGGCTGCGGTCGCCGCGCCACTTCCTCGCCGCCGCCCGCGTGCTGCACGCGCATCGGCTGCTCCAGGATCCGGGGTTCACCGTGGACGACGTGGCGCAACGGCTCGGCTACGCCCAGACCAAGACGCTGCAGCTGCACGCCCGCGCCTACCTCGGGCTCACGCTGGGCGAGATGCGCGACGCGCTCGATGCCGCCGAGGCGTTGCAGCGCGTGGCGCACGGCTTCGCGCCACAGCGCGCCCGGGCATCGGCGTCCTGACCTTTCCCGTTTGGCCCATACGGGTGCTGGGCGGGAAGCTGGACAGCTATCTGCGGTGGAAGCTCGAGGTCGCGCGGGTGCGCGATGACGGCGGAGAGGGATCCGGCTGGATCAGGGCGTTCCAGTAGTCGAGAAGAACTCCCCCATGGCGGGCGCGGTCGCGGCGGCGTTGGGCAGCGTCTTCAGACCGAGCGCCTCGCCGGTGAGCCGCAGCAGGCTCTGGTGCTGGTACACGCCCACGCCCTCGTAGCCGCGCTTCGCCTTGGAGCTGACGATCACGCAGGCGACGTGCCCGCCGCCGTCGGTGGCATCGCCGCTTCCCGCCTCGTCGAACACGATCACCAGCAACCCGTCCCGCTGAAACGTCGCGTTTTTCACGAGCGGATCGATGTTCGTCTGGAGCCACTGATCGGCGGTCGAGAGCGAGCAGTCGTGCGCGTCGTTGCACAGGTTCGGGGCGACGAATGAATAGGCGGGGAGCTGACCAGCCGCCAAATCAGTCGCGAACTGGGTGAAGGGGACGAGGTTGTTGCGCTGGGTGGCGGAGTTCACCACGTCGGACAAGAGCGCGATCACGTTGTGCTTGCGGGCGTAGTTGCCCACGTCGCCCCCGGTGTAGCCCACCGACGGCAGGTCCTCGGCGTAGGACTTCCACGTCTTGCGGGCGGCGATGAGCCGGCGGATGATGTTGTCGTCGCTCACCACGCCGGAGTAGTTGTCGTCGTTCGTGATGATCTTCCCGACCGTCATCATGAAGTAGTTGCCGATGGACGGATGCGTGACGGCGTAGTACTTGGTCACGAGCGCGTACTGCTGCGCCAGGCTGTTCAGGTAGGGCATGGACGAGCTGCCGATCACGGAAGAATAGTCCGTGTTCTCCTCCACCACGACGATGACGTGCCCCATCAGCGGCACCGGCCCCCCGCCTCCCGAAATGGGCGCGACGGACTCGGTGCCCTTGCACGCCAGCATCAGCAACAGCAGCGTCCAGACTCGCGGTCTCATGCGTCGGTCTCCGCTACAGCAGCGCGCGTCGAGCGAGCTCGACGGCGGCGATCACCTTGTCGCGCCAGGCGGGCTCCTGGCGGCGGAAGATGCCGCTCGCCACCTCGACCAGGGTGCCGGCACAGTGGAGCGAGAATCGTGCCCGCCAGGCGGCCGGCACGTGGGCGAAATACTCCTCCACGAACGCCGTGGCCGCGGCCCGGATGCGGCCAGCCGGAACCGTATCCAAGCCTACGCCGCCTGTCAGATAGGCCCAGAGATGGGCCGGATCGCGCACCGGGTCGCCCAGCGCCACGGAATCGAGGTCGATGAAAATCACCCGCTCGCCGTCCCTCTCCAGGAACACGTGGTCGGCCTTCAGGTCCCCGTGTACTGGCGCCGCCGCCACATCGGGCAGCCCGCGCTCGACGGCCGCGGTCACCGCCCCGACGACGGGCCGTAGCTCCGGACAGGCCCAGCTCACGAGCCTGGCGGCGTGGCGCACGTCGGCCAGCTGGTCGGCGCGGGTGTGGGCGCGGCTGATCCCGACCGCTTCGGCATCCTGCTGGTTGAACGCGGCCACGGCCCGGGCGACCGGGCGCACAGTAGTCGCCGGGTCGTGGCCCCCCAGCAGCAGGTGCAGCAGCGGCGTCCCGGGCGCCTGCGCGATCGCGAGCGTGCGCAGCGCCCCGAGGTAGGCGAGCGGCGCCACCACATCGTACTGCCGTCCGGCGGCCGGTTGCGACAGCCGCTGCAACAGCCGCCAGGTCGCTTCGCCGCGGTCGTCGCGGTACACCTTGAGGTAGCAGCACCGCGTGGCCCGCTGCGCTTTGGCGCGGTGCCGGGCCTCGACCGTGTAGCGCAGCGCCGCGCCCAGCTCGGTGCGGTAGCGCACTGGCTCGATGACGCGCCGCTCCGGCTCCCAGCCGTCGGCGAACAGGTGCGGCTCCACCGCCGTCGTGAGGCTCCCCCCGTCGCCCCCCATCACCAGCCGCAGGTCCCGGAGCTTGCGGTCGTAGGGGAACACCTCCACCAGCATCGCCAGCTCGGGGATGAACCCGACGGGCTCGAATACGAGCCAGGGCTGCGGGATTTCGCGGCGCGGATCGCCGGCCAGACTCTCGCGCCACAGCCGCTCCGCCTCCCCAGCCCGGGCGTACACCACCCCCGTCACCGATTGTTCCCAGCGCCGCTCCTCCCCGGCTACGCGCTCCACCAGCCGCAGCGTGTACTGCAGCACGCAGCGCGACGTCGATTGGCGGCAGCGGAACCGGAACGGGATGCAGGCCTCGATCTCCACCTGCCGTCCGGGCACGGGCACGAGGTGCGTCCGAAAGACCTTGAGCATCGCCGCCGGATCGGTGGCGATGGCGAGCTGGGGGAAGTCGGGGTCGGTGGGGAAGCCAGGACCAGGAGTGGAAGCCTCGCCAAGTGCTCCCAGGCTGAAGCCTGGGCCCGGTAGAGCACTGCCCTTAAGGGCAGTGTCCTGCTGGGCCCACCCCTCGGGGTGGGAAATGGGAGCAGGGTGAGATCCCGGGTTGGCCGCCATCAGGTCACCGCCTCGTACAGGTCGCGGTAGCGCCCGCTGCGCGCCGCCAGCTCGGCATGGGTGCCGCGGTCCACGATGCGCCCGCCCTCGAGCACCAGCACCTGATCGGCGTCCGCCACCGACTGCAGGTCGTGGGTGATGACGATGCAGGTCTTGCCCGCCATCAGCCGGTCGAGCGCCTCGCGCACCTTCCCTTCGCTTTCGACATCGAGGCCCGTCATCGGCTCGTCGAGGATCAGGATCGGGGCGTCGCGGATCAGGGCGCGCGCGATGGCGATGCGCTGGCGCTGCCCGCCCGAGAGCGTGGCGCCGCGCTCGCCGATCACCGTGTCGTAACCATGCTCCAGCTCGCGGATGAATTCTTCGGCGTTCGCCGCGCGCGCCGCGGCCTCGATCTCCTCCTGGCTCGCCTTGGGCTTCCCGTACGCGATGTTCTCGCGGATGGTGGCGCCGAACAGCAGCGACTGCTGCAGCACGATACCGGTATGGCGCCGCAGCGAGGCGCGCTTGTACTGCCGGATGTCGCGCCCGTCGATCAGGATGGTGCCGCGCTGCGGCTCGTACAGTCGCAGGATCAGGCTCACGATCGTGGACTTGCCGGCCCCCGACACCCCCACCAGGGCGAGCCGCTGGCCGGGCGAGACGCCGAACGACACGTCGCGCAGCACGTCCCTGCCGTCGCCGTAGTCGAACGACACGTCGCGGAACACGATCTCGCCCTTGAGCCCCGTGGCGGGCACCGCGTCGGGCCGGTCGGTGATCTCGGGCTCGATGTCGAGGATCTCGGAGACGCGCTCGGCGGCCGCCATGGCCTTGGAGAAATCGGTGGACAGCTTGGCGAGCTGGCGGATCGGCTTGTACATGTTGGTCAGGTAGCCCACGACCAGCACCAGCTCGCCCGGCAGCATCCGGCCCTTGAGCACCTGAAACGCGCCGAACAGCACGGCGGCCGCCGTCCCCAGGGCCGTGATGATCTCCGACGAGCGGGTGGCCGCCGCCTCGAGCCGCGCCACGCGAATACTCTCGCGCACCGTCTGCTCCGTCACCGCGTCGAACTGCTCCGCCTCGTAACGCTCCCGCGCGAACGCCTGCACCAGCGGCACCGCCTGCAGCACCTCGCTCATGCGGGACGCCACTTTCCCTTCCTGCTTCTTCTGCGTCTTGACCGACAGCTTGGTCTTGCGATACAGGTGCAGCAGGCTGTAGCCCAGGAACGGCAGCGTGGCGAGCGCGATCAGGCCGATCTTCCAGTCGATCGCGGCCATGATGGCGAGCATGCCCACCACCGTCAGCACGTACGACGTGAACTTGAGGATCGAGTCGCCGAACACGTCCTTCAGGGTGTTCGTGTCCCCCGCGATCTTGGTGAGCAGGTCGCCCGAGCGGGCGCGGTTGTGAAACGCGAGCGACAAGGTCTGCAGGTGCGTGAACAGCTCGCGCCGCAGCGCGTACACCATCCGGTAACCGATGGACGACGTGATGAAGATCTGGAAGTAGGAGAACAGCCCGCCGGCGAGCGCGATCACCACGATGCCCGCCGCCGCTTCGAGCAACAGCGGCACCTTCCCCTCGGTCAGCAGGCCGTGCAGCGCCCGCAGGGCGTGGGGCACCGGCTTGTCCAGGATGACGTGGTCGAGGATGATCTTGAGCGGCCACGGCTTGAGCAGCTCCGCCGCGGTCGCGCCCAGCGTGCACAGGCCGGCGAACAGTAACCGCCCCTTGACCTCGCGCAGATTGCCGAGGAAGAGCTGGCGGAATCGGCTCGGTGTTCCCTGGCGCATGTCAGTCTCTCGTTCCCACCTCCAGCAGGCGCGCCGCCTCGGCCTGCCGCTGGCCGAGCCCCTCCGGGCCCGGATGCCGCGTGGTGTTGAAGGCGAGGCGGTGGATCTTGCGCAGCAGGGTCGTCCGCTCGTACCAGGCGACTCGCGGCCCGAGACCGGGATCGGGCGGCGACCAGCGCTGATACGTCTCGAGCAGGCCCGCGCGCGCGGCGGCGAAGTCGCGCAGCCGGTCGGGCTTGCGCACCGACATGCGAAACAGCTGCGCCAGCAAGTTGCCCAAGTCCGCGGCGGGATCGCCCCGCGTGCACTTGTCGAAATCTAGCACGACGATCTCCCCGTTCCTCCACAGGAGATTGGCCGGACCGAAGTCGCCGTGCACGAAGCACGCCGCCGGAGGCGGCGGCGGCACGGCGCGTTCCAATTCGGCGAGGGCGCGCGCCAGCCCGGCCCTTTCGCCCGGAAACCGCCCGCACAACTCCGCGACGCGGGGCCGCAGATCGGCGAGCACCGTGGCGGCCGAAGCGGGAGCGACGGTCTCGTCGAGCGCGACGGGGGCGACGTGCAGCCCCGCCAGCGCTCGCCCCATCGCCGCCACCACGGCGCGAGTCGCGTGCCCGATGGCGGAGGCCACCGGCTCCCCCGGCTCGTAGGTGAGGAGCAGCAGGCGGCGCGGCGCGTGATAGGCGACGACGCCGGGGACCGCGGACCCGTCCCGCGCGCCGGCGACCGCGGCGGCGGCCAGCTGCCGCAGCACGCTGGCCACGCGGCGCGCGTCGTCGTCGCGATCGTAGAACTTGCCGAGCCACTCGTAGTGCCGCGCCTCTGCGCCCCCGCCCAGGCGCGCCTGGAGGTCATAGTGCACTACGCGCCGCTTGCCATACGCGGTGAAGCCTTCGTTCACGCTCCAGCGCTGGAGCGCGGCGCCGGCGCCGTGCAACGCGCGCAGCGCCGCGCTCAGCAAGCGCTCGGTCTCGGCTGTGTCGAGCGCCGTAGCCAGGGCGTCCATCAGTCGCTCCCCAGCCAGCGTGCGAGATAGCTCGTCAGCCGGCTCGCCCCGTCGAACGCGGGGATGATCTCGCGTACCAGGCGCGCGTGCGCCGCGCGATCGCGCCGCAGCGCCCACTCGAGCGCCGCGGCGAGCCGCGCACCGTCTCCGGCCAGATCTTTCGGATGCACCCATTGCGCCAGGCCCTGCGCCGCCAGCGTCTCGGCACGGATCTGCTGCTCGACCTTGTGGGTGGCGCGCGGCACGATCACCAGCGGTCGCGCCGCCGCCAGCGCTTCGATCACGCTGTTGTAGCCGCCCATCCCGAGCACGGCGTCGGCAGCCGCCATCAACTCGAGCGTGTCGGCCTGCGGCACCACGCGACACGCGGGCGTGGCGCGCGCCTCGAGCAGCGTCCGCTCGCGCACCGGCATGAACGGGCCCGTCACCAGGACCGCGACCAGGTCGGGGAACGCGCCGCGCAGGCGCTCCACCGCCGCACAGGCGGCGTCGAGCACGGGGTACCCGTCGCTCCCGCTCCCCACGCTCGCCGCGAGCAACGGCCCCTGCGCGGGCAGGCCGTACCGTCGGCGCACGTCCCCGGGGTCGACCGTGGGGAGGTCGCGCACCACGTAGCCGCAGTAGTGCAGTTTGGGGCGGACCGACGGCGGAATGGCGTAGGCGTCCGCCACGTCGAACAGGTTGGGCTGACCGTACACGGCGATCCCGTCGTACACGTGCTCCAGCGCGTCGTACACGCCCAGCTCCTGCCACAGCGTCCGAATGCGACCGATGTCGTCCATGATGTCGCGCAGCCCGAACACGAACTTCGTGTCCGGGGACCGTTCCTTCAGGGCGCACAGCCCGTCACGAAACTCTCCCTTGTGCCCCAGGGGCTCGTGATCCACCAGCACCAGGTCGGGGGCCAACCCCAGGGCGACGTCGCGCAACAGCTGGGCGCGCAGCCGCCGGAAGGTCAGGTCGTCGCCCGGATCGCCCCCGGGGGCGTCGGGCCGGCGCGGGGTCAGCCGGGTGGGCAGCTTGATGTAGTCGCACCGCTCGGGCAGGACGAAGTCGCGCGTGATGGGCGACTCGGTCGCGACGTAAGCGACGGCGCTCGGGTAGGCCGCCAGCAGGTGGCGGGTGACCGTGAGGGTGCGGGTGATGTGGCCCAGACCCTTATGATCCTGCGCGTACAGGAGCAGGGTGCGGGTCGGGCCGACGCCGGGCATGGGGGCGCCCGTCACACGGCGAGCGACACCGGCCGCGCCGCGGCGCCCAGCAGCTCCGTGAGCAAGGTGGGGATGCGGCTCAGCCCGCCCAAATCGATGCGGTCGCGTACGGCAGGCGGCGGGCCCGGATCGCGGGCCAGCCACTCGGTCAACGCGCGCGCGTCGAGCTCGTCGGGATGCAGTACGTCGACCAGTCCCAGATCACGCAGCCGCTGGGCGCGAATCCACTGCTCCGGCTCCGGCGCCACGCGCGGCACGATGAGGGCGTGCTTGTCGAACGAGAGGATCTCGCAGCACGTGTTGTAGCCGCCCATGGCGATGACGCGGTCGGCGCGCTCGATCAGCTTGATCGGCTCGGCCACGAAGTCCAGCACCCGGAAGCGGGGGCGTTGCTGCGCGCCGTCGCGCACACGTTGGCGCTGCTCCCACGGCATGAGGGGGCCCGTCACGAGCACGCCGGTCATGTCCCGCGGCAGCTCGGTCTGGAGGAACGCCTCGGCCAGCGCCTCGCCGTCGTGCCCGCCCCCCACGAGACAGAGCGCGATCTCGCCGGGCGGCAGGCTGGTCACCAGGGGGTCGGCGTGGGCCGCGGCGAGGTCGAGGCGGGGACGCTGGTCCAGGTACCCCGTGTAGCGCGCCTTGGCCGCCACGTCGTCACCGAGTCCGTACTCCCGCACCGGGTCGAACACGGCCGGATCGCCGTAGATCCAGACGGCGTCGTAGAAGTCGCGGATCGCGTCCATGTTGGCTCGGTCGGCCCAGGTGCGGCGCACGGTCTCGGTGTCGTACAGCACCTCGCGCAGCCCCAGCACGCAGCGCGTCGTGCCGCGCGCGCGCAGCCGCTCCAGCGTCGTGGCGAGCTCGCCCGCGACGCCCAGGGGCAGGTAGTCCACGACCAGCACGTCGGGGTCGAACACCTCGATGGCGCTGCGGACGACCCGGGTGCGCAGGGCGATCAAGTCCTGGTCGGACACGTCCAGCAGGAAGCGCGGGTTGTATGCCCCGTCGGCCTCGCGGCGCAGCGCCGGCAGCGTCACACAGTCCACCCCCTCCGGGAGGAGCAGCGCCCCGGCCTGCCACGCCTCCGCGATCATCATGATGGCCGGCTGCAGCGCGGACCCGCGCAGTGCGTGGGCGATCGACGCGTTGCGACGGATGTGGCCGAACCCGACCATCCCCTGCGAGTACATCGCCACGCGCGGCGGGGCGGGCGGCTGGGTGGGGCGACTGTCCCGGCGGGGACGTCCCGGTCGCACGCGCGGGGGCGAGGTCGCCGCCGTGGAGCGCAGCCGGATGTCGTCGACCACGCTCTCGATCTGGGCCAGCTCCTGCGGCGTCGCCTCGGTGCCGGACAGGGCGCCGAGCACCAGTTGTAAGCTCGAGCCTTTGAGGGCGCGGTGCGTCGCCGCCCGGCCCGCGGTCCGCTGCAGCTCCGCGGGCACCACCGGCTCGCCGCACACGGCGCGCTCGGCCGCCGCGTGGACGTACTTGGCCACCCGCCGGGCCGCCTCCGGTACACCGCGGAACCCGGGGAAACTCGACATGTCCACCACGTACGCGCGGCCGCCGCTCATCACGACGTTGACGCCGAACAGGTCGATGCCGAGGGCCGTGCCGCAGCGACGCGCGATGTCCACGAGCTCGGGCGAGAGCGCGAAGGACGCGTCCGGCCCCGCGTGCAGCACGCCGAACAGCTCGGACCCGATCGAGTACACGGTCCGATCCGGCCCGTCCGGGGGATGGTACCGCTGGGCGAACACGGGCTCGATGGAGCCCAGCGCCGCGAGCTCCGCCGCGTTCGTGACCACTTCGGTGCCGTGTTTCTTGTAGCGGCGGTACGGCTTGATGATGAGCGGGCCGCGATCGAGGGCCGGCAACAGCTGGCTCACGTGGGACGCGGCGAACGTCTCGGGCACGGGCACACCCGCCGCCCGGAGCACGCGGAACGTCACCACCCGGTCGCGCAGCAGGGCCGACACCGGGTATGGGTTGAGCAGCCGGGCGCCGGCCCCATGCAGGTCGGCGGCCACGCTCATCGCGAGGTCGCTGCGGCTCTTCAGGACGAACAGGTCATGGTCGAGACTCACCCGCGCGACATCGATCAGGTCGTCGCCGAGGTGCAAAGGCTCCGCCGTCGCCCCCCACTGCCGCAGCCAGCTGAGAATCTCTGCCTGGTGGCGATCCTCGGTGAACGACCGACCCATCAAGAAACCAATCCGCACAATGCCCTCCCTTGGCCGTTGCGCCGCCGCCATTCCCTCTGCTGGTGGTGCGCGGGGCGGGGGGGAGCAAACCGTGTACCAGCCTCGTAACGACGCCGTCACGCGCGCGTGACCGACGCCGCCGTGACATTGCGCACGTTCCGCCGCTCGCGGCTGGCGCGCGCCGGCGGTCTGCAGGCACGACATCCCGGGTTGCAACGCAGGCGGCGTTGCCGCGCGACCACGCCCCTGGCGGTTTGGTGCGGCGTGACGGCAACGCTACACCCGTCGTCGCGGCCGCAATTCAGTGCGGCTCCGCGGAAGCGGGGGCGCGAACTGGTGCAGCGCTTGGCGTTAGCGGCGTCGCTCCGCGTCCCCCATCCCCCGTCCCTCGTCCCCTTCTACTTTATGTGCCATGGCTCTCCCCCCCGTGCTCACGCGCCGCCGCTTTCTCAGGGCCACGGGGGGTGCTCTCGCCGCCGCCGCGTTGGGCGACGGGTTCGTGCGGGAGCCGGCGGCGGTCCAGCTGACGCGACACGATCTCGCGATCCCCGGGCTCGACCCGCGCCTCGCCGGCCTGCGCCTCGCCTGCGTCACGGACGTGCATCTGCACCGCGCCTTCTCGCGCGCGGCACGCGCCACGCTGGCGCTGCTCGAGCGTGAGCGCCCCGACGTCGTGCTCCTGATCGGCGACATCTGCAACTGCCGGCAGGACCTGCCGGTACTGGGCGACTGGGCGCGCGCCGCGCGCGGCACCCAGGCGACGTTCGCCACGCTGGGAAACTGGGAGCACGACGGCGGGATCGATCGCGGCCGGGGAGAGCGGACGTACGGCCAGGCCGGCGTGGAGCTCCTCTACAACTCGAGCGCGCGCGTGTCGATCCGCGGCGCCGAGCTCACCCTGGTGGGCATCGACGACCCGGTGGCCGGAGAGCCCGACCTCGCGGCCGCCGTACGTGGGCTTGCTGCCGCCGATCCGGCGATCTGGATCGTGCATGCGCCGGGATTTCTGGACGGCGTGCCGCGCGACCGCTTTCCCCAGCCCGCCGCGATCCTCACCGGCCACACGCACGGCGGCCAGATCCGCCTGCCGTTCTACGCGCCGTACACGCCGTATGGGAGCGGCCGCTTCGTCGCGGGCTGGTACCGCGACACGCTGGCTCCGCTATACGTCTCGCGTGGCGTCGGCACGGTGCTGATCCCGGCCCGGCTGTTTTGTCCGCCGGAGGTGGCGGTGTTTACGGTGAGGGATTCTTCGTCTCGGGGGGAGGCGCCTTGAGAAGCCCGTCCCGGCCGGTGAGACCGAACCGGTTCAGCTCGGCCAGCACCGCGACGTGCTGCGCGGTCAAGTCTGCGGGACCGAACGTAGCGCCGCAGCGCACGCACAACACCTCAGGCAACACACCCAAGGTGGTGGGGGCGCGGGCCTGAGGGGGCGGGGCCGCCGATTCGAGTCCGCTGCAACGTCGACACAGCATGGTGTCGACACGGTTCAAAAAAGGGGCCGTCGCGCCGTCGACACCCTGTGGCGCACGCGCCTCAGCTAGTGGCGGCCGTCCCGCCTTATAGATGAAAGGGTCGGAGCACGATGCCGGTGAGGCGCACGTCCGCGCCGGGCGCTACCTCGATGCGCTGCACGAACGGTGCGAATCCGTCGCGCACGACGCGCACCTGATGCGAGCCGGCCGCGAGCGGCAGCGCCGCCAAGGGCGTATGCCCGATGAGGCGGCTATCGACGTAGACCTCACCCCACGGCGTCGCGCCGACGAACAGGCGCCCTGGGGCGAGGACGACGGCCGGGCGGCGGGGAGCCGGCGGCGCGGGCGGCGGGGACGGACGCGGCGCGGGCTGCTCCACCGGCGGGCCCAACGTGTCGCGCGGCGCCGGCTCCGCGGGCGCGGCCGCGACGCTCGCCACCTCGGATGGCAGGGATGGCCGTGTGACGACCTGGCGCACCGGTGCCGGGTCACGCCCTGCGAGCCATAGGCCGAACGCCGCGGCGGCCGCGAGCAGGATCACCAGCGCCGCGCCCAGCGCGACGCGCCGCACGTGGCGCTCGTCGGGCACAGGCGGCTGCTCATATGCATCGTCCCACAAGAGCACCGCGGGTTTTGCCCCCGGCGCGGCGGGGCGTTCGGGCGACGGGGTGGGCGGCGGCGACGACAGCGCCGGGGTGGCCTTCTCGAGCACCGCCGCGAAGTCGAGTACCGTGGCGAAGCGCTGTTGCGGATCCTGACTCAACGCGCGGGCGAGGGCGTGGCGCACGGTGTCCGGGACGAGCAGGGACATGTCAGCCGGGGCTCCGGCCTTCAGGCATTCGAGCGTCAGTGCGGCGAGCGCGTATTGGTCGGCGGCCGCCCCCGGAGCGAGCGGCGACGAGCCTGTCCTGAGCGCGCGGGCGACGGCGAAGTCGCCCAGCAGCGCAACGCCATCCGCCGACACCATCACGTTCGTGAGCTTCACGTCGCCGTGCGTCACGCCGTGGCGGTGCGCGTGATACAGCGCGGCGGCGAGCTCGGCGACGAGGCGCAGACAGGTCGTCAACTCCAGCGGGCCCCTGTCACGCAACGTGTCGTGGAGGGAGCCACCCTGGATCCACTTCATCGAATACCAGAACAGCCGCCGCGTTTTCCCGTACTGGTAGACCGGGATGATGTGGGGGTGATCGAGCGCCACGGACGCGGCCATGGCGGTCCCGAACGCCTCGATCGCCTGCTTGGACGCACCGGCGCGCGAGACCACCTTGAGCGCGATGGGCCGGCCGGCGTCCAGGTCGCGCCCCAAGTAGAGGCGGGACCGCGGGCCCCGCCGCTCGACCCGGTCCACCTGGAATCGAGCACGCAGCTCGTGGGCGACGGCGGCGTCGATCGCGTCACGTCCGCCCGCGCCCTCGGGGGAGGAAAGCACGCTCATGATGGCAGACGCCGGTGGCGACATCACTCCACGGTGACGCTCTTGGCGAGATTGCGGGGCCGATCGACGTCGCAGCCGCGCAGCACCGCGATGTGATAGGCGAGGAGCTGCAAGGGAATGGTCGTCAGGACGGGGGAGAGCAGCGGCGCGGTCGCGGGCACGCGCAGCTGATGCTCGACGAGGCCGGTAAGGTCGTCGCTCCCTTCGGTCGTCACGGCGATGAGCCGTCCGCCGCGCGCCTTTACCTCCTGCATGTTCGAGCGCACCTTGGCGTACACCGCGTCGCGCGGCGCCACGAACACGACCGGCATGGCCGCGTCGATCAGGGCGATCGGCCCGTGCTTCATCTCCGCGGCCGGGTAGCCTTCGGCGTGGATGTAGGAGATTTCTTTGAGCTTCAACGCGCCCTCGAGCGCCGCGGGGAAATTCACGCCCCGCCCCAGATACAGGAAATTCCGCGCCTCGGCGAAGCGCGCGGCGAGGGCCCGCACCTCCGGCTCGAGCGCCAGCGCCCGAGTCACGAGCTGCGGCAGCTGAATCAGGCGGCACACCAGCTCCCGGCCCCGCTCCGTCGGCAGCCCGCGCGCCCGTCCGAGATACAGCCCCAACAACGCCAGCGCCACGATCTGCGACGTGAACGCCTTGGTCGACGCCACTCCGACCTCGGGCCCGGCGTGCAGGTAGATCCCGCCGCCGCACTCGCGCGCGATCGTGCTCCCCACCACGTTGACGATACCCACCACCCGCGACCCGGCGGCGCGCGCCGCCCGCAGCGCTTCCAGCGTGTCCGCCGTCTCTCCCGACTGCGAGATCGCCAGCGTCAGCGTCCCCGGCGCCACGAGCGGCCGCCGGTAGCGGTACTCCGACGCGTACTCCACCTGCACCGGAATCCCCGCCAGCTCTTCGATCAGGTCCCGTCCCACGAGCCCCGCGTGCCACGACGTCCCGCACGCCACGATCACGATGCGCTGGATCGCGCGGCAGTCCTCGGGGGCGAGGTTGAGGCCGTTCAGGCGCGCGCTTCCCGCCTCGGGCAGCAGCCGCCCGCGCAGCGTCGCCCGCACCGAGTCCGGCTGCTCCACGATCTCCTTGAGCATGAAGTGCGCGTGGCCGCCCAGCTCGAGCTGCGCCACATCCCAGGCGATGTCGTCCACCGCGCGCAGCTGCACGTGCGATTCGCGATCCAGCACCGAGTACCCGTCCGGCGTGAGGACCGCGATATCGCCGTCGTCCAGATACACTACCGACCGGGTGTGCTCGAGCACCGCCGACGCGTCCGACGCCACGAACAGCTCGTCGTCGCCGATGCCCAGCAGCACCGGCGATCCCTGGCGCGCCACCACGATCTTCCCCGGCTCCGCCGCCGACACCACCGCCAACCCGTAGGTCCCTTCGACCAGGGCCAGCGCGGCGATCACGCGCGCCTCGAGGGTGTCCCCCGGCGCCTCCTCGATCAGGTGCGCCAGGGTCTCCGTGTCGGTCTCGGTGGTGAAGAGGTGGCCGCCGCGCTCCAGCCTGCCGCGCAGCGCGTCGGCGTTCTCGATGATCCCGTTGTGCACCAGCGCCACCGCGCCGCTGCAATCCGTATGGGGATGCGCGTTGCGGGTGGTGGGCGCGCCGTGCGTGGCCCAGCGCGTGTGCGCGATCCCGCTCGTGCCGTGCAGCGGCCCGCGCGCGAGCAGCGCCTGCAACGCCGCCACCCGCCCCGCCAGCTTCGTGACCACCACGCCGGCCCCGTTCTGCACCGCCACGCCCGCCGAGTCGTAGCCCCGGTACTCCAGCCGATGCAGCCCCTCGACCAGGATCGGCGCCGCCTCCCGCCGCCCCACATATCCGATGATGCCGCACATCGCTCAGCGGTCCTCGGGGCTGGAGGGGGCGGGCGGCCGGCGCAGCAGCACATCGCGCCCTGCGTGGCCGAACCGGTCCAGCTGGGCGAGCTTCAGGAAGAGGCGGGCGGTGAGGTCGTCGGGGCCGAGCACGGCGCCGCAGCGCGCGCACAGGACCCCCGCGGCGGCGCACACGCCAAGC
>QHUT01000066.1 GCA_003222055.1 Gemmatimonadota bacterium
CGCGACGCTCGAGGCGAACGGCCTCGCCGTCGTGGACGAAGTGATGCCCTCGTCCACCCGGCTCTACGCCAATCCCGTCGCCCTCGCCGATCCTGCCCGACGTCGTCGCATCGACGACCTCGTCATGCTCTTGAACTCGGTCCTCGTCGCCCGCCGGCGCGTGATGCTGGAGGTGAACGCGTCGGCCGAGTGCCTCGACGCCGTGGTGGCGGTGCTGCCGTCGATGCGCCAGGCGACCGTGGCGCCGCTGTTCGGCAACGGCGGGTATGCGGTGAAGGCCGCAGTGCCGCGCGAGGCGCTCCCGCAGGTGATCCCCGCCGTCAAGGCGGCCGGCGGCACCGACGTCGTCGTCTCGACCCTGTCGCAGATCGTCCCATGACCACAGCCACCCCCACCCCTCCCGCCACGGGACCCGTGTCGCGCATCGACCCCGAGGCCGCGTACCGTCGCCCCACCGCCCCGGGGCCCGCGCTGCTGCGGCTCGACTCGAACGAAGGCGTGCTCCCGCCGCAGGCGCTGCTCGCGCAGCTCGCCGCCGCCGATCCCGAGCTGCTGCGTCGCTACCCGGAAGTGTCGGCTTTGGAAGCGGCGCTCGCGGCACGGCTCGACGTGCCGCCCGAGCGCCTGATCGTGACCGCCGGCGCCGACGAGGCGATCGACCGGGCGTGCCGGGCATTTCTCGAGCCCGGCAAGAGCGTGCTCCTTCCCGACCCGTGCTTCGACATGTTCGACCGCTGCGCCGCGCTGGCGGGCGGAACGCTCGTCCGCGTGCCGTGGCGTGACGGCCCGTTCCCACTCGACGGGTTCCTCGGGCGCGTCGACGCGCGCACGGGTGTCGTGGTCGTCGTGTCGCCCAACAACCCGACCGGCGCCGTCGCGAAGCTCGCCGAGGTGCGGCGGCTCGCAGGGGCGGCCCCGAACGCGCTCCTGGTGCTCGATCACGCATACGTGGAGTACGCCGACGAAGACTTGACGCCGGCCGTCCTGGATCTTCCGAACCGCAGCTCGAGCGCGGCGTGGAGCCGTTGCGTGCGCACGTCGCGCGCATCCGCGTGGAGCGCGGTCTGCTCGCCACGCGGCTCGCCGCCCGGGGGCTCGCGCCCCAGCCGTCGCAGGCGAACTTCGTGCTCGTCGAGTGCGGGGCGCGCGCCCAGGCGATCCGCACGGCGCTGGCCGGCCGCGGCGTCGTGGTGCGCGACTTCCCTGGCCGCCCGGGTCTCGAGACGGCGCTGCGGATCACGGTGCCCGGGAATCCCGCGGACTTCGAGCGGCTGTGCGACGCGCTCGATGCCGCGTTCGCCGCCGTGGGGCTCCGGCCATGACCGCCCGTACCGCCACCGTCACGCGCGCCACGCGCGAGACCTCGATCACCGTGACGCTCGCCCTCGACGGCACGGGCGCCGTCGACGTCAAAACGGGCATCGGCTTCCTCGACCATCTGCTCGACGCGCTGGGCCGCCACGCGCGCCTCGACCTGACGGTCGCCTGCAAGGGCGACCTCCACATCGACGATCATCACACCGCCGAGGACTGTGCGCTGGCGCTGGGGCAGGCGCTCGACCGGGCCTTGGGTGAGCGCCGCGGTGTGGCCCGTTTCGGATCGGCCTTGGCCCCGCTCGACGAAGCCCTGGCGCGCGCGGTCGTCGATCTGTCGGGGCGCCCCTACGCCGACGTCGCGCTCGACCTCGGACGGGAGACGATCGGGGGGCTCGCGTGCGAGAACATCGCGCACGTGCTGCGCTCGCTCGCCGTCGCGGCGCGCCTGACGCTGCACGTCGACGTGCTCAAGGGCGAGAACGATCATCACAAGGCCGAGGCTGCGTTCAAGGCGACGGCCCTCGCGTTGCAGCAGGCGATCGCCTGCACCGGCTACGACGACGTGCCGTCCACCAAGGGGACGCTCGATGGCTGACCTCGTCATCGTCGACTCCGGGGTCGCCAATCTGGCGTCGATCACGAGCGGGTTCGGCCGGCTCGGCGCGAGCGTCGCCGTGACGCGCGACCCGGCAGCGGTGCGGCAAGCGTCGCGCGTGGTGCTTCCGGGCGTAGGCGCGTTCGGCGCGGGACTGGGCGCGCTGCGCGCGCATGGTCTCGACGCCGCGATCACGGACGTGGTGGCCCGTGGCACACCCCTCCTCGGCATCTGCCTGGGCATGCAGATGCTGTGTGAGGCGAGCGAGGAGACCCCCGGCGTCGCGGGGCTCGGCGTGATCGCGGGCACCTGCCGCCGGCTTCCCGCCGACGTGCGGGTGCCACATCTCGGCTGGAATACCGTGACCGCCCAGTCGGAGCAAGGGCTCATCGCCACGGGTATCGCTGCGTTCGCGAACTCGTACGCCCTGCGCGACGCCCCAGCCGGCTGGACGGTCGCATGGACCACCCACGGCGTGCGGTTCGTGGCGGCGCTGGAGAAAGAAGGCGACCGCGTGCTCGCCTGCCAGTTCCACCCCGAGCTGTCGGGTGCGTACGGAGCGGGTCTGTTGCACCGCTGGCTCACCGGCGCGAGGGCCGCGCCGCCCCCACCGGCCGCCGGCCCGGCGCCGGGACTGCTGCCCCGCGTCGTGCCTTGCCTCGATGTGCGGGACGGTCGGGTCGTGAAGGGCGTGCGGTTCCAGGATCTGCGCGACGCGGGCGACCCCGCGACGCAAGGGGCCGCGTACGAGGCCCAGGGGGCCGACGAGATCGTCGTGCTCGACGTCGCCGCGTCGCCCGAAGGCCGCGCCACGCAGCTCGACACCGTGGCGCGGGTGCGGGCGGCGATCCGCATCCCCCTCACCGTGGGCGGCGGCGTGCGCAGCGTGGACGACGCGCGTCGCCTGCTCGCGGCGGGCGCGGACAAGGTGAGCGTGAACACGGCGGCCATCGAGCGTCCCGCGCTCCTGTCGGAGCTCGCGGCCCAGTTCGGCTGCCAGTGCGTCGTGCTCGCCATCGATGCGCGCCGCAGCGGTGATCGCTGGGAAGCGCTGGTGCGTGGCGGCCGCGCGCCCGGTCGGCCCGACGCGGTGGCGTGGGCGGCGGAAGGCGCGGGGCTGGGGGCGGGGGAGATACTGCTCACGAGCTGGGACCGTGACGGCACGCGAGCCGGTCCCGACCTGGAGCTGGTGCGAGCCGTCGTGGCAGCGGTGCATGTGCCGGTGATCGCCTCGGGCGGTATCGGCGACCGCGCTCACGTGGCGCAGGCGCTCGGCGCCGGCGCGGACGCCGTGCTCGCCGCCTCCGTGTTCCACGACGGCGACGACACCGTCGGCGGCATCAAGGACGAGCTGTCGCTCCGAGGGCTACGGGTGCGGCGATGATCGTCCCCAGCATCGACGTGATCAACGGCCGCGCGGTCCAATTGCGGCGCGGGCGCGAGTTTGTGCTGGACGGCGGCGACCCGCTGGCGCGCCTCGAGGAGTTTGCGGTGGCAGGCGAGGTGGCGGTGATCGACCTGGACGCGGCGCTCGGCCAGGGCTCGAACGCCGACCTGATCCGCGAGATGGTGCGCCGGGCGCCCTGCAGAGTGGGTGGGGGGATTCGCGACCTCGCCGCGGCGCGCGCGTGGCTCGACGCCGGCGCGGCGAAGATCGTGATCGGCACAGCGGCGAGCCCCGAGCTGTGCGGCGCCCTGCCGCGCGAGCGCGTGATCGCCGCGGTCGATGCCGACCGCGGCCAGATCGTGGTGGACGGCTGGCGCCGCGAGACCGGCGTGCCGGTGCTCGAGCGGATCCGCGCGCTCGCCCCCCTCGTCGGCGGGTTTCTCTTCACGCAGGTGGAGCGCGAAGGCGCCATGGACGGATTCGACTTTCAGGCGGTGGTGGCCGCGGTGCGCGCGGCGGGCGACGCGCGGGTGACGGCCGCCGGGGGGATCACGACCACCGTCGAGATCGCCGAGCTGGACCGGATCGGGGCGGACGCGCAGGTGGGCATGGCGCTGTACACCGGTCGGCTGACGCTCGGCGCGGCGGTGGCTGCGCCGCTCGCGAAACCGGTGGATCACGGGGCGAAGGGCGGTGTCTGGCCCACGGTCGTATGCGACGAGTGGGGGCGCGCGCTGGGACTGGTGTGGAGCACGCCCGAATCCCTGGCGCGCGCCGTGCAGGAGCGGCGGGGGGTCTACTGGTCGCGGTCGCGCCAGGCACTGTGGGTGAAGGGCGAGACGTCGGGCAACACGCAGCAGCTGTTGCGCGTCGATCTCGACTGTGACCGCGATGCGCTGCGTTTCACGGTGCGCCAACACGGCGTCGGGTTCTGTCACCTCGAGCGGCGTGCGTGCTGGCCCACCGATTTCGCTCCCGACGACCTCGAGCGCACCATCGCCGCGCGCGCGGCGCGACCGGACCCCGACTCGCGGACCAGCAAACTGTTGGGGGACCCGGCGCTGCTCGCTGCGAAGCTGCGCGAGGAAGCCGCCGAGCTGGCGGAGGCTGCAACACGCGGCGCGGTGGTGCACGAGGCGGCCGACGTCTTGTACATGGCGCTCGTCGCCCTGGTGCGGGGTGGCGGCTCCCTCGCCGAGGTGCGGGCCGAGCTGGCGCGCCGCCACGCGGGGGTCACCCGGCGGCCGATGGCGGCGAAGGCTCAGGCGGACGCATCATGACGGCTTCACTCCTGCTGCGCCGACGCACGGTCGCCAAGCTGGTCCATCGGCGCACAGGCCGGGATGCAGGAACGCTCGCGGCCGCGGCGCGGATTGTCGAGGGCGTGAGGAAGCGGGGGGAGGTCGCGCTGCGAAAGTACGCCGAGCGGTTCGGGGACGTGTCGCCGGGTGCGCCGCTGTATTACGCCCGCCCCGACCTCGCGCGGGTGCTGAAGGGCTTCTCGGCCGATGATCGCGCGCGGCTCGAGCGCGTGGCGGCGCGGATCCGGGCGTTCGCGGTGGCGCAGCGAGGCGCCCTCGGCCCGGTGCGGGTGCCGGTGCCGGGTGGGGTCGCGGAGCACCACATCGCCCCGGTCGAGCGCGCGGGGTGCTACGCGCCGGGAGGGCGCTATCCCCTGCCCTCCTCGGTCCTGATGACCGCGATTACCGCTCGGGTGGCAGGCGTGCGGGACGTTTGGGTTGCGAGCCCTAAGCCGCAGGCGTTAACGCTCGCCGCGGCCGCAATCGCGGGCGCGGAAGGGGTGCTCGCCGCGGGCGGGGCCCAGGCGATCGCGGCGCTCGCCTATGGTGCGGGTCCGATCGCGCCACGAGACGTGGTCGTCGGACCAGGGAACCGCTGGGTGGCCGCTGCGAAGCAGCTCGTCGCCGGAACAGTCGCGATCGACATGCTCGCGGGCCCCTCCGAGCTGATCGTGTTCGCGGACTCGAGCGCCGACCCCGCCACCGTCGCGGCGGACCTGCTCGCTCAGGCGGAGCACGATCCCGACGCCGTGCCCGTGCTCGTGACGGTCGATGCCGGGCTGGTCGAGCGCGTGGAGCGGGAGCTGGTATGCCAGCTCGACGACCTGCCGGCGGCCGACGTCGCCCGGGCGGCGCTCGCGCATGGTGGAGCCGTCGTAGTAGAGAGCACCGATGATGGGATCGCCGCGTGCGACGCGATCGCGCCCGAGCACCTCCAGCTCGAGCTGCGCGACGCGGACGCCGTCGCGCCTCGACTCGTTCACTACGGCGCCCTCTTCGTCGGCGCGGGGAGCGCGGAAGTGCTGGGTGACTACGGCGCAGGCCCGAACCACGTGCTGCCCACCGGCGGCACCGCCCGGTTCAGCGGAGGCCTCTCGGTGTACACGTTCCTGCGCGTGCGGACCTGGCTGCGAATCGTCGACGGCGCGGCGGCGCGGCCCCTGGTCGAGGACGCCGTGTGGCTGGGTCGTGCCGAGGGGCTCGAGGCACATGCGCGCGCGGCGGAGCGGCGGCTGGCGACATAGCTCCGGATAGACTGCCCACTCTCCCTCACCCCCAACAGTTTCCCACGCCGGAGGCGTGGGCCCGATGAGCACTGCGCTTAAGCGCAGTGTCTCACTGGACCCACTCTTCAGAGTGGGAATAACAAGGGGGCGCGAGTTCGTTCGTTGACCGCTCGTTGACTCTGCATCCGCAATGTGGCCCCTCCGACCCGGCCGCCATGCCAGCGCACCGCATCTACATCCATCTGACCTGGTCGACGCTGGCGCGACGGCCGATGATCGACGTCCCCACTCGTGCGTTTCTCGACGAATTCTTTCGCAGGATCGCCATCCAGGAGCGCGTGACGATCATGGCGCTCGGCTTCCTCCGTACGCATGTGCATCTGTTGGTCCGCACCGCCCCGCGCTACGACCTGCCCCGGCTCGTCCAGTTGCTCAAGGGCGGAAGCAGCTACGCCGCCAGCCGGCAACCCGCAAACGTGCTCGGGCTGCGGTGGAATCGCGAATACTCCGCAACGAGCGTGAGCCCAAGGCTCCTCCGCGAGCCGGTCACGTACATCCAGAGTCAGAGCAGTCGGCATCCGTCGGAGGCGATCCCACCCTGAACTCACCGATCGCCGGCCCTGTTCTGCCACGCCGGAGGCGTGGGCCCGATAGAGCACTGCGCTTAAGCGCAGTGTCTCACAGGGCCCACTCTTCAGAGCGGGAATGACGACGCACGGCGAGGGGGTACAGAACACGTACGACTTCCGATTCGAGCGATGTCCGGTTGACATGCACCGCCCGTCGCCCTACGTTGCAACTCCCGATGCAATCGACGCCGATGTCTCCGCTCTGTTGTTGTATCCACCACCCGCAGGGTCGGACGGACGTCTCGGCGCATGCAGTGACGACATGAGGTAACTCTCAGCCTCTTCGCCCATTGAGCGGCTCCCAGGCCCGGCCACCCCCAGCGTGCGCCGGGTTTTTGTGTTTGTACGCACCCTCAACCATTCGGGACGCGATGCATGTGACGCCAAGCGCGCTCGTCTTGATCCTCATCACGCTCCTCGCCGCCATCGTCAACGGCGCGCTGGGCTACGGATTCTCGTCGATCACCGTACCGGTGGCGCTGTTGTTCTACACGAACCGGGTCCTCAATCCGGCGCTCGTGTGGATCGAGGTCGTGTTGAACGCGTACGTGCTCTGGGTCAATCGGGCGAGCGTGCCGCACGTGTGGCGCCGGGTCGTGCCCATCATCCTCGGGCTGGCGCCGGGCGTCGGGCTGGGGACATCGCTGGTGCATCGAGTACCGCCGGGCTGGCTCAAGCTCGCCACGTTCATGGTCCTGTTGCCGCTGATTCTGTTGCAGGCAGCCGGATTTCGCCGGCCCATCAAAGCCGAGCGCCCCGTCGGACTGGCGTTCGGCGGGGGCCTCGGTGTGCTCTACTCCGTTACCACGATCTCGGGGCCGCCCCTGGCTCTCATGTTGAGCAACCAGGGGTTCACGAAGCAGGACTTCCGAGCCGGTCTCGGGCTCGTCCGACTGGCCGAATCGACGTTCACCGCCGCCGCGTACTACTTCGCCGGCATGTTTGCGACCGAGAGCGTCGGTGTGTTCCCCTACATCATCCCGAGCCTAGTCGTGGGGATCCCGCTCGGCGTGCGGGTCATTCGCCACGTGCGGCCCGAGACCTTCCGGCGCATCTGCATGAGCTTCGACGCCTGGGTGGTAGGCTACGGCATCTCGACACTACTGCGACAGCTCCACCTGGTCGATGGCGCGGCGGCGTTCTCCGTACTCACCGCGGTAGGCCTGGTGGACACCTGGCTGTTGTACCGGTTCTTCGGTAAACAGAGGCCTGACGAGCACGCTCATCGTCAGTACAGGTACGCCACCCCGAGCGCGACCGTGACCTGATCTTTCTTGCCGTTGAACGTCCCCAACGTCGACCGGTCGTAGCGCACTTCGGGTCGCACGACGGCATTGGGCCAGGTACGGATGTTGAAGGTCGCCGTGCCGCTCCCGAACTTCTGCCCCGTGTTCGGAGAGAAGCCGAGCACCCCGCTGGTGCGGGCGCCGTTCTCGTCATCGACGTAGTCGCCGCGCAGGGCCAAGCCGAGGGTCGGGCTGAAGTCGTACGTGACCCAGCCGCCGAGGGCCCACCACTTCGCATCCTGCGTGGAATCCGGCAGCGCCGCGTTGGCCTGCTCCCGGCCGTAGTCGCCCTGTACCCACAGCGCCGCTTTGCCGAGCTTGCGCCACAACAGCCCGTCGACGCCGTAGCGATTGGCCGTGTTGCTGACCGCCTCTTCGGGCCCCCAGAACCCCACGACCCCGATAGCGGTGAGCGCGTCGGGATAGATTCCCACCCGTCCCATCAACGACTTGTGCGTGTTGTTGTCGGCCACCTGGTCCCAGCCGTTGATCACGCGGAACTGGGCGTCGACGTGGTCGTTGAACTTGGTCTCCACGCTCACGCCTGTGCCGGTGAAGTTCTCCACGTAAATGAACTGGTTCCCTTCCGACCAGTTGGGGTTGGCGTACGTCTCGATCACCTCGAGGCCCAAGAGCGTGGGAACGCGCCCCACCTTGAACTGCAGGCCGTTGCCGCTGGCCGTGGGCACGTTCAAGGTGACGTAGAGATGCGGCACGTCGACCGGGATCGGGGTAGCGGCGCCCGCGAAGAGCCCATTCGACTGGATGACGGTCGCATCCTGACCTACGAGCAACTCCGTATGGAACCCGGCGCTGAACTTCGCGGGGTCATATGGCTTGTCGAGCACGGCCGCGAGCGCGTTGAGCGTGAATCGGTTCTGGAACCGGTCATACAGCCGGCCGACGATCGTCGTGTCCGCGAGACTGTGGCCCGAGTACGCATACGACCCAGCTGCGAACCCGGTGAGCTTGAACCCGGCAATGGTGGTCTCCAGATGGTTGACCGGAGGCGTCGGCGGGTCCGGCTTTTTCGCCGCCGCTGTGTCTTTGGGCGCAGAGGATGCGCCCTGCGCGTACAGCACCCCGGGCGCGACGATCCAAAGGGCGAGGAATACGGCTGTTGCAGTTATGAGTTTCATTCCAATTCTCCCAGTGATGGTCCCCCGAGTGCCCCCTCTCCGCAGGGCGGAGAGGGGGACAGGGGGTGAGGCTAGATGGCTTCTGGTTCGGGTTCGAGCTGCCCCGCCCCAAACGATACGGCGGCCGACTCACTGAGAATCACGGCGGACGAGACTTCGGGCGTGTCGGGGTACGCCAATGCGCCCATCTCGGGCAGGTCCAGCCCGAGCTCTTCCACCTCGGCCGACACCCGGTGGCCACCCACGACCAGCTCCGTCACCTTGTACGCGGCGTATGCCATGGCACCGACCGCGACGAAGTTGGTGAGGCCGCCGATTGCCTGGGCCACGAACTGCCCCGGGTCGCCGTAGAACAGGCCGCGCACCGCGCCGTTGACGCCGTTCCAGCCGTCGCCATAGGTGCCGTCCGCGAGCAAGCCCAGCGCCAGGATGCCCCACAACCCGTTGACCCCGTGCACCGAGATGGCGCCGACGGGGTCGTCGATGTGGAGCTTCCCGTCGATGAAGAACACCGCGACGCACACGAGGACGCCGGCCACTCCGCCGATCAGCACGGCCGACGGCGCTGTCACGAACGCGCACGGCGCCGTGATGGCGACGAGCCCCGCGAGCGTGCCGTTCGCCACCATGGAGGGATCGGGCTTGCCGTACTTGAGCCACATGTAGAGCATTGCGGTGATGCCTCCAGCCGCCCCAGCCAGCATCGTGTTCGTCGCGATGACCCCGATGCGGAGGTCCGAGCCCGCCAGCGTCGAGCCCGCGTTGAACCCGAACCATCCGAACGCCAGGATGAACGTCCCGATCAACGCCATGGGAATGTTGTGGCCCGGGATCGCGTTGCTCGTGCCGTCGGCGTTGTACTTCCCGCGGCGCGGGCCCAACAGCGTCGCAGCGACGAGCGCCATGACGCCGCCCGTCATGTGCACGACCGACGAGCCGGCGAAATCCACGTGCCCGTGACCGAACCCGACGTTCTTGCCCAGCATCGCGAGCCAGCCGCCGCCCCACGTCCAGTTGGCATAAATCGGATAGATGAAGGCGCCGACGAACACGCTGAACACCGCGAACGCCGAGAACTTCCAGCGCTCGGCCAATGCACCCGTGGGAATCGTGGCGGCGGTGTCCATGAACACCATCTGGAACAGGAAGTACGCGAACACCGGGGCGGTATATGCGACGCCGGTGAGGAAGAAGCCGGTCCCGCCGAACAGCCCCCACTCCTTGCCGCCGATCGTGAGCGAGATCTCATGCGCCAGCTTGTCGTAGCCGCCGAGTGTGCCGAGCGCGCCCACACCGCCGGCCTGCAGTGCGAAGCCCACGACCCAGTACGCCAGCATCGCGATCCCGTAGACCATGAAGTTCATGGTGATCGTATGGGCGGCATTCTTGGCGCGCGTGAACCCGGTCTCGACCATGGCGAACCCCGCCTGCATGAACATCACGAGGAACCCGGCGACCAGCGTCCACACGAAGTTGATGGCGACCGTATTCGCCGCCGCGGCGGCGTTCGCGGCCTTAGCGAGCGAATCCGCCGGGACTGCTTGCGCCGCCAGAACCAGCGGGCAGGCCAACGCCAACAGCAAACCAAGACCGACCGAGCGTCTCATGCCGTCTACCGTCATACGGTCTCCCAGTGAGGTGGTGGAACGGTATCTGTGTCCATCGTTTCGTGCAAAATATGCACGAATCATGCTACAGCACGCTACTACCCAATCGTATTAGATAGGCCTAGTGTATCAGAGACTGTGCATAATATGCACGTTTTGATAGACACACCTGTTGCTACAACGCCCCATGAGGAGGCCCGCCGTGGCTGATCCCGTTGCCCCCGTGCTGCTCGCCCTCGCCGCGATCCTGGCGGGCGCCAAGCTGGGCGGCGACCTGGCCGAGCGCATCGGTCAGCCCGCCGTCTTGGGCGAGCTGGTGGTCGGCATCCTGCTCGGCAACCTGGACCTGGTCGGTGTCCCCTGGTTCCGGGGGGTGGCCTCCGACCACACGATCGACGTGTTGGCCCGGCTCGGTGTCGTGCTGCTGCTGTTCGAGGTCGGGCTCGAATCCACCGTGAGCGATATGCTGAAGGTCGGGGGGCGGTCGCTCCTGGTGGCCGTCCTCGGCGTGGTGACGCCCTGGGTGCTGGGCTGGGGCGTGGGGGCGGTACTCCTCCCCGACGCCAGCCCCTACGTGCACGCGTTCCTGGGTGCCACCCTCACCGCCACGAGCGTGGGAATCACAGCGCGTGTGCTCAAAGACCTGGGGCGGGCGCAGTCGCCCGAGGCGCGCATCATCCTCGGCGCCGCGGTGATCGACGACGTGCTGGGGCTCGTGATCCTCGCCGTCGTGGCCGGCGTGATCACCTCGGCCGAGCGGGGCAGCGGCATCTCGTATGGCGCCGTCGGGGTGATCGTCGCGAAAGCGCTGGTGTTTCTCGGTGGCGCGCTCGTGCTCGGCGTGGCCGTATCCCCCCGTTTGTTCGCGCTCGCGGGGCGGCTGCGTGGATCCGGATTGCTCCTCACCACCGCGCTCGTGTTCTGCTTCATGCTCGCCTACCTCGCCTCCGCCGTAGGCCTGGCCGCGATCGTCGGCGCCTACGCCGCGGGTCTCGTGCTGGAAGAGGCTCATTACGTCGATTTCGCGCGGCAGGATGAGCGCCGGCTCGGCGACCTGGTGCGTCCCATCGGCACTCTGCTGGTCCCCGTCTTTTTCGTGCTGATGGGCATGCGTGTGGAGCTCCGGTCGTTTGCACACCCGGAGGTGCTCGGTCTCGCCCTCCTGTTGACGCTGGCCGCGATCGCCGGGAAGCAGGCGTGCGCCCTTGGCGGCCTGGGCGCGCGTCTGGACCGGCTCTCGATTGGTATCGGCATGATCCCGCGGGGAGAGGTCGGCCTGATCTTCGCCAACCTCGGCCTGAGCCTCACACTGCACGGCGAGCGGATCGTCAGCCCGGCGATTTTCTCGGGGCTGGTGATCATGGTCGTCCTGACCACGCTGATCACGCCACCGGCGCTCAAGTGGAGCCTGGCGCGGGGGGCCGGGTGAACGGCTGCGCCGACTTGCGCCGACCAGGCCCGCGCTTAAGTTTCGGCGTCCATCATGCCTGCGTCCGCTTTCCTCAAGCGCCTCCCGTGTCGGGCTCCTTCTGCCGCGAAGCAGAAGAAGCCGGCGCCGGCGAGCGCGCGCGGGAAACGATCACTGTAGGGGGCTCGAGCCCTCGGGCGTAAGAGACAGATCGGCCGCGACGCGCAGCTCGCACGTCGCGGCCGATTGTGCGTTTTGGGGGAAGTCATGGTGCAGCCGCGGATCCTCAAGTTCGGAGGTACCTCGGTGGCCGACGCGGCCGCCGTGGAGCGCGTGACGGGCGTGGTCCGCGCCCAGGGGGGGCCGCGGCCGGTGGTCGTCGTCTCCGCGCTCGCCGGCGCCACCGACGCGCTGCTCGCCGCCGCGGATGCAGCGGCCGCCGGCGACCCAGGCGGGACCGAGCCGACTGTCCAGTCGCTGCTCGACCGGCACACGAACATCGCCCGGCGACTGGCGCGGCCGGAGACGCGAGACGCTCTGCTTGCCGAGTTCGAGGCGGCGCGCCGCGAGATACTCCAGCTGCTTGGCCGCGTCGCTGCCGAGCCAGATCGGCGACCAGCGCTACGGGATGAGATTGCGTCGCACGGGGAGCGCCTCTCCGCTGCTCTCCTCGCCGCCGCGCTAGCGGGGGCGGGCGTGGCCTCGCGCTACGTCGACTCACGCCACTGTCTCACCACCGATGCGACACACGGCCGCGCCAACCCGCTGCTGCCCCTGACCGTCGAACGCACCCGAGCGATTCTCACCCCGCTGCTCGATGACGGCCTCGTCCCCGTCTTGGGCGGCTACATCGCGGCGACAGCGGACGGGATCACAACCACGCTTGGTCGGGGCGGGTCCGACTACTCCGCCGCCCTCGTGGGCGCGGCGCTCGACGCTCAGGAGATCCAGATCTGGACGGACGTAAACGGCGTCCTCACCGCCGACCCGCGCGTGGTTCCCGGCGCCCGCACCGTCGCCAGCCTTTCCTACGCCGAGGCGGCGGAGCTCGCGTATTTCGGGGCCAAGGTGCTGCACCCCAATACGATCCAGCCGGCGATGGATCGCGACATTCCCGTGCGCATCTGCAACTCTCGGGCACCCCGCGATCCGGGGACGGTGGTGACCGCCGTGGGAGAGGTTCGCCCCGGGGGGGTGAAGGCGATCGCGCACAAATGTGGCGTCACGATCCTGCAGATCACCTCCACCCGCATGCTCGGCGCGTATGGGTTCCTGCGTGCCTTGTTCGACGTGTTCGATCGGCATCGGACGGCTGTGGACGTCGTCACCACCTCCGAGGTCAGCGTATCGCTCACCGTCGACGACACCGCGTCGTTGGACGGCATCGTCGCCGACCTGCGCGGGCTGGGCACGGTGTCGCTCGAGCCCGACCGCGCGATCGTGTGCGTCGTGGGTGAGGGCCTGCGGACGACGCCCGGGATCGCGGCCCGCGTGTTCGCCACGGTCCGCGACATCAACGTCTCACTCATTTCCCAGGGCGCGTCCCGCGTCAACCTCACGTTCGTCGTGGAGGAAGCCCGGGTGCGTGAAGCGGTGTGCCGGCTGCACCAGGCGTTCTTCGAGCCTACGCGGAGCGTCGCATGAAGCTCGCGCTGCTCGGCTACGGCCCAATGGCCCGCGTGGTGGAGGCGCAGGCGCGCGAAGCGGGCCACGACATCGGCGCGGTGCTCACGTCCCGCAATGCGGGCGAAGCGCTGCGGCTGCTCCCCGGCCACACGGCGGCCATCGACTTCTCGGTGCCGACGGCCGTGATGGACCACGTGAAGGCCGCCGCCGCCGCGGGCGTTCCCCTGGTCGAGGGCACCACCGGCTGGCAACGCGACGAGGACGAGGTACGCCGGATGGTGGAAGGGGGCGGGGGCGCCCTGATCTACGGGGCGAATTTCTCGGTAGGGGTCAACCTGTTCTACCGGCTGGTGGCGCACGCCGCGCAGCTGTTCCGTGGCGTCGCGGCGTACGACCCGTTCATCGAGGAGGCCCATCACGCCCGCAAGCGCGACGCGCCGTCCGGCACCGCTCTCGCGCTCCAGACGATCCTCTCCCGCGGGTTGCGGCGTCCGAGCGTACCGGTGACGAGCACGCGAGCCGGTCACATTCCGGGCACCCACCGCGTGGGCCTCGACTCGGCGGCGGATCAGGTCCTGTTGGTTCACACCGCGCGCTCCCGGTCCGGCTTCGCCGCGGGCGCGCTGCTGGCCGCGCACTGGATCATCGGGCGGCGGGGCATGTTTGCCTTCGAAGCCGTGCTCGACGACATCCTGGCATCGGCGCAGCAGACCGAAAGGAAGGTTCCATGACGCAATACGTAGGCTGGCTGCGCGGCTGCGGGACCGCCCTCGTGACGCCCTTTACAGCAGCCGGCGTGGTCGATGAGAAGCGCTTTCGGGCGCTGGTCGAACGCCAGATCGCGGCTGGCGTACGCCTGCTCGTCCCCTGCGGCACGACGGGCGAGGCGGCGACGCTGACTGCACCCGAGCAGGAGCGCCTCATCGGCCTCACGGTCGAGACGGCGCGGGGCCGGGCCAAGGTGCTCGCCGGCGCCGGCAGTAACGCCACGGCCGGGACCATCGACCGTGCCCGCGCCGCCCGCGCCGCCGGCGCGGACGCGTTGCTCGTCGTGGCGCCCTACTACAACAAGCCCACGCAGGCGGGGCTCGCCGCGCACTTCCGGGCCGTCGCGCAAGCGGTGGGCGACACGCCGGTGGTGCTGTACAACGTCCCGGGCCGCACGGCCTCCAACGTCGCCGCTCCGACGACCCTCGCCCTGGCGCGCGAGGTGGAGAACATCGTGGGCGTGAAAGAAGCGTCGGGTGATCTGGCGCAGATCATGGCGATCCTGCGCGACCGGCCGGCCGGCTTCCGCGTGTTGTCGGGCGACGACGCCGTGACGCTGCCGCTCATCGCCCTCGGCGCCGACGGCATCGTGTCCGTGGTGTCGAACGAGGCGCCCGACCTGATGGTCAACCTGACCGAGAGCGCGCTGCGCGGCGAGTGGGAAGCGGCCCGCGAGCTGCACTACCGCCTGCTCCCCCTCATGGAGGCGAACTTCCTCGAGTCGAACCCGGGGCCCGTCAAGGCCGCACTGGCGGCGATGGGCCTGCTGGAAGAGCACGTCCGCTTGCCGCTGGTCCCGGTCCAGGAGCAGACGCGTGCCCGCGTGCGGGCGCTGCTGGGAACGCTCGGCCTCGTGCCGGGCGCCGCGCATGTCGCTGCGTAGCCGCGTCGAGGCGCTCGCCGCGGCGGCGCGGGACCGCTACGACGACGCCGACCGCGTCCTGTTCGCGGACTTTCGCGCGGCGCTCACCCGCGGTGAGATCCGCGCGGCCGAGCGCCGCCCCGATGGTGCCTGGTGCGTCAATGCCTGGGTCAAGCAGGGCATCCTGCTCGGCTTCCGCATGGGCGCCCTGGTCGACATGTCGGCCCACGCCAGCCTCCGGTTCTTCGACAAGGACACCTATCCCGTCCGCCCCACCACGCTGGCGGAAGGCGTGCGCATCGTTCCGGGGGGATCGAGCATCCGCGATGGGGCGTATGTCGCGCCCGGGGTGATCTGCATGCCCCCGATGTACGTCAATGTGGGCGCCTACGTCGACACGGGGACCATGATCGACAGCCACGCGCTCGTCGGCTCGTGCGCGCAGATCGGTCAGCGGGTGCACCTCTCCGCCGCCGCCCAGGTCGGCGGCGTGCTCGAGCCGGTCGGAGCGCTGCCCGTGATCGTCGAAGACGACGTGCTGGTGGGCGGCGGATGCGGCATCTACGAAGGCACGATCGTGCGGGAGCGCGCCGTGCTCGCTCCCGGGACCATGCTGACGGGCTCCACGCCCCTCTACGACCTGGTGCGGGAAGCGGTGTATCGGCGCGACGGCGAGCGGCCGCTCGAGATCCCGGCAGGCGCCGTGGTGGTCCCGGGAGCGCGCGCCGCGCCCGGTGCCGCCGCGGCGCGGTGGGGCATCTCCCTGTACACGCCCGTGATCGTGAAGTACCGGGACGAGAAGACGGACGCCGCGACTCTGCTCGAGGAGTACCTGCGATGAAGCAACAGCGTGTGGCGGTATTGGGGCTCGGGAAGATCGGGAATATCCTGCTGCAGGGACTCCTCAAGGCGGGTCTGCCACCGGGCAACGCGGTCGCGACCGTACGACACCCGGAGCGGGCGCAGGCGCTCGGAAAGGAGCGCCCCATTCCCGTGGGGACGGACAACCGGGCGGCCGCGCGCGGAGCCGACGTGGTCATCATCGCCGTCAAGCCGCAGAACGTGCGAGAGCTGCTCGAGGAGATCCGCGCGGACGTGACCCCGGCGCAGCTCGTGATTTCGGTGGCCGCCTCCGTCCCGACGGCCTTCATCGAGAATCTCCTTGCCACGCCGACGCCGGTAGTGCGGGCGATGCCCAACACCCCGAGCCAGGTGGGCGCAGGCATGACCGGCATCTGCCGAGGGAAGCACGCGACGGATGCACATCTCGACACCGCCCGGCGGCTGTTCGACACGGTGGGCCGGACGGTGGTGGTGGACGAAAAGCACATGGATGCCGTGACCGGTCTCTCGGCCAGCGGTCCGGCCTTCGTGTACATCATCCTCGAGTCGCTCGCGGAAGCGGGCGTCAAGGTCGGGCTGCCACGCGACATCGCGACCGTGCTCTCCGCGCAGACCCTCCTTGGCGCCGCGAAGGTGCAGCTCGACACCGGCGATCACCCAGCCCTGCTCAAGGACATGGTGACGACGCCGGCGGGCTGCACCATCGACGGCATCCTGGAGCTCGAGGAGGGCAAGCTGCGGGTGACGTTGATCAAAGCGGTCGTCAAAGCCACGCAGCGCGCCAAGGAGCTGATGTTCGAGAAGTAGGCGGCTACTTGTAATCCTGAAAGGGCTCCGTCAGGAGCCGCGCGCCCGTCGGCCTGTGCCGCAAGACATGGGTAAGGCGAACTTCCTCGCCCACCCGCTCGACCCGGGTCTCGAGCAGCTCGAAGTCCGGCGCGTTCCCCAGGCCCAGCTGATTGAGGCGCTCCGCTTCCCCCTTGCAGACATCGCCGGGCGTGGGCTTGGGGTTCGGATACGCGTCTTCGTGGTGTCGACGGAGCGCGCCCCAATGCTCGTCGCCGGCGCGCTCGACCGAATCGCGGATGTCGTCGCGGGTGAGCGCCACCGGACACGCCTCCCTATTTGAGCATCAGGGCGGGGATATCCTGCTCCCGCGCGGCCCGGTTGAACGCCGGAACGTCCGTCTCGATCACCGTCTTCAGGCGGTCGAGATAGCCCTGCAACTCGCCCGTGAGCTGGTCGAAGACCTGGTACGACTGGTCGGTGGGTGCGGCATCGGCGCTGCCCACCACCCCGCCGAGCGACGCCAGCTTGTTGTTGACCTTGATGGGGAAGTTGAGGGGATCTTCGGGGGCCTTGTTGCGGACCTGATAGATCGACTCCTGTACGGCAGCGAGCTTGCTCTTGAGCGAATCCCCCTGCCGCGCGAGGGCGGCGCCCTTGCCTTCGGGCAGCGCCCGAGCGCGCTTGGCGACCGCATCGACCTGGTCCTTGAGCTCCGCGATCTCCTGGACCGCATCGTTCGCCGCGCTCACGCGGTCGCGGATGCGCACCAGCAGCTCGAACTGCTTGCGCAAGTCCTCGGCCGTCGCCGCGACCCGGGGGTCCTTCACCACCGTGAAGGGTTGCGTCTCGGACCACGCGCCGACGCTCAGCCGCACCCGGTAGACACCGGGAGGCGCGAGCGGTCCGCGTGTGCCGCCGGCCCAGAACACCAGTCCTTTGAACCGATGGGCGTCGGCGTAGCGCAGGTCCCACACGAAACGGTTGAGTCCGGCCTCCACCTTGAGCGTGTCCTGCCCTTCCTTCGGCCTGCTGGAGATGCGTCGCACCAGCGAGTCGCGCGCGTCGAGGATCTCGAGTGTCGCCTCGGCCTCGGGTTTGCCCTTGAAATAGGCATAGATGATCGCGCCGTTCGGCGGGTTCGTGCCGACGCCCGTCAGGGCGCGCTCCGGCGTGAAGCCGGGTCCCTGGAAGCGCACGGCGTCCCGGGGGGTGAACAGATGGTTGCCGCCCCGCGCAATGTCGTCGGTCAGCTGCTCGAGCGGCGTGATGTCGTCGAGAATCCAGAACGCCCGCCCATGGGTCGCCGCCACGAGGTCGTGGTCCTTGAGCGTCAGGTCGTGGATGGGGACGACGGGAAGGTTGAGCTGAAGCGGCTGCCAGGCGGCGCCGTCGTCGAGCGACATGTAGACGCCGAACTCGGTCCCGGCAAACAGCAAACCGCGATGCGCCGGGTCTTCCCGCACGACGCGCACGAAGTGATCGGCCGGGATCCCGGCGACGATCTTCCGCCAGGTCTTCCCGTAGTCGGCCGTCTTGTAGGCGTACGGCCGCCCATCGTCGAGCTTGTAACGCGTCGCGGCCACGTATGCGGTCCCCGGATCATGCGGCGATGCTTCCACCGTGCTCACGAGAGCGCCTTCCGGAAGGTCTTTCGGCGTCGCGTTTTGCCAGGTCCTGCCGCCGTCCCGCGTCACCTGCACCAGGCCGTCGTCGGTCCCCACCCAGATCAGCTGCGAATCCCTGGGACTCGGCGCGACGGTGAAAATCGTGTTGTAGTACTCGATACTGGTGTTGTCCTTGGTGATCGGCCCGCCCGAGGGACCCTGTTTCGCCGTCTCGTTGCGGGTCAGATCGGGGCTGATCACCTGCCAGCTCCGGCCGTCGTTGACCGACTTGAACACCACCTGCGCCCCGATGTACAGGTCGTTCGGGTTGGTGGGCGAGAGCACGATCGGGAAGGTCCACTGGAAACGGTACTTGAGCGCCGCCGCTCCCCACCCCATCGGGTTGTCGGGCCAGGCGTTCACCGCCCTCGCCTGTCCGGTTCGCCGGTCGAAGCGGGTGATGTAGCCGCCGTAGCTCCCGGCGAACACGACGTCGGGATCGTCCTGGCGCGCCGCGATCCACCCGCTCTCGCCTCCCCCCACCTCGTACCAGTCCTTGTCGCTGATCCCGAGCCGGTCGGTGCGGCTCGCGATGCAGACCGTGCTGTTGTCCTGCTGCGCCCCGCACAGCCGGTACGGAAAGTGGGTCGTCGTGATCACGTGGTAGAACTGCGCCGTGGGCTGGTTGTCCAGGGTGGTCCAGGTCGCTCCGCCGTTCTGGCTCACCGTGGCGCCGCCGTCGTTGCCGTTGATCATGCGCTGGGGGTCCCGCGGATCGATCCACAGCGCGTGGTGGTCACCGTGCGGAGCGTGCAGGTTGGTGAAGGTCTTGCCCCCGTCCACCGACTTGAGGAGCGTCACGTTGAGAACGTAGACGCCGTCCACGTTACCCGGGTCCGCGACCACGTGCGTGAAGTACCAGGCGCGCTGCCGGATCTCGTTGTCGCCGCTCGAGCGGGTCCAGGTGGCACCACCGTCGTTCGAACGGAACAGGCCGCCCGAGTCCGCCTCCACCAGCGCCCACACCCGATCGTGGCTCACCGGCGAGACCGCGAGGCCGATCTTGCCGATGATCCCCGCCGGAAGCCCCCGGCTCAGCGTGATGTCCTTCCACGTGTCCCCGCCATCGGTTGACTTCCAGATCCCGCTGCCCGGTCCGCCCGACACGAGCTCCCACGGCCGGCGCACGGCCTGCCAGAAACCCGCGTACAGGATGCGCGCGTTGGTGGGGTCCATCGCGAGGTCGATCGCCCCCGTGCTGTCGTTCTTGAAGAGGATCTTCTCCCACGTTTTGCCGCCGTCCTTCGAGCGGAACACGCCGCGCGTCGCGTTGGGCCCGAACGCATGACCCACGACCGCCACGTACACGAGGTCGGCGTTCCGCGGGTGCACCGCGATATGGGCGACCTGACCGGCGTCGGCGAGCCCGATCTTGATCCACGTCTTCCCGGCGTCGGTCGAGCGATACATCCCGTCGCCGGGCGAGAGATTGCCCCGGATGGGCGACTCGCCTGTGCCGACGTACACGACGTTGGGGTCGGAGGGCGCGACGGCGATGGCGCCGATCGAGCCGGCGGTGAAATCCTTGTCCGACGTCGCCTGCCAGGTGAGACCGCCGTCCGTCGTCTTCCAGACGCCGCCCCCGGTCGCCCCCATGTAGTAGACGAGCGGCTGGTCGACCACGCCGGCGACGGCGGTCACACGCCCTCCCCGGAACGGCCCCACCGGCCGCCAGACGAGCGCGCGGAACAGGCTGGTGTCGTACTTGGCGGCCGCCTGGGCCGAGAGCGACACGGGGACGATCAGCGTGAAGAGCGCAAGACGCGCGAGGCTGGACATGGGCCTAGAGCTGCGTATCGAAGTGGGGACCGGGTACGGGTCTCCGGGAGACGCTGCCGTTGCTCACCGCACCGGCAACTCGACGTGCAGGTGGTCGGCGGTGCCTACGTGACGCAGCGTCTCGAACCCCATACTCCAGAAGTACGCCTGGACCAGCCGGTTCTTCACGAAGCTGCGGCCAGTGGTGCGCAGGTCCACGGCGTGCGCGTAGCCGTCCTGTTGGATGTAGTGCAGCGAGCCGTCGTTCCCGGGGAGGCCCATCGTTCGATAGTCCGCCGGACGGCGGATGAGGTCCGTCACCACCAGATCGCGGTCGACGAGGATGACGGTCGACAGCGCCACGCGGAGCAGCGGGTGCAGCGACGCGTAATAGGCCCGCACCTGCGGCGACTTGGCGTTGCCGGCCGACAGGTAGACCAGCGCGTACGCGCTGTACGCGACCACGAGCGGCAGGGCCACACTTCGCGCCACGAGCGCGAGCCGGACGCGACCGGTGAAGCGATGCCACGCCCACGCCGCGTATGCCGTGACGACGAGCGTGGTGCATGCCACACCGCCGGCGAGAGCGAGAGCAGTCGGATAGCCGCCGCGCTCGTACAGCACCACCGCCACCTTCACCAGGGCGAGGAACGGCAACGAGGCGACGAGCAGGGCCCATGCGGCGAGGCGCGTCACGCGCAGCAGCCTCGCCCGCCACGGCCTCCCGGCCCGGGCGGCACCGGCCGCCACGGGCTCGCCGGCGAACCGCTCCCACCGGTGAAGCGCGCTCGAGTCGAGTCGCTGGAGTGTCACGGGCCACCCTACGGTACGCCCAGGCGGTGGGTTGCGCGCACGACCCCGAAGTCCACCGGCATCGTCACCATCTTCCCGACCGCCTTGCGCCCCACCCGGGCGGGCGCGAAGCGACACGCCGCGGCCATGGCGATGGCCGCCTGTGAAAGCCCGGGATGCGGGCTCTCCCGCACCACGATGCGGTCGCGCGGTACACGCCCCAGCGTGTCGACGACCAGATCGAGCACCACGTGCCCGCCGATGGCGCGCCGCTTGAGCGAGTCGGGATACTGGGTCGCGGGACACGAGAGCAGCTGAGGCGCGTGATACTCGAAGCGCCGCGGTAGAACGGGGTCGAGCGGCTTCACCACAGTGATCTGAGCGGCGACCGGGAGGCCCGCGGACGCCAGCGCCAGCGCCAGGAGCAGGGTCGTGTGCATGGCGGTCTCCTTCATGCGTCTCTCATGGGACCCCGACTCCCCGGAGACACGCTCATGCGGACCCTGCTCCTCGCCGCCGTCGCCCTCGCCGCCCTCGCCGCCCTCGCCGCGTGCCGTGACGTCGCGCGCCCGGAGCGACGGCCGTACTCGTACGGCCGGGCGGTCGCCGACAGCGCGGCGGCCTTCGCGCGCACGGACTTCGTGGCCAGGGCGGCCGCCCCCGTGGCCGCGCAGGAGCGGGCCGTGGCCGCGCCCGGAGATGCCGTGCTGTTCTCGCGCTCCAGCGTCGCGGCGAGCATGGTGATCCGCACCGGCCAGGCGAGCATCGAGGTCGACTCGCTCGAGGCCGCGGTTTCCCGCGTGCGCCTGCTCGCCGGCCGCATCGGCGGGTACATCGCCAACACGACCATGCAGACCGGTCGCGGCCAGCTGCGATCGGCGAATCTCGAGGTGAAGGTGCCGGCCGAGCGGTTCGATGAAGCGCTCGAGGGCCTGGCCCCGATCGGCAAGCTCGAATCGGTGAACGTCAACGCAGAGGACGTCGGTGAGGAGTTCACGGACGTCACGGCCCGCATGGGGAACGCCCGCCGACTGGAGTCACGCCTGATCGACCTGCTCGCCACCCGCACCGGCAAGCTCAAGGACGTGCTCGACGTGGAGCAGGAGCTGGCGCGCGTGCGCGAGGAGATCGACCGTTACGAGGGGCGGCTGCGGTACCTGCGCGCCCACGCCGTGCTCAGCACGTTTACCGTTTACGTCCACGAACCCCTCCCGGTCGTGGGGCACGCCGGATCGAGCGTCATGGGCGAGGCGTTCAAGCAGGCGTGGCGCAACTTCGTCGATCTCGTCGCCCTGTGCGTCCGCTCCCTCGGCGTCGTGCTGCCGCTCGGCCTGGTTGCCCTCGCCGCCTGGCTCGCCGTGAAGCGCCGCCGCAAGGTGGGCGTGGCGGCTTAACGCGACACCACCTTCACCACTTTCACCTCGATCGGCTCGCCTGCCACCAGGACGGGCGCCCGGCGCTCCTCGGCCGTCTTGTTGAACCCGGCCACGTCGGTCCGGACCAGGGCGTTGAACCTCGCGAGATAGTCGTCCAGCGTGGCGCGCAGCTCCTTGAACCGCGCCGCCACGACCTCGCTGGGCGGCTGGGCGTAGGCCAGGGCAAGGGCGAAGCCGAGCGCCTGCAGCCGGTCATGGAAGCGGTTGAGGTAATGGATGTCGTCCTGCCCGGCGTCGCGCTGCACGTCGGAGTTGTACAGGCTGTCCTTGAGCTCCTTGAGCTTCCGACCCAGCTCGCGCCCCTGCCGCATGACGGGCCCCACGGTCGCCGTGTCGCCTTCCCCGCCCGCCCCGCCCGCATTGTCGCGCAGCGCCTGCTGCGTGTTCTTGAGCTGCGTCTCGAGGCTCACAATGCGATTGAGCATGGCGTTGAGCGCGGATAGGGCGTTACGCCATTCGAGTCCGGCAACGAGCTGCGCCGCGAACCGCGCGGGATCGCCGCCCAGCACTGGGTCGGGCTCCACTCGCACCGTCGTGGTCTCGGTCCGGCCACCCGCCGTCACCGCGACGCTGTAACTACCCGGCACGGCGCGCGGGCCGACGACCGTGCGGAACGGATTCTCCTCTTCCTCGGCGCCCGCGGGACGGTCGAAGGTGAGCCGCACCGGCCCGGCGTGGCGCAGCGTCCAGATGTAGCGGTTGACGCCCTGCTTCCCCGGTCCGCTCGAGTCCACGACCACGGTGTCCCCGCGGGCGTCCGTGACCGTCACGATCACGCGACCGCGGCGGGAGCGCTCGCCGCGACGCTGCTCGCCCTGCCCCGACGTGGCCGTGTCGAGGGCGGTCTTGAGGTAGTAGTCGATCACGGCGCCGGCAGGCGCGTTCGGAGTGGTGAAGCGGGTCGGGGCCACGCCCGCGCGGCGCGGGCGCACGCGGATCTGCGCCGGCTGGGTCGAGAAGACGTGCAGGTCGGCGGCGAGGACCTGGGGCGTCAGCTCCTCCAGGGGCGTGATGTTGTCGAGGACGAACAGCCCGCGACCGTGCGTGGCCACCACCAGGTCGTGCGAGCGCTTGACGAACTGCACGTCGTAGACCGGCACGGTGGGGAAGTCGGCCTTGAGGGCCTGCCAGCTCGCACCCCCGTCGCGCGAATACCACAGGGCGGCGTCGGTGCCGAGCACGAGGAAGCCGCGCAGGTTGGGATTCTCCCGCACCACGTGCGCGGGCACGTCCGGCGGCAGGCCCTTCCCGATGTCGGTCCACGTCTTCCCGTAGTCGGCGGTCTTGTAGACGTAGGGGCGCCGGTCGTCGAGCTCGTGACGATCCACTGCGAGGTAGGCCGTGCCCGCATCGAACGGCGAGACGCCGATCTGATACACCCGCCCTTCGGCGTCCTTGGCGAGTGCCGGGAAGTGACCGGACACGTCGCTCCAGGTCTTGCCGCCGTCGCGCGTGACCTGGACGAGGCCGTCGTCGGTGCCGACCCAGATCACGCTCGAATCGGTGGGGGCGAGGGTCACGGTGAGGATCGTGTTGTAGGTCTCGGCGCCCGAGATGTCGTACTCGATCGGGCCGCCGCTCGTCACCTGCTTCGCCTTGTCGTTGCGGGTGAGATCGGGGCTGATCGCCGTCCAATGGTCGCCGCCGTCGGTCGTCTTGAACACGACGTTGGCGCCCAGGTACACCGTATTCGCGTCGCGCGCCGACACGGCGATGGGCGAGGTCCAGTTGAAGCGGTACTTCAAGTTGGCCGGCTTCATCTCATTCACGCTCGAGAGATAGGGCCGAATGGAACGGGTCACCCCCGTCTTGAGATCCACGCGCGTGATGTTGCCGTTCTGTGAATCCACGTAGAGAATCGCCGAGTCGCTCGGCGCGGGCACCGCATACTCCCCGTCGCCGCCCGTGACCGTGAACCACTCGGACCCGTTCAACCCGCCGGCCGCACCGCCGCCACCTCCGCCCCCGCCGCCTCCGCCTGCACCGCTCGACGGCCCGCACCACGCGTTGTTGTCCTGTAGCCCGCCGCACAGCATGTAGGGCGTGTTGTTGTCGGCCGCCACCATGTAGAACTGCTCGATCGGCAGGTTGTTGAGATAGCGCCAGCTCTTGGCGCCGGTCTCCGTCACGTAGGCGCCGCCGTCGTTCCCCTGGATCATGCGGTCGGGGTTCTGGGGATCGATCCACAGCGCGTGATGATCCACGTGCACGCCGCGGTCGATGGGCGTCGTCGTCTTGCCGCCGTCGTCCGAGCGCAGCAGCAGGTAGGACGAGAAGAACAGCTTGCGGTCGTCCACGGGGGAGACGTGCAGCAGCGAGAAGTAGAACGGCCGGGCGGACAGGCCGTGAAAGTCGGAGACCTTGGTCCAGTGGTCTCCCTGGTCTTTCGAGTCCCACAACATGCCCTGCGTCGTCTCGATCAGCGCGTACACGTGGCTCGGGTTGGTGGGACCGACGGCGACGGCGATGCGACCCAGCAGGCCGGTCGGCAGGCCTTCCTTGAGCCGCTCCCACGTCAAGCCGCCGTCCTTGGAGCGATAGATGCCGCTCGCCGCGCCGCCCGACACGAGCTCCCACGGATGGCGCACGACCTGCCACAGCGCGGCGAACAGCAGCCGCGGGTTACCCGGCACCATGATCAGGTCGGCGGCGCCGGTCGTGTCGTTCACGAACAGCACCTTGTGCCACGTCTTGCCGCCGTCCGCCGTGCGGAACACACCGCGCTCCGCGTTGGGCGCCCACACGTGGCCCAGCGCCGCCACGAACACCACGTCGGGGTCGGCGGGATCGATCACGATCCGGGTGATCTGCCCGACGTCGCCGAGACCCATGAACTGCCAGCTCTTGCCCGCGTCGGGCGACATGAAGACGCCGCGGCCGTCCACCACGTCGTTGCGCGGGTTGCCTTCGCCCGTCCCCACCCACACGACGTTCGGGTTCGAGGGCGCGAGGGCCACGGCACCGATCGACGACGTCGGCTGGTCTTTGAAGACGGCGTCCCAGGAATCGCCGCCGTCCGTCGTCTTCCACACGCCGCCCGCCGCGGCACCGACGTAATAGGTGTTCCGGTCGCCGGGCACCCCGACCACAGCCGCCACGCGACCACCGCCCACGGAGGGCCCGAGGTTGCGGAACTTCACGTTGTTCAGGGAGTCCGCGCCCGCTGGCGCGGGTGCGGTGGCCGTGGGCGCGGGGACGGGTCGCTGCTTCGCCCGGCCGCGACCTTGCGCGCTGCCGGAGAGGGCGAGCGTCGCCGACAGGAGCATGCTGCAGAGACTGGCTTGACGGAGAGCCGTGCGGTGCATCGGACGAACTCCTTCGGTGGGTTCCGGAGGGATACGAAGACGCAACACGAAGCGTTGGACGTGGGCGCTGATGTACCGGCCTCGCGCGGCGCGTCACCTGTGTATGATGTTCCCCCTATGAGAACTCCCTTGCTGCTGTTCGGCATGACGCTCGCGACCGTTGCGACAGCGCCACACATTCTGGCCCAGGATGCTGGCCGATCCCGCCAGACGGCCATCGTCACGGCCGCAGCCCGACTGGCACCGGCCGTCGTGAGCGTGAACGTGCTGCGGCGCGAGCGGCGGCTGGCGCAGGACCCCTTTGACTTGTTCTTCATGCCGCGTGGTGCCGAGCAGGTGGTAGAGGGATACGGGTCCGGCTTCATCATCTCGCCGGACGGCGTCGTGATCACCAATCAACACGTCACGCAGGGGGCCGAGCAGATCGTCGTCACGATGCGGGACGGGCGGGACTTTGCCGCGAAGATCCTGGGCGAGGACCCGCTCACGGACATCGCCGTGCTCAAGCTCGACGGCGCAGGCCTGCCGACCGCGCCGCTCGGCAAGAGCACCGACCTGTTGATCGGCGAATGGGTCGTCGCCGTGGGCAACCCGTTCGCCTATCTGCTGGGCAACGCCGAGCCCACGGTCACGGCCGGGGTCGTGAGCGCGGTGGGCCGCAACCTGCTGCCCTCCGAAGGGCAGTCGGGGATCTACGTCGGCATGATCCAGACCGACGCCGCGATCAACCCAGGTAACTCAGGCGGCCCGCTCGCCAACGCCCTGGGAGAGGTGGTGGGCGTGAACAGCTCGATCTTCACGAGCTCGGGCGGCTCCGTCGGGATCGGGTTCGCGATCCCGATCGAGCGGGCGCTGCGCGTCACGGACGAGCTGCGGCGCTTCGGCAAAGTGCGCCGCGCCTGGGTGGGGCTCGAAGTCGCGGGCGCGGAGGACCTGCGGGGCTGGAAGCGGGCCGGGGGCCTGCGCGTGAGCCAGGTGGCGTCGGGAGGCCCGGCCGGCCGGGCCGGCGTGGCGCCAGGCGACGTGCTGGTGAGCGCGGGCGGGCGGCGGCTGCGGACTTTCCTCGACTGGGAGGCGGTGCTGCTCGACATCGGGCCCGGAGACACGCTGACCGTGAGCTACCGGCACGGGGGCGAGAGTCGCACGGCGCGGCTGGCGGTCACGGACCTCCCCACCACGCTCGCTGAGAAAGTGGCCGTGCTCGGCGGAATGAAGGTCGTGACGGTGACGGCCCCCGTGCGCGCCGAGCGGGGCATTCAGAGCGACCACGGCGCACTGATCTACGACATCCCCGACGAGATGCAGCAGGCGACTGGACTCCGCTCCGGGGACGTGATCCTCCAGATCAACCGGGTGCGCGTGTCGAGCGTCGACGATCTGCGCCGGGCGTTCGCCGCCGCGGCGGGGGCGGGTGCCGCCACGGTGTGGTTCGAGCGGGACGGGCGGCTCAACCGCACGGCTTTCTATGTGAGATGAGGCGACCTGGCGGGCGGGCGGACGCCGGGCCATAGTCATGCGAGTGCTCACACCCGGAGACCATCATGGCCGACACGATTCGCAGGGTCAGCTACTACTACACCACCATTCCCGACAAGCCGGGTGAAGGCACGCGTCTGCTCGACGCGTTGCGGAGCGCGGGCGTCAATCTGCTCGCGCTACACGCGTTTCCCAGCGCCCGCAAGGCGCAAGTGGACTTCGTCCCGTCGGACGCGGGCGCCTTCGCGGCGGCGGCGAAGGGAGCGAAGATCAAGCTGTCGAAACCGAAGACGGCGTTCCTGGTGGATGGCGACGACCGGGTGGGCGCGCTGGCCGGTGTGCTCGGCCGGCTCGCGTCCGCGAAGATCAACGTCACGGCGGTGACGGGATTGTGCGCCGGGATGGGGCGCTACGGCGTGATCCTGTGGGTCAAGGAGCGCGACGTGAGCAAGGCCGCCGCCGCGCTGGGAGCGATGTAGCCCCTTAGGGGCCCGTCTTTCCCGCGAGGCGCGCGGGCAACGAATCGAGGGCGAGGTGCACGGCGGCGACGTTGCGGCCGCCGTCGCCGAGCAGGGCAAGGCGAGGGACGTCGACGAAGCGGTCTCCCACGATGCGGGCGGCGAGCTCGATGCCGCCCACTCCGCTGTAGAGCTCCTTCCCCGCCGAGTCCTCCACCATCGTGAAGAGCGACAGGGCCGGTACCGAGCCGGTCTTGGTGCCGAACAGGAATCCCCCGACCCCGCCCGGCGCGCCGCTGGTCTGCTCCACGCCGTGCCACTTCACCTTCCCGCCCTCGAACGGTGCGCCCACGAACTCGATGTCCGGGTGAAGCCACGCCTCGGCTCCATAGCGGGCTCTGAGTTCGCGCAGTGTCCCCAGGTGCACCGCATTCCACTTGGCCTCGACGAGCTTGCCCGTGTAGGTGTCGTAGTACCCGCCCATCGAGTCGCGCAGGTGCACCCAGATCGACTCGGAAGCCGCGGCAGACACGACGGTGAAGCCTTCACCGCGCAGCACGGACACGATGAGCGAGTCGAACCGTGCGCGCGGGCTCGGCAGATTGGCGAAGTCACGCGGCAGATCGATCGACGACACGGCGATGGTCTTCACGCCCTGCCGAGGCGCCAGCGCGAGACCGGCGGCGAGCGCGAGCATCCAGCCCGCCCTCACGGGCTCACCCGGAGCCGCGCCGCCAGCGAATCGATGGCGAGATGGAGCGCCTGGAGATTCCGCTTCGAGTCCTCGAAGAACTTGTCGCGCGAGATATTCTTCGAGCCCTTGCTCAGCACCCGGATCCCGCCACGGCCGGAATAGATCTCGGTACCGGACATATCCGACACCGACACCACGAGCGACAGCGCCGGCGCCGTGCCACTCGAGCCCCTTCCCATGCCCTCCGACGCCCCATCCCAGCGCGCCTTGCCGTCTTGGAAGTCGACCGGCACGACCTCGATCCGCGGGCGGAGCCAGGCGTCCGCGTGAAAGCGGTCCGCGAGCTCGCGCCGCGTGCCGTCCATCACGGCCCGGTACTTGGCCTCTACGCGCTCACCGGTGATCGCCGAATAGAAACCGTGGACCGAATCCGCGAGCCGCTTCCAGATCGCGCCGGCCTCGGTCGACGGAATCACCGTGACCCCGGCGTGCGCCAGCTCGCCCGCGAGCAGCGAGTCGAACAGGTCGCGCACGGGTTCGGGGTTATCCAGGCCGTCGGGCAGACGAGTCGGGGACAGGGCGATCGTCTTGATGGGCGCGGCCCCGCGAGCCGCCGCGAGGGCGACCGCAAGGGTGAACGCCAGACAGGTGAGCCGCACGCGACACCGGGACATCGATGATCTCCCCCTGCCTTAATAGGGCCGCCCTGCGGCACGACGTCAAGAGGCAATCGACTAGCGCCCCTGCGCCCCGCCGCGCCCCAGCGCATCGGGGCCGAATTTGCCGCGCACTTCGTCGATCACCCGAGAGATCGTCCGGTCGCGCTCGGTTTCGATCCCTCCCGCCTCGCGCTCGAGCAGGGAGAGCTGTCCCTCGGCGCCCTCCGCCCCGAGCTGCGACAGGGCCACACCCAACAGCCGGGCGGGCACGCGCCGGGCGCGGCGCAGTCTGGCGAGCAGCTGGCGCGCCACGGCGTACACCGCACGGTCGGACCGCACCGGGTCGGGCAGCGTGCGGCTCGCCTGGCGGGTGATGAAGTCGGCGTCGCGCAGCTTCACGCTCACCGTACGCGCCACGAGACCGCCGTCTCGCAGATCGGCGCTGGCACGATCGGCGAGGACGAGCAGCTTCGCGGCCAGGGCGTCGTCATCGTCCACGTCGGTCGGGAACGTCTCGTCACGGCTCACCGACTTGGCCTCCCGATCCGGCTCGACCGGCGCCGCGTCGTGGCCACGGACCCGCTGGTAGAGCCACTCGCCCTCGCGCTCGCCCAGCCAGCGGACCAGGGTCTCCCGCTCGTGCCGGACCACGTCGCGTACCGAGCGCAGGCCGAACCGCGCGAGGCGCTCCTGGAACTTGGGCCCGACGAACGGCAGGTCGGCGAGCGCGAACCGCAGCATGAATTCCGCCTCCGCGCCCGGCGGGACCACGTGCACGCCACCGGAGGGCGAGCCGGGTCGCGGCTTGGCGACGCCCGCGGCGAGCTTGGCCACGAGCTTCGAGGTCGCGCCCCCGATCGACAGCGATAGCGTGGTCTCCGCGAGTACGGTGTCGCGGATGCGGCGGGCCGTCGCGGCGAGCGGCTCGTCGTGATACAGGCGCTCCGTGCCGGAGAGGTCCAGGTAGAACTCGTCGCTCGAGGCCTGCTCCACGGCGGGCGTGAACCGCCGCAGCACCGCCGCGATCTCGCGGCCCTTGTCGGCGCAGGCCTCCCAAGGGACCGGTACGACCGTCGCGCCGGGACAGAGGCGCACGGCGCGCGCCATCGGCATCGCGGACTGGACGCCGTAGGCCCGCGCTTCATACGATGCCGAGGTGACCACGCCGCGGCGGTCGGGCGCGCCGCCGACGATCAGGAGCCGCGCCTTGCCCGCACCGTCCGGGTCCACGAGACGCGCCACCGCGACGTAGAAGGCGTCGGCATCGGCCAGCAGGATCCGCCGGCCCGTGGTCATCGTGGAGGAGGCGCGGTCCGCGTGCGGAGGATCTGCTCCACCACCCGGCGGCGCTCGGGCAGGTCCAGCAGGGTCAGCTGATACACCAGGTCGCTCGTGCCGTTGGCCGCGCCGTCGTAGCGCGCGCCGTCGGTGACGGGTCCGACCTCGCGCTTCCCCGCCCGGACGAGCCGCATCTCGTCCACCCGCAGCAACGGGTAGCGCATGGTCTTCTTGTTCTGGCGGAACACGATCGTGTCGCGCCGCAGCGAGTCGAGCCGCAGGTCCCACACGATCGTCCCGTCCCTGAGCGTGATCTGCCACACGTCCTCCGTCGCCTGCCCGGCTCCGACCAACGCGAGGGCCGCGAGGAGCAGCGCTCTCATGTCGTTTCCCCTTTGCCCGTCTTGGTCGCGTCAGCCGCCTTTTTCTTGCGCCGCTTCTTGAGGCGCCGGTTGCCGTAGGTGCCCCGGAAGATCTTCCCTCGCTTGGTGCGAATGTCGCCTTTTCCCATGAGTCGCCACTCCTCCGTCGTCAGTCATTTCATGCCGCCGAGCTTCTCGAGCCGCCTGAACTGCTCGGCCGATGCCGGCATGACCGAGAGGCGGCCGATGCGCACCAACGCCAGGTCGGCGAACGCCCGGTCCTTCTTAATCTCGGCGAGCGGGACCGGGCGCGGCAGTCTCCCCACTGCCCGGAGATCCACGACAGCCAGCTTCGGGTCCTTCTGCTTGGGGTCGGGATAGGCTTCGGACGTCACCTCAGCCACGCCCACCACGGCTTTCTCGTCGCCGGTGTGATAGACCAGCACCCGGTCGCCGGGGTTCATCTGGCGCAAATGCTTCAGCGCCAGGTTGTTCTTGACCCCGTCCCAGACGGCCTTCTTCTGACGCTCGAGGTCACCGTAACTGTAGGTGGACGGCTCGGTCTTCACGATCCAGTAGCTGGCCATAAGGCAGGTTAGTGGAGGTTGGTGGAGGTTAGTGGAGGTTGGTGAAGTCCACCATGGCCTGCACCAGTTCGCCCATCACGTCCGCATCCGTCCTCCCCGACCGCTTGAGCACGTGAAACGAGTGATCCCCGCCCTCGACGAGGTGCAGCGTGGCCCGGTCGCCGAGCCGTTTCACGACCGGCTTCAGCAACTTCAAGTCGGCGAACTCGTCCCGGTCTCCCTGGAGAAACAGCATGGGGATCCGCACCTGCGCCAGATGCTCCGCCCGCTTGTCGTCCGGCCGTCCCGGCGGGTGCAACGGAAACCCGAGGAACACGAGGCCGCGCACGCCGGGGAGCGGCTCTTCCGCTTGTGCGGTAGACGTCATCCGCCCTCCGAACGACTTGCCGCCTGCCACGAGCGGCAGCCCCGGCGCGACGCGAGCCGCCTCCGCCACCACGGCCCGCACCGTCGCCGCCGCGACCGCGGGCGGATCGGGCCGGCTGGCCCGGCGCTCCATGTAGGGGAACTGATATCGCAGGGTGGCGATCCCCCGCCCGTCGAGCTGCCGCGCAACGGTCTCGAGAAACGGATGGCGCATCCCCGCCCCCGCCCCGTGCGCCAGCACGTACAGCAGGCGCGCGCCGTCCGGCCGAACCAGCAGCCCCGACACGTCCCCCGCCCGCTCGTCCACGGCGATGCGCAGCTCAACCGAGGCGGCCATGGAGCTGTTCGAGCGCTTGGACGAGATCGGGCTTGAGCGCGAGCACCGAGCGGAGCGGGTCTTGCTCCAGGTTCTGCATCCGGGCCGGGGCGGTCTTGATCGTGAACCTCTTGATATCGAGCTTCGGCGTGACCTCGCTCCACTTGAGCGGCATCGACACCGGCGCCCCGGGCAGAGGCCGCGCGCTGAACGGGGCGACGAGCAGGCGCCCGTGGCCGTTCTGCACGTAGTCGAGGTACACCTTGCCGTCGCGCCTTTGGACCTGGCGTGTTACCGTGGCGATTTCCGGCAGCTCGGCCGCGATGACACGAGCCAGGAGTCCGCCGAGCGTGCGGGATTGTTCGTAGGTGACCTGGCGGCCCAACGGGATCAGCACGTGAAGGCCGGTCGAGCCGCTCGTCTTGATGCCCGTCGGCAGGCCGATATCGTCGCACAACGCCTGGACGGCCTTCGCGACCGTGACCACGTCCCTAAACGGGGCCTCCTTCGGATCGAGGTCCAGGATGCACCAGTCGGGCGTTTCCAGGGTCGACACGCGGGACGACCAGACGTGAAGCAGGATCGCGGCCATGTTGGCGATGTAGAGAAGCGAGGACTCGTTGTCGCACACGAAATAGTCAAGGTCGCGCTGCGAGTCCTCGCTCCAGATCGTGACCGTTCGCACGAACGCCTGGGCATACTCCGGGGCGTCCTTCTGGAAAAAGGACTTCCCGTTGATGCCGTCGGGGAAGCGCGTGAGCACGAGCGGCCGGTCGGCCAGATAGGGCAACATCCACGGGGATATCGCCCGGTAGTAGTCGATCAAGTCGCCCTTGGTATAGCGCTCGTCGGGCCAGAAGACCTTCTCGAGATTCGAAAACTTTACTTCTCGGGGAAGAGGGACGGGAAAAGGGGGAAGAGGAAGCGACTCACGATCGGAGTCACTTCCCTCTTCCCTCTTCCCCCTTCCGCGTGTCGCTGCTTCCGTGATCGGCTTATCATCCCGAAATCGAACGAACACCGGTTGCCGCAACAGCCCTTCGTCGGTCCATTCTTTGTACCGGACTTCCGCGATCAGCGTGGGCTCGACCCACGTGTGCCCGGAGTCCTGGGGGACCGGGCCGCTAAAGGCCGGCGTCGGACGAACTCCGCGCTCCAGCACGGCGCTCACGTCCTTGAGCTGCGCCGCGCTGAACCCGCTGCCCGCGCGTCCGCTGTACACCAGCTTCCCGTTCTCGTACGCGCCCAGGTCGAGCGCGCCGAACCCCGAGCGCGAGCCTTTGGGCCGCGTGAAGCCCACGACCACGAAGTCGTCGACCCGGTCGGCGCGGATCTTGAGCCAGTTGGGCGAGCGGCCGGCACGATAGGGTGCGTCCGCCTTTTTCGCCACGATCCCCTCGAGCCCCATCTTCACGACCTGCTCGTACAGCGCCTCGCCGTCCTTCTCGAAGTGCGTGAGATACTTGATCGGACCGACGCGCGGTACGATCTGCTCGAGCAGGGCCTTGCGCTGCTCGAGCGGCAGCGGCCGGAGATCGTAGCCCTCGAAGGCGAGCAGATCGAACAGGTACAGCACCGCGGGCGCGTCGACCGCGGCGCGCCGCACCTCGAGCGCCCGGGCCACCTTGGCGCGGTTCTGGAGTCGCTGGAAGCTCGGCCGCCCCGCCTCGTCCGGAACGACCAGCTCGCCGTCGAAGATGTACCCGTCATACGGCAGCGCCGTCAGGGCGCGGCTGATCTCCGGAAACGAGGGCGCGATGTCGTGCCCGTTGCGGGTGACGAGCCGCGCGTCTCCTGCCTCGCGGCCGGCGCGGACCCGGTACCCGTCGAGCTTGAGTTCGAACAGCCATCCGGGCTTCGAGAACGGCTGCTCGCGCGTCTCCGCCAGCATCGGCTCCGCTTGCGCGAGCGTGATGGCGCGCCTGGGCGCCTTGAGACGGGCGAGCGCCTTCACCACCGGCGCCGCGCGGTCCTTTCCCGCCTTCAGCTCCTCGACGGTGAGCCCGGACAGGACCGACTCGAGCGGCAGCGCCCCGTCCGACGCGGCGTAGCCATCCTTCTCCTTGATGAGCAGCCACTCCTTCTCGCCCTTCTTGAGCTTCACGAGGGTCCATTTGCCCTTGAGTTTGTAGCCGTGCAGCTCGAACAGCAGCTTCCCTTTTTTCATGCCCTCATGGGGATCCTCGAGCGGTACCCAACGTCCGCGGTCCCACACGATCACCGCGCCGGCCCCGTAGTTGCCCTCGGGGATCAGCCCCTCGAAGTCGCCGTACTCGAGCGGGTGGTCTTCCACGTGCACGGCGAGGCGCTTGTCGGCCCGATTGGGCGAGGGGCCCTTCGGAACGGCCCAGGACCGGAGCACGCCGTCCATCTCGAGGCGCAGGTCCCAATGGAGCCGGCGGGCGGCGTGCATATGCACGACGAACAGCCCCCCGGCGGACGGTGCTGCCGTGGCGGGACGGGCGCCGGGCTCCGGCGTGCGGTCCAGAGACCGCTTGGCCCGGTAGGTACCGAGCGGATCCGGCCCGGGCTTCCGTTTTGAAGGCATTGGGGTGAAATCTTAACCTATGAGCGCACACCCGCTTGGTTCCGCGACCCTGTCCTTCGGCCTCGTGTCCGTGCCGATCAAACTGTTTTCGACCGGTGAGTCGTCGGCCGCCATCAGCTTCAACTGGCTCCACAAAAAGGACGGCGCCCGCCTGAAGCAGCAGTACGTCTGCTCCAAAGACGGCGACAAGGTCGAGAAGGACGAGATGGTGAAGGGCTACGAGTTCACGAAGGGGCAGTACGTGATCTTCAAGCCGGAGGAGCTGAAGGCCCTCGAGGAAAAGTCCACCAACACGGTCGAGATCACCGAGTTCGTGCCGGCGGACCAGGTGGATAGGAAAGTCGTCGAGAAGTCGTATTTCCTCGGCCCCGACAAAGGCGGCGACCGGGCGTATCGCCTGCTGGCGGAGGCGCTCAAGCAGACGGGGCGCGTTGCGGTGGGGCAGTACGCGGCGCGCGGCAAGCAGTACCTCATCGCCGTGCGACCCGAGGCCAACGGGCTCGTGATGGAGCAGCTGCGCTACGCCAACGAGATCCGCTCGATCGCCGAGGTGCCGATCCCCAAGATCGAGGTCAAGAAGCCGGAGCTGCAGCTCGCCGTTCAGCTGGTGGAGCAGGCGGCGTCCGAGGCCTTCAAGCCCGAGAATTACGAGGACAACGTGCGCAAGCGGGTGCTCGAGCAGATTCAGCGCAAGGTGGAGGGGAAGGAGATCACCGAGGAGCCCGCCGAGGCGCCCAAGACGCAGATCATCGACCTGATGGAAGCACTCAAGGCGAGCCTCAAGGCGAAAGGGACCGCTGGGGAGCGGAAGCCCGCGAAGCGGGTCGAGGGCAAGGCGCCGAAGGCGGCTCCCGCGGCCAAGCGGAAGGTGGGAGGTGCCAGGGGCTAGGGGTTAGTACGGGATGAAGGGATACAATTCCCGGGACGTCGCTAGGCTGCTGGGATTGACCGTCGCGCAGGTGCGGGGATTCGCACGCGACGGTTTTTTGACGCCCGCCCCTGCGGCCGGGCGCAGACGGCGGGGCGGACTGCAGTTCTCCTTTCAGGATCTCGTCATCCTGCGCACGGCCAAGGCCCTGGTGGCCGCGCGTATCCCCACCCGGCGCATCCGGCGCGCCCTGAAGAAACTGCGCCTGGAGCTGCCGCGCGGCCGCTCGCTGGCCGAGCTGCGGATCACGGCCGAGGGCGACCGCATCATGGTGAGCGACGGCGAAACGGCTTGGAATCCCGAATCGGACCAGACCCATCTCGATTTCGCCGTCTCCGATCTCGCGACGCGCGCGGCGCCGATCGCGCGTCGCACCGCGCAAGCGGCGCGCGCCGCCGCAGGTGACCTCGACGCCGACGACTGGTACGAGCTGGGCCTCGAGCTCGAGGCCGTGGAGCCCGCGGAGGCCCGCGACGCGTACCGGCGTGCCCTCGAGCTCGACGCCCACCACGCGGATGCCCACGTGAACCTGGGCCGGCTGCTGCATGAAGAGGGCCTGGTGCAGGAGGCCGAGCGCCACTACCGGCTCGCGCTGCGCGAGAAACCCGAGCATGCGACCGCCGCGTTCAACCTGGGGATCGCGCTCGAGGATCTGGACCGTCCGGGGGACGCGGTGGAGGCGTATCGCGCGGCGCTCGCCCTCGACCCGCGGCTCGCGGACGCGCACTACAACGTGGCGCGGCTGTACGAGAAGGGGGGAAAGAAGGCGGCCGCGCTGAGGCACCTGTCGATCTATCGCCGACTCACGAGCTAATCCCGATAGGGGTCCAGCTCGTTCTCCCCCGCCATCACGACGATCAGCGGCGTCAGGGTGTGGAGCACCGTCACGGTGTCGCCCTGCGCCGCGAGCACGTCCGGCAGACGACGGTAGGCATGGGGGGACTCATCGAGGCCCCCGCCCCGCAGAATCACGCCCTTCTCACCCACCCACTCGCGCAGCATGTCCCACGTGATCTTCCCGGGACTGACGACCGCGCCCGTTTTGCGGTTCACCTTGCCGCGCGCCGCCGTGCGCGACATCACGCGGCCGGCCCCGTGCACCGTCGAATACAGCGACGCGCGCTGGCGCTCCGAATCGCCGCGCGCGCCCTCGATGATCACCGCGTCGTCGCCCATCGAGCCCCCCACGAAGCCCCGCTGGCCGGGAAACGCCGGCGTCGCCCCCTTCCGCACCACGACGTAGTCCGTCCCGCCGTGCGTCTCCTGCCACGCGAAGTTGTGGTGGTTGTGCACGAGCTCCAGCTCCTCACCACCCAGGAGCGAAACGACCTTGCGCGCCACCCACTCCCGCCCCGCGTACGCGTACGCGCCCGCCAACGTCATGAGCTGCCAGTAGTCGTGCCCGAGCGGCTGGTCGAGCGAGAACAGCGCCTCCCGCTCCGGAACGCGCTCGCCCCACCTTTTCCCCTGCGATAGCGCCAGGAACCCCGACGCCACGGTATGGCCCAGACCGCGGCTCCCGAAGTGGACGCCCACCCAGAGATCCCCCGCTTCGTCCGCGAACACGTCCACATAGTGATTGCCGCCGCCCACGGTGCCGAGCTGGCTGCGTGCCTTGGCCTTGAGTCCGTCCCGCTCGTGCTTCCCCGGCAGGGCGCTCCAGGCGGGGTCCGCGAACAGCGGATGATCGGTGGGCGCGTCGTCGGCCCGGTTGGTCCGGCCCATCCCGAACGAGATGACGTGCTGGATCTCGTCGGCGAGGGCTTCGAGCTCCGCGCGGGAGTAGTCGCGCGCCCGCCGGTCCGTCCGGATGGCGGCGTTGCCGCACGCGATGTCGAACCCCACGCCCACGACGCTCACCTGGCGGCGGTACGCCGCCACGCCGCCGATGGGCATGACGTAGCCCAGGTGGCCGTCCGCCATCAGGGCCACGCGATCGGCCCGGCTCGCGACGTCACGCAGCTGCGCCAGCGTCTGCGCGTCGTGGGAACCGAAGATCACGGGCTCGGCCATCGCTCACTCGAGCAGGGTCACGAACTGTTGCGCCAGCTGCGGCCCGATGCCCGACTCCTCGTGCTTGAAGAAGATGAACGCGTCCTGCCACTCCTTGCCGAGGTCCCGCACCGTTTTCGCCCACTGCTGCAGGTCTTCCTTCTTATACCCCTCGTCGCGCAGCCGCAGGTAGCCGAAGTCCGCCGTGGCGACGAGCGGCGTGTGCCCCGCTTCGGTGTCCGCGACGCACAGGGCGGCGTTGGCGGTACGCAGCGCCGCGTACACGTCGTCGGTGAACCAGGACTCGTGGCGGAACTCCCAGGCGCAGCGCAGGTCGGCGGGGAACTGGGTGAGCAGGTCGTTGAGCCGGTCCACGTCCATCTTGAAGTTGGGAGGGAGCTGGAACAGCATCGGCCCGAGCTTGGGTCCGAGCTTGCGCGCCGTCTCGATGAAGTAGCGCAGCGGATCGTCCACGTCCTTGAGGCGCGCGAGGTGCGTGATGCGCTGGGGCGCCTTGAGCACGAACGTGAACCCGGCGGGCGTCGCCTGATCCCATCCCGCGACCGTCTTCGCGTTCGGCATCCGATAGAACGTGTAGTTCACCTCGACCGTCGACAGACGCTGGGCGTAGTACTCGAGCATCTTGGACTCGGGGGTCTTGGCCGGATAGAACGTCCCCTTCCACTCGGGGAAATTGTAGCCGGAGGTGCCGACGCGGACCGTCACGCCACCCACACCGTCTTGATGTTCACGAACTCCCGCAGCCCATACTCCGACAGCTCGCGCCCGTAGCCGGAACGCTTCACCCCGCCGAACGGGAGCCGGGGATCGGACTTGACCAACCCGTTCACGAACACGCTCCCCGCGTCGAGCTCGCGCGCGATGCGCTCGCCACGCGCGCGGTCGGCCGTCCAGACGGAGGCGCCGAGCCCGTACACCGAGGTGTTCGCGATGCGAACCGCTTCGCCCTCGTCCCGGGCGACCACCACCGCCGCTACCGGCCCGAAGGTCTCTTCATCGAACGCGGGGGTCCCGGGCTGCACGGCCGCGAGGACGGTGGGTGGATAGAACGCCCCCGGGCCGTCCGGCACCCGCCCACCGAGCACCAGCTGGGCGCCCTGGCGCACCGACTCCTCCACCTGGCGGTGCAGGTTGATGCGCAGATCGAGCCGTGCCTGCGGGCCCACGGCGGTCGCCGGGTCGAGCGGATCGCCGACCCGTCGCGAGCGCATCTCCGCGGTGAACTGCTCGATGAATCGGCCCGCGACCCGATCCGCCACGATGAACCGCTTCGCCGCGATGCAGCTCTGACCGCTGTTCTGAAGCCGGGCATCGGCCGCGGTCTTCGCCGCGCGCGTCAGGTCGGCGTCGTCGAGCACGATGAACGGGTCGCTGCCTCCGAGCTCGAGCACCGTCTTCTTGAGGTGTCGTCCGGCGCGCTCCGCCACCTGGCTCCCGGCGCGGTCCGACCCGGTGAGGGTCACGGCGCGCACGCGTGGGTCGGCGATGACTCCCGCCGTCGCCTCGTTCGAGAGAAAGACCGCCCGGAACAGCCCCTCCGGAAACCCGGCCTCGCGGAACAGCTGCTCGATCTCGAGCGCGCAGCGCGACACGTTGGGCGCGTGCTTCAGTATGCCGGCGTTCCCCGCGGCGAGCGCCGGGGCCGCGAAGCGGAACACCTGCCAAAAGGGAAAATTCCACGGCATGATCGCGAGCACGGGCCCGATCGCGTCGAAGCGGACGTAGCTTCGCGCCGCGTCCGTCTCGCGCGGCTCGTCCGCCAGCATGGCGGCGGCCTGCTCCGCGTAATAGTCGCACGCCCACGCGCACTTCGCCGCCTCCGCCGTCCCCTGCGCGAGCGGCTTCCCCATCTCGAGCGCCATCGTGCGGGCGTAGGCATCCTTCCGCTCGCGCAGGATGCGGGCCGCCGCGCGCAGCCGCTCGGCGCGCCCCGCGACGGGCACGCGGCGCCAATCGCGCGACGCCGCATCCGCCCGCACGATGATTCGGTCCAGCTCCCCGGGCGACGTCTCCTCGAAGCGTTCGAGCACGGCCCCCGTGACGGGGTTGACGGACTGGAGACTCACCCGATCACCTCGGGACGATCCCGCTCCCGGTCCACCGTACACAGGAACCCCAGCGGCTCCTCGCCGCTCGCCCGGAACTGGTGCGCCACGCCGGGAGCCACGTAGATGCAGTCGAACGGCGCGATATCGTGCGTCGTGTCGCCCAGGATCACGCGCCCGCGCCCGCGGATCACGACCACGGCGTGCGGGTGCCGGTGCCGCTCGAAGGTCGAGTAGCCCCCCGGCTCGACCTCGAAGTAGCGCGTGAGGAAGTTGAACGCCTCCTCACCGGCCCCTTCGCCCAGGAGCGTCTGTCGCGTGACGCCCCGGTAGGGAACGTCCGCCGTCTTGTACTGGCGCAGGGGCACGCCGTCCCAGCGGAAGGCAGCGAACTTGAGGAGCTTCGACGGGTCGGTCATCGCGATAGAGCCCGCACCGCCCCGACCAGGCGTCGCGCCGCGGCGACGAGGTCCGGCTGCGCGTACAGGCTCCCTCCGACGAGGAAGATGGTGTCGGCGCCGTAGCGGTCGATCCAATGCGGCACCCGGGCCACATCGATACCTCCCGCGGGTACGGGGAACGAGGGGCGCACGGAGCCGAGCGGTGCGCGCAGGCGCGCGTTGATCGCGGCGCACGTCGCTTCCGACAACGTAAATCGCCCCTCGACGTTGGGATAGATCACGGCATCGCTCCCCGCGAGGCGAAACAGGTCGCCCAAGAGCACCGGCGGCGCGATCCCGTGGTCCTCGTGAAAAAAGGCCCCCGCCAGCGAGGGGTGCGCCATGGTGGCGAGCCCCGTCGCCGCCACGGCGCGCACGGCGTCGAGACCCGCGGGGAGCGCGTTCACGACGCAGCCCCGGCATCCCACGCGGCGGGCGAGCGCCGCCCGCTCGAGCATCGCAGTCACACCACTGGTGACGTTGGGAAGGTAAAGCGTGTTCCCCCCGGTCTCGCGGTTCGCCCGCGCGACGGCGTCCTGGCAACGCGGCACCCGCTCGCGGAAGGGCGCGGGCGGCTGGTCCGTCAGGCTGTGGTCGTCCTTCACGAGGTCGATCCCGGCGAGCGCGAATCGATACGCCCGCTCGGCGAGCTGCGCCGCGGACACGCCGAGCGGCTTGAGCGCGGTGCAGAGCAGTGCGCCCCCCTGTGCGCCCGTAAGCTCGCGCAGGCCCGCGATGCCGTGGCGCGGCCCGCCGAGTGAGGCGAGCAGCTCGAGCGGCCAGTCGACATCCGCCACGACCACACCGGCCTGCATCGAGACGTTGCCGAACAGCAGGTTGAGGAGCTGCGGAATCTCGCCGCTCACCACGGCCGGATCGTACGCGATCACGCTGCTCCAGCGTCCCTCGCCCAGCGGCTCGACCGCCTCGACCCGGCCCACGATGCGCGCGGCCACGTCGGCGGAGAGGGCGTCCGCCGCCAGCTCGACCGTCTGCTCGAGCGCGATCTCGCGGGCGCGGGCGGCGGCGGCGCGGTGGTCGGCGCCGTGGACGTGATAGGTGATGCGCAGATCCATCGTGATCCTGGCGTGAGCCCGGCCTGACCCTGGCGTGATCCCGGTCACCTGGAGCGTTGTGTCACGCTGCCCGCGTCCCGCACGGTCGCGCGAGGCGGCCGGCCGGCCGGCACGTGCCGAGCCCCTCGTCCTATCCATATAGCACGCGGCGAGTTGTCTCGCATCCCCGGAACGGGCACGCGGCTTGCGAGGCTGGTGTACGGTGCCGACGAGGAGCGATGTATGGCACGCGCGTGGATGCCCGGCGATCCGGGAGACGACGAGCTCGAGCGCCTGTTTGCAGCGGACCGTGAGGCCTGGCGAGGACCTTCTCACGACGACGCGGGCCCGTGGTCGCCCGCGCCACACTCGGAAGACTGGCGCGGCGAGGAGCATTTCGCGGATTGGCCCGAGGAGCTCGCCGGACCGGAGTACCGCTTGTTCAAAAAGTGGGGAGACCGCCGCTAGCCGACATCGCCCCTCGGGATATTGCGACACAGATCGGGGCCTGGGCTCAGGCGTTATGGGTTCGGGCCCCGCGTGTTTCCGCTGCAGCTTGCCACCGGTCGTAGCGCGCGATATGCTGCGTGCCGTTCCACCACCCGGAGTCGCTCATGTCACTCCTGCGAACCATCCCGCTCGTCGGCTGCGTGATCATTGGGCTCCCTGTCGCGGGACCGCTGGCGGCTCAGAAGGCGAAACGTGCTCCTGCGCGCGCCGAGTCCGCCCGCGAGGCGTCGGTGCCGACGGACCCGGCGCTGCGCGCGCTGCACTGGCGCCTGGTAGGACCGTTCCGGGGCGGGCGGGCCGTGGCGGTGGCGGGCGACCCCACGCGACCACTGGTCTTCTACTTCGGCGCCGTGGACGGCGGCGTGTGGAAGACCGCCAACGGCGGTGAGACGTGGAGCAACGTGACCGACGGCCGGTCCGACATCGCGTCGGTCGGCGCGATCGCCGTGGCTCCCTCCGACCCCAACGTGATCTACGTGGGCGCGGGCGAAGCCGATTGGCGCGAGGATCTGACGTACGGCGAGGGCATGTGGCGCTCGACCGACGGTGGCGAGACGTGGCGGCACCTGGGCCTCGCAGACACGCGTCACATCGCCGTCGTGCGCGTGGATCCGGCCAACCCCGACGTCGTGTACGTCGCCGCGATGGGACACGCCTTCGGGCCCAATCCGACGCGCGGCGTGTTCCGATCGACCGACGGCGGCCGGACCTGGGCCAAGGTGCTGTACGTCGACGACTCGACGGGAGCGATCGACCTGGCACTCGACGCGACGAACCCGCGCGTGCTCTACGCCGCCATGTGGAAGAGCCAGCGCTTCCCGTGGGGTTTCTCGGCTGGAGGCGGCAAGAGCGGGTTGTGGAAGAGCAGCGACGGCGGCGATACCTGGACCGACATCACGGCGAGCCGCGGTCTGCCCCCCCGGCCCCTCGGCCGCATCGGGATCGCCGTGTCGCCCGCCAACCCCTCGCGGCTGTGGGCGAGCGTCGAAGGCCCGGCCGCCGACTCGAGCGGCGGCATCTTCCGGTCCGACGACGCGGGGGCGAGCTGGGAGCGCGTCAACGCGGAGCAGAAATTCATGGTGAGGCCGTGGTACTTCTCGTTCGTCACGGCCGATCCCGCCGACGAGAACACCATGTACGTCCTGAACCTGGGCACCTGGCGCTCCGTGGACGGCGGCAAGTCGTTCACGCGCATCCGCGTCCCCCACGGGGACTGCCACGTCCTGTGGATCGACCCCAGGGATCCCCGGCGCATGATCGAGGGGAACGACGGCGGCGCCACCGTGTCGTTCGACGGAGGCACCACGTGGTCCAGCGTGAACAACCAGCCCACGGCGCAGTTCTACCACGTCGCGACCGACGATCAGTTCCCCTACCGCGTCTACGGCGCGCAGCAGGACAACAGCACCGTCTCGATCCCGAGCCGCTCGGACGACGGGGCGATCACGCTGCGCGACTGGTACTCCGTGGGGGGAGGCGAGTCGGGCTACATCGCGCCCCAGCCGGGCGATCCGGGCACAGTGTTTGCGGGGACGTATATGGGGACGCTCACCCGCTACGACCACCGCACCCGACAGGCGCGCGACGTGTCCGTGTGGCTCAACAATTACGACGGGTACGCCGCGGCCGACGTGCCCTACCGGTTCCAATGGACCTTCCCGATCGTGTTCTCGCCACACGACCGCAACACGCTGTATGTGACGGCGCAAAAGGTGTTCAAGACCACGGACGGCGGCGCCAACTGGCAGGCGATCAGCCCCGACTTGAGCGCCCACGAGGCCGCTACCCTCGGCCCGGTGGGTGGACCGATCACGCGTGACATGACCGGCACGGAGTGGTACGGGACGATCTTCAGCTTCGCCGAATCTCCCATGAAAGCGGGCGTCTTCTGGGCCGGATCGGACGACGGGCTGATCCATCTCTCGCGGGACGCCGGTGCGACGTGGGACGACGTCACGCCGAAAGGCTTGGGCAAGTTCACGCGCGTCAGTCTGCTCGAGCCGTCGCACTTCGACGCCGCCGTCGCCTACCTCGCGGCCAACCGGTACCAGCAGGACGACGTCGAGCCCTACCTGTTCAAGACGGCCGACTACGGCAAGACCTGGACCAAGATCGTTACGGGCATTTCGGCCGGCGCGTACACCCGCGCGGTCCGCGAGGATCCGGTGCGGCGGGGCCTGCTGTTCGCCGGCACCGAAACCGGCATCTACGTCACGTTCGACGACGGCGGCCGCTGGCAGCCGCTGCAGCTCAACCTGCCGCGCAGCTCGGTGCGCGACATCGCGGTCCACGGGAGCGACCTCGTCGTCGCCACGCACGGGCGGGCGTTCTGGGTGCTCGACGACATCTCGCCGCTGCGCCAGCTCACACCCGCGTTGCGGGGCGAGCGCGTGCACGTGTTCGCCCCCGAGCCCGCGGTGCGCTTCCTCGGCGGGCGCAGCGAGCGACCCGTCCCCGCGGCGGGAGAGAACCCCCTTCCCGGCGCGGGCGTCACCTACTGGCTCCAGCAGAAGCCCGCGGGCGAGGTCGCGCTCGCGTTCCTCGACAGCGCCGGTACCGTGATTCGCACGTTTTCGGGGAAGGCCGATTCGAGCGCCACCGTCGACAGCGCGACGTACGCGCCCAGCGACTCTGCCGTCCCGGCTCGCGCCGGTACCAACCGCTTCGTCTGGAACCTGCGCGCGCCCGACGCCAAAAAGGCCAAGGATATCGTGGTCGACGAGGGGACGATCCAGGGACCGATCGTGCCCCCGGGCCGCTACAGCGTGAAGGTCACCGTCGGCGGGCAGAGCTACACCCAGCCGTTCACAGTGCTGAATGACCCACGCGTGACCACGTCCCCGGCGGACCTCGCGGCCCAGTACGCGCTCGCGCTCCAGATTCACGACCGCATCGACACCCTCGTGACCGCGGTGGAGCGGGTGGAGCAAGCCGAGTCGCAGCTCGCGAGCTGGACGGACTGGACCAAGAATCGGCCCGACGGCACCCGCGTCAAGTCGCAGGCCGACTCCCTGAAGCGCAGCCTCGAGGCGGTGCGCGCCCGTCTGAGCGAGCCGCACGCGCACGCCGACGAATCCACGCTGCACTGGCAGATCCAGATCTACAACCAGCTGCTGTCGCTCAACGCCATGGTGCAGAGCGCGGACGCGGCGCCCACCAGGCAGGAGCGCGAAGTGCTCGCGGAGCTGTCGGCGAGGCTCGACAAGGAGCTCGCCGCGTTGCGCGGCATCGAGACGGGGGATCTCGCCGCCTTCAATCGAATGCTACACGACCTGAACGTGCCCGCCGTGGGCGTGGGGGGCGACAAGCGCTGATGCTCGACGCAATAGTGCTCGTGGCCACCCTGCTCGCGGGCGGGGATACCCTGTCCGGTCGGGTCGCGGACCCGGACGGCAACCCGGTCGCCGGTGCGACCGTGACCGTGGTGGAGCTCCACCGGGTGGCGGTGACCCAGGCGGACGGTGGGTATCGCTTCGCCGACATCCCCCCGGGTCGCTACACGATCACGGTGCGCGGGCTCGGGTTCGCGCCGCTCGCACGCGACGTCACCATCCGCGGCGCGACGACGCTCTCGGTCGTCCTGAACCGCACGTCCCTCTGGGTGGAGCCGGTCACGGTGACGGCGACGCGCGCGCCGCTCGCAGCGGGACTATCGCCGCTCCCGACGCAGGCCCTCTCCGAGGACCGGCTGCGGCGCGAGCAGAGCGTGTCCCTCGCCCACGCGCTGGGCTCGCTCCCTGGGATCAACGCGCTCACCACGGGACAGCAGATCGGCAAGCCTGTCATCCGGGGGCTCACGGGCCCGCGCGTGCTGGTGCTCGAGGACGGCAGCCGGCTCGAGGACTACTCCTGGAGCGACGAGGACGGACCATCGGTAGACGCCCGCCTCGCGCAGCGGGTCGAGGTGATCCGTGGCCCGGCGAGCGTGCTGTACGGCTCGGACGCATTGGGCGGGGTCGTGAACGTGATCCCCGAA